>MIQB01000046.1 GCA_002890585.1 Tannerella sp. oral taxon 808
GCGGTGGCGATGCCCGAGCGGATGTCGGCGCCGAAGCGTTCGGCCTGCTTACGCATGTCGGCCATCATCTCCGTGCCCGTGATGCCGTCGGGGTAGCCGGGGAAGTTCTCCACTTCCGTCGTTGTGGTCAGCTGTCCGCCCGGCTGGATGCCTTCGTACAGCACTGGTTGCAGGTTGGCTCTGGAGGCATAGATGGCAGCCGTGTAGCCGGCCGGCCCGGAGCCGATGATCAAGCAACGCACTTTCTCGTTTTCCATATTCATCAAGAAGTTATAAGTAAGTAGTGGTCAATTATTAGTGATTAATGATAGGGCGGTGCCACTCTGCTGTGTCTCCGGGGTAATCATTGATAATTGACAATTAATCATTGTCCCTTAGGTAGAGGTAATCGTAGACTCACCGTAAATCGATCTCCGTCACCCCGGGGTATTCCGCCCGGTTGAAGGTGAACATTCGGTCGGTGGGGTTGAGGCCCGTCTGTAGCCGGCTGATGCGAAACACGCAACGCATGCCATCCTTCAGCGTCACCGTCAAGCGCGACGGCAGGGAGGTTTGGCGTTCGATCTGCACCTCGGCCCGGGCGATGTCGCTGCGGCCGCGTGGTGTGAGTGCCACGTCGTCGGCCATGCGGCCATTGCCGGAGGTGCTCGTCCCGATGTATGTCACGGTGAACTTCTTCTTATACGTCCGCAGCAGCGTCAGGGGGTTGGTCGATTCTAACTCATCGCTCGTTGGCGAAGTGATGTTCACCTCCTTCGAGCGCACCATGTAAGTCCACTGCGTGGCTCCGTTGTACCATGTGCGAAACTCAGGTGTGATCACTGCGAACTTTTCATCCTTCATGCGGATTGTCCCCTCGAAACTTTGCGATACGCCGGCTTTCTCGTGGCGTACCTGTGCCGCGAAGTTGGCTTGTATGCCATTCGACTTCGCATAAGCCACCGCGGCCTTGTCTAACAGTGCCTCGGCTTTCTGTGCCGAGAGGCTCCCGGCGACGAGCATGGCCACCGAGAGCATCCAAATCATTCGTTTCATCATTTGATCGTATTTAGTTTCTGTTCCAATGAATAGATGTCTTGTATCAGCACCTGCCGGGCCTTGCTGCCTTCATACGGCCCCACGATGCCGGCGCTTTGCAGCTGATCCATGAGCCGCCCGGCGCGGTTGTAACCGATGGAGAACTTGCGCTGGATGAGCGATGTGGAGCCTTGTTGCTGGCTGACTACGAGGCGGGCGACCTCGTCGAAGAGGGGGTCGCGATCGGAGAGATCGGCGGCGGCTGCCTTCTCGTCGGCTTCGCCTTCGGGGTCGTATTCGGGAAGGATGAGCGCTGTCGGGTAGCCTGGTTGCGCGCCGATGAACTCGGAGATGGCTTCTACCTCGGGCGTGTCGACGAAGGCGCACTGTACGCGCGTCATGTCGCTGCCTTGCGAGAAGAGCAGGTCGCCGCGGCCGATCAGCTGGTTGGCGCCGGGCGCGTCGAGGATGGTGCGCGAGTCGATCATGGACGAGACGCGGAAGGCGACGCGCACGGGGAAGTTGGCCTTGATCGTGCCTGTGATGATGTTCGTCGAGGGGCGCTGTGTGGCGATCACCATGTGGATGCCGACGGCGCGCGCCTTCTGTGCGATGCGGGCGATGGGCATTTCGATGTCGCGCCCGGCCGTCATGATGAGGTCGCCAAACTCGTCGATGATGACGACGATGTAAGGCATGTACTTGTGCCCCTTCTCGGGGTTTAGGCGGCGCTCGATGAACTTCTCGTTGTAATCCTTGATGTTGCGCACATGCGCCCGGGTCAGCAGTTCGTAGCGGTTGTCCATCTCTTTGCAAAGCGAGTGGAGGGTGTGCACCACCTTGGTGAAGTCTGTGATGATGGCCTTCCCCTCGTCTGGCAGCTTGGCTAAGTAGTGGCGCTCGATCTCGGCATAGATGCTGAACTCCACCATTTTCGGATCGACTAAGACGAGCTTCAGCTCCGCCGGGTGTTTCTTGTAAAGCAGGGAGGTGATGATGGCGTTTAGCCCGACGGATTTGCCCTGGCCCGTGGCGCCGGCCATGAGCAGGTGGGGCGCTTTGCAGAGGTCGAACATGAAGATCTCGTTCGTGATCGTTCGGCCTAAGGCCACGGGCAGGTCGTATTTGCTTTCGATGAATTTGCGTGACCCGATGACGGAGTGCATGGAGACGATCTGCGGATCCTTGTTGGGCACCTCAATGCCGATTGTGCCCTTGCCCGGCATGGGGGCGATGATGCGTATGCCGAGGGCGGAGAGGTTGAGGGCGATGTCGTCTTCTAAGTTGCGGATCTTGGAGATGCGCACGCCCTGCGCCGGCACGACTTCGTAGAGGGTGATGGTCGGCCCCACCGTGGCCTTGATCGATGAGATGCTGATGCCGAAGTTCTCAAGCGTCTGCTTGATGCGTTTCTGGTTGTCGCTCTGCTCCTCCATGTCGATTGGCCGGTCGTTGCGGTCGTACTTCTTGAGCAGGTCGAGGGAGGGGAAGCGATAACTCGAGAGGTCGAGGCGCGGGTCGTACTCGCCCAGCTCGGCCACCACTTCGGCTGGCGCCTGTGCCTCCTCCTCGCGCGGTATCTCCACGGTGAAGATCGTCGGTGCGTCCACCGCTGCCTCGCTTGGCTCAGCCTTCATGGCCGAGGTCGGCTCGATTTCGTCCTCATCATCCTCACCGAGCGCGTAGCCTTCATCCTCGATCGAGGCCGTTGGCTGGGCAGGGGTACTATTATTATAGGTATAGGCCCCTGGCTCCACAGTCGGGCTTGGCGTGGGCTCGGCGGCTTTCTCTTCGTTCTGCTTTTGTCGGTTTACGCGGCGTTGCTCCTGGCTGCTGCGCCACTTCTCCGTGAGCGCCCTCCACCCCACGGCGAGTTGCCGTTGCATGAAGGGCATCACCCGGCTGCTGGTGGACATGGCAATGAGGAGGGCCGTGATGATTAGCAGCAGCACCGTGCCCGGCATGCCGATGTTGCGCAGCAGTGCCGCCGCGATGTACCAGCCGTGCCGGCCGCCGGGGTATAGGAAGGTGGTGCCCGCCGTGCGCGCGAACGCCAGCGATAGGAATACGGACGACCACAGCATCATGGCGCTGCATAGCAGGAACCGCCTCAGCAGCGACATGGGGCACACCCGCATCAGCCACAGCGCCGCCGACCCGAGGAAGAAGAGCATGAAGAACGACGGCACTCCGAACCAACGGTTCATCACCGTCTCGGCCACATATGCGCCTCGCACCCCGGCCCAGTTTTCCACCTCGGCATGACCCTCCGGCAGATCGCCCAGCGGCATGCTCTCCACCACGCTCTGGTCCGCCCCTCCGGTGAAGAGGAACGACGTCATCGCAATGCCTAAATACATCACCACGAAACACAGGATCAGCCCCGTGAGAAACCACACCCGCTCGCTCGAGAAAAACGAACGTAGCGCCTCCCCCAGCGTGCCCTCTGACCCGCCTTGTCGCTTCTTTTTACCTGTCTTTTTCGTCATACGTTTCTTTACTTGTCACGCCCCCCCCCCTCGGGGAGCGAGGGTGCCCCATGTTTCACTGCAGTAAGTAATGGTCAATTATTAATTATCAATGATTGATGGTCGGGGCGGTGCCATGCTGCCCCGTGTCTCCGGGGTGATCATTGATCATTGATAATTAATCATTGCTGCATAAACAGGGCACCCTCGCTGATTGAGCGGCCAAAGATAGACAAATTGAAATGCGGCAATCGCCCGTAAAACGGCCTCAGATAGCGCTCCCCAAGCGGCTTTCGGCCCTGTTTTGCAGCGCCCTATTGATCAGGGATCCGGGTGCGCCGGGATGGGGCGAATGATTATTCGCCCCCACGACACCCCGCCTCGGCGGGTGCATGATGAATGATTGATCCGGGTGCCCGGGTGATCATTGGTAATTAATAATTGAATCGCCCTGCCCGGGTTTTCCCCCTGGGCTATCGTCCGGCGGCCCTACAGGCCGCACCGGGTACATTAATCCGGGCTGTAGGCCCGGGGGATGATAGCCCAGGGCAAAACCCTGGGCGGATCAGACCACCGAGCACGTTGCTGTTCGGTGGTCTTGTTGTCTGCGCGCTAATACACCCATTAGCTCATGTGGCTACCAGCCATATGGGTTAGATGGTTCGACCCATGTAGCTTAGATGGTCCGACCCATATAGCTTAGCTGGTTCGACCCATATAGCTTAGATGGGTCGACCCATGTAGCTTAGATGGTTCGACCCATATAGCTTAGATGGTTCGACCCATATAGCTTAGATGGTCCGACCCATATAGCTTAGATGGTTCGACCCATATAGCTTAGCGGCAGTCCCACATAGCTTAGGAGGGGTGTCCCACATAGCTTAGGAGGGGTGTCCCTCTTAGCTTAGGAGGGTAGGGCCTCATAGCTTAGGAGGGTAGGGCTTCCTAACTCAGGTGGGTGTCAGCCACATGGATTAGTGGGTGTGCATGCGCGCTGGCTCCCCGCCTCCTTCACTGTAGGCAGTGAGGGGGATGCATAGCCTCGTAGCGGCGAATAATCCCGCCATCCGAACGGGTCGTGTAGGGGCGTATCGCATACGCCCTCCAAACGCCCCGACAGGGGCGAATGATCCGGCAACCGGGTACATATGGGGCGTATGCGATACGCCCCTACAACCGGGCCTACAGCCCGGATTGATGATTCGGTCGGTACCCGGAGCGCCCTGTAGGGGCGCCGGACGATAGCCCAGGGCGCAACCCTGGGTGGGGGCGCAACCCTCGGCGGAGGCGCAACCCTGGGTGAATCGACACACCCGGGGCGAACCCGGATGGGGCGGTGCATGATCCGACCCGCCGGGTACATATGGGGCGTATGCGGTGGGGGCGAATGATTATTCGCCCCTACGATGCCGCCCCGGCGCCACACGATTGAATTGTATTGCACGCACGCGCCCGGCGGTACCTGGGTGATCCCCCCCCAACCGGCACCCAGGGTTTCGCCCTGGGCTATCATCCACCGGGCCTACAGCCCGGATTGATGATTCGGCCGGTACCCGGAGCGCCCCCCGTGCTTAGAGAGCGACTTGTAAGAGTGGAGATATGGTCTACATTTGCCCGCGGTTTCGATCGGGGCGCGAGGTGCCCCCCTCAAGTATTTGAGAGAAACAGGTCCCATAGCTCAGTTGGTTAGAGCACCTGACTCATAATCAGGGAGTCCTTGGTTCAAGCCCAAGTGGGACCACTCCTTAAGATGGCATTTGAACGAATGCCTTTTTTTATGTGCACACGATAATGGATAAAGAAAAAACCGTTACGTATCACGAGGAGAAGGGCCTTTCCATGGGCGATGTAGAAGCGCTCCTGTATGGCCGGGCCAGGTTAGACATCGCGGCAGAGGCGCTGCAAAAGGTGGATCGCTCCTTCGACTTCCTTCGTGATTTCTCCAAAGACAAAATCATTTACGGCATCAATACGGGCTTCGGCCCGATGGCGCAGTATCGCGTAGACGACGCGGCGCTCGAACAGCTTCAATACAACATCATACGCAGTCACTCCACGGGCGCTGGGCGTCCGTTGGAGCCGACGTGCGTGCGTGCGGCGCTGCTGGTGCGGCTCGTGACCTTCCTTCAGGGGCGCTCCGGCGTGCACCGCGACCTGCCGCTGCTGCTCTTAGAGTTTCTCCGGCGCGACATCTGCCCGATGATCCCCGAGCATGGCAGCGTGGGCGCGAGCGGCGACTTAGTGCAGCTGGCACACATGGCGCTGGCGCTGATCGGCGAGGGCGAGGTCTACCACCGCGGGCTGCTGCGGCCCACGCGCGACGTCTTCGAGGAGGAAGAGGGGCTGCAACCCCTCAAGCTCCGGCTCCGCGAGGGACTGGCAGCCACGAACGGGACGTCCGTCATGACCGGCATCGGGCTCGTCAACCTCATCGAGGCGCGGCGCCTCATGCGTTGGGCCGTGGCCGCGTCGGTAATGATGAACGAGGTGGCCGCGTCGTACGACGACCTCATGTCGCCCGTGCTCAACGAGGCCAAGCGGCACCCCGGGCAGCGCCATGTGGCAGCCGAGATGCGTCGGTGGGCCAAGGGCAGCCGGGCGCTGAGGCAGCGTGAAGCGGAGATGTTCCGGCCGCACACGGAGGCAGTCTTCGAGCGTAAGGTGCAGGCGTACTATTCGCTGCGGTGCGTGCCGCAGGTGCTCGGCCCCGTGTGGGACACGATCGAGCGGGCCACCGAGGTGCTGATCGACGAGCTGAACTCGGCGTGCGATAACCCGATCGTGGACGCGGAGACGCGCAACGTGTATCACGGCGGCAACTTCCACGGCGACTACGTCTCCTTAGAGATGGATAAGCTGAAAATCGCCGTCACGAAGCAGGCTATGCTGGCTGAGCGGCAGCTGAACTACCTCTGCCACGACCGCATCAACGACGGCATCCTGCCGCCCTTCGTCAACCTCGGCGTGCCGGGGCTGAACTACGGCATGCAGGCGGCGCAATTCACAGCCACGTCGACGACGGCCGAGTGCCAGACGCTGTCGAACCCGATGTATGTGCACAGCATCCCGAACAACAACGACAACCAAGACATCGTCAGCATGGGCACCAACGCAGCGCTCCTCGCGCGGCGGGTGGTGGAGAATGCCTACCAAGTGACGGCCATCCTCTTCATGGCCCTTGCGCAGGCCGTGGACTACCTGAAGCTCCAACCGCAGATGGCGCCTCGCACGCGGGCCGTCTACGACGCGATCCGCCGCATCTTCCCCGCCTTCACGGACGACAAACCAAGGTATCGCGAGATCGAGGCAATGGTGCAGTTCCTCAAGACAACAGATAGTGAACAACTAAAAACGCCGGGCGGGCACCTCAGCCCAAGGCGGTGAATCGTTTTTCCCTTCTTCATTTTTAGATTTTAGTTCAAATGAGAGTACCCGAAAAATATTACGACGAAGTGTTCGACTTCTCCGGCCAGTGGGACGTACCCTCGAAGTGCGGCCTCAAGCTGATCCGCCGCCCGGGCGCGCCCGTGACGGTGATCGTCACCGAGCTCTATCAAGACAACCCCGGCACGTCGGTCACGGCAGCCGGCTACGCACTGGCGCGGCAGATCTTTGAGCGCAAGGGATTGTCCGCAGCCGAGGTGCGCTACTTGGAGTGCAACCCCGACACGCACTCGAAGCTGTCGTTCTACGACGAGGAATATTTTGAAGTAACCTTCCCCGAAGTGGCGGGCGGGAGCGGACGCCCCACGTATCGCCAGCTCTCGCGCGAGGAGGTGGCCGCACTCTTCGACGGAACAAACGAATGACAGCAACCCCCTACATAGAGCGGCAACCGGCCGACGTGATCAAGCGCTTTCAGGAGGGGAAACTCCGGGAAGCGCTTCGCTATGTCAACACGCATTCCACCTTCTACCGTCGGCTCTTTCGTGAACACGGCATCGACCCGGAGCGGGTGCAGCACTTAGAAGATCTGACCGCAATCCCCTTCACCGAAAAGAGCGACTTGCAGCTCCACAACGAGGAGTTCGTCTGCGTGCCTCGCGCGCGAATCATTGATTATATCACCACCTCCGGCACGCTCGGCGACCCGGTGACCTTCGCCATGACCGACGCCGATCTCGATCGCTTGGCATACAACGAACAGATCTCCTTCGCATGCACCGGCGCTGGCCCGGGCAGCGTCTTCCAACTGATGACGACGATCGACAAGCGCTTCATGGCCGGGTTGGCCTACTTCCTCGGCATCCGCCGCTTGGGCGCAGGCATCGTGCGTGTGGGCAACGGCATCCCCGAGCTTCAGTGGGACACCATCCGGCGCGTGCGGCCAGACACGATCATCGTCGTGCCCTCCTTTATCCCCCGCATCATCGATTACGCCGAAGCGCACGGCATCGATTACCGTGCCAGCAGCGTGCGCCGTGCCGTCTGCATCGGCGAGAATCTCCGCGAACAAGACTTCTCGCTCAACCTGCTCGGCGAGAGCATCCGCCGCCGGTGGGACATCGAACTCTTTTCCACTTACGCCTCCACGGAGATGGCCACCACCTTTACCGAATGCCCCTGCGGCTGTGGCGGCCACCATCACCCGGAGCTGATCATCTGCGAACTGATCGGCGACGATGGGTTGCCTGTGGCCGACGATGAGGCGGGAGAGTTAGTCGTCACCACGCTCGGCGTGGAGGGTATGCCGTTGGTGCGCTTCAAGACGGGCGACTTGGCGCGATTCCACCGTGAGCCGTGCCGCTGCGGACGCACCACGATGCGCATCAGCCCGATCATCGGCCGGCGGAACCACATGGTGAAGTACAAGGGCACGACGCTCTATCCGCCCGCCGTGTTCGACGTCTTAGACAACACACCGTACGTGGAGAATTACGTGATGGAAGTCAGCGCTAACGAGTACGGCAACGACCGCATTGTGATCCGCGTCGGGCTGCGCGAACGGCCGGCGTTCGATGTGGTCAAGGAGCTCAAAGACCGCTTCCGCGCACGCATCCGCGTAGCCCCCGAGATCGCCGTCTCGTCGCCCGACGAGGTGCGCCGCATCAATCACCCCGACATGAGCCGCAAACCGGTGAAGTTTATCGACAAACGCAATCGCCCCCAATGAGTACCACAGATAAAAGAGTAGAAGAAACTTTGCAGAGTAGTGCAGATGCAAGGCGTCCAAGACCGAGAGTGAGGGAGTGTGCTGAAGCACATGACCGAACACCGAGTGGCGCAGGCAACGCAGCAGATGCGCTGCTATGTAAACGTTTCGACGACCTCCGACCTTTTATCGCGGACGAGATCCCCGCCGCCATGCAGCGCATCGCCGACAGTGAGGCCTTCGACGTGCTCGCGCGCTACGTCTTCCCCGACCGTGACGTCGACGAGGTGCGCCACATGATCCGCGCCATCCGCACCACCGACGAGTTCCAGTTGCGCGTCATGTATTACGTCAACCTGCAGATCATCCGCCGCTCCATCACGCACCTGACCGTCGACGGCCTCGACGCACTCGACCCCGCCGCCCGCTACCTCTTCGTCTCCAACCACCGCGACATCATGCTCGACTCCTCGCTGCTGCAATACCTGCTTCACGAGGCCGGCCACCGCACTACGGAGATCACCTTCGGTAGCAACCTGATGCAGGGCGAACCGGCCATCTCCATCGGTCGCGCCAACAAGATGTTCAAGGTGGTGCGTGGCAGCAATGTGCACGACTTCTTGGCCGACTCGCGCCACCTCTCTGAGTACATCCGCCACACGCTGCTCGAAAAGCGCGAATCCATCTGGATCGCCCAGCGCAACGGTCGCACGAAGGACGGCAACGACCAGACCGATCGCGGCATTGTCAAGATGTTCGCCCTCAGTGATCGCACCGATCCCGTCCGTGCCATCCGCGACTTGCGCATTGTGCCCGTGGCCGTCTCTTACCAATGGGAGCCGTGTGACATCCTCAAGACGCGCGAACTCTACCTCAGCCGCGACGGCCGGAAGTATGTCAAGCAGCCTGGCGAGGATCTACACAGCATCCTCACGGGCATCTTGCAGCCCAAAGGATACGTGCACTTCGCCATCGGCCGCCCCTTAGACAACAACATCCTCTCCGACACCGTCGAAGTCCGCCACGCCAACGCCTTCTATCGCACCGTGGCCGACGAGATCGACCAGCAGATCCACCGCAACTACCGCCTCTTCGACAACAACTTCATCGCTCACGACCTCCGTAGTGGCACGTCCACCTACGCCGACCGTTACACCCCCGAGGCGCGCGCAGCCTTCGAAGCGCGTATGCGACAGATGCTGCAGGAGATTGATGGCGATCCGGCTACACTGCAGGAGATCTTCCTCGGCATCTATGCCAATCCGGTAGAGAATTGGACGCAAGGCCGCATAACTATCCTATAACTATGACCCTCCACTTCCTCAGCCTCGCCAGCGGCAGCAGCGGCAACTGCTATTACGTTGGCACTGAAGGTTACGGCCTCTTGATCGACGCCGGCATCGGACTGCGTACCATCCGCAAGGCGCTCCGCAATGCAGGCCTCGACTTCGATCGCCTCTTAGGTGTGCTCGTCACACACGACCACGGCGACCACATCAAGACCGTCGGCTGCCTCGGCGAACGTTGCCACCTGCCCGTCTACACCACCGAGCGCGTGCACGACGGCATCAACCGCAGCCGCTACGTCGACGAGCCCCTCGGCTCCTCCCGACGCGTGATCGAAAAGGGCGTGCCCTTCGCCATCCGCGATCTCACCGTGGAGGCCTTCGACATCCCCCACGACAGCAGCGACAATGTCGGCTACCTCATCACCTGCGGCTCGCAGCGCTTAGTCATCGCTTCGGACGTGGGAAGGCTGACCGATACCATCGCGCACTACATCGCTCGCGCCCACCACCTCATCCTCGAAGCCAACTACGACGAGGATATGCTCCGCAACGGCTCTTATCCCTACTATCTCAAGACGCGCATCGCCGGCCCCGGCGGACACCTCAGCAACCGCGAGGCAGCTGACTTTCTCGCGGCCCATCGCGCGCCCGACCTGCGCAGCGTCTGGCTCTGCCACCTCAGCCGAGAGAACAACCGCCCCGAATTGGCCTACGAGGCGGTCAGCCGACGCCTCATCGCTGACGGCGTCCGCATTGGTCGGGGCGACGGCTGCCTCCGATTAGAGGTGCTTCAACGCAACGCCCCCTCCGACCTCTTCGAGTTAGATTGAAGATGGGGTCGGAGGGGGCGTTGCTATTAGTTACGAGTTACGGGTTACGGGTTACGAGTACCCGGCACTTGTAACTCGTAACTGGTCACTCGTAACCGATTACGCTTTCGTCTCCATCAGGTCGCGGACTTTGGCGTCGGCACGCATTTCAATTTCGGGCGTGATGTTGTCCTTGAGATACTTGATGAGGAGCGTGATGACGGCCAGGTCGTCGGTGTAGCCCAGCCCGGCGATGAAGTCGGGCACGATGTCGATCGGCAGGACGAAGTAGCCCAGGGCGCCGACGATGTATGCCTTGTCCTTGAGCGAAACGGAGTCGCTCTTCATCATATAAAAAAGCATGAGCACTGGTTTGAGCACGCTGCCACCCACCTTCTGTGCGATGCGGCGCACCTTGCGCCAGAAGCGTTTGTCGTCGTAATACTTGCTGAAGGAAGTAGCCTCTTCGAGCTGACGGATCGGGAGATTCTTTTCCTCGTTTGATTGATTTATATCCATGATGTTTTGGTTTTTGTCTGTTCGTTAAATCTCAGTGGCAAAAGTACAAAGAGCTGGGCAAGCGACTGGGCTGATTGCGGCTATAGCCCGCGCGCCCCTACTTTTGCGCCCATGTTAGATATACAACTGATCCGGGAAGACTTTCCCATTCTGCGGCGCATGGTCTACGACCGGCCGCTCGTTTATTTCGATAACGCCGCGACGACGCAGAAGCCGCGTTGCGTGGTGGAAAAGATCGAAGAAGCCTATTACAATGTCAATGCCAACATCCATCGGGGCGTGCACTACCTCAGCCAGCAGGCGACGGAGGCGCACGAGGCCGCGCGCGAATCGGTGCGGGCCTTCTTGAACGCGCCGTCGGCGGCGGAGATCATCTTCACGCGCGGCACGACGGAGGCGATCAACCTTGTGGCGTCGAGCTATGCACGCGCTTCGATGCGGCCGGGCGACGAGGTGATCGTCACGGCGATGGAGCATCACTCGAATATCGTCCCGTGGCAGCTGCAAGGCATGCGGCTGCGCGTGATCCCGATCGATGAGCGGGGGGTGATAGACATGGAAGCGTTGCCGGGGCTGTTCAATGATCGAACACGCATGGTGGCCGTCACGCACATGTCGAATGTGTTAGGCACGGTCAATCCGGTGGCGGAGATCGCTCGCGTGGCGCATGCGCACGGGGTACCCATCCTTGTGGACGGTGCGCAAGCGGTGGCGCATCGCGCGGTGGATGTACAGGCGATAGACGCGGACTTTTACGCTTTCTCGTCGCACAAGATCTACGGTCCCACGGGCGTGGGTGTGCTCTACGGCAAGGCGGAGTGGCTCGACCGCATCCCGCCTTACCAGGGCGGAGGCGAGATGATCCGCAATGTGTCGTTCGAGAAGACTACGTACAACGACCTGCCGTACAAGTTCGAGGCGGGCACGCCGGACTTCATCGGCAGCACAGCGCTCGCCACGGCATTGGATTATGTGCAGCGCATCGGCCTCGACACCATCGCGCGCCACGAGTACGAGCTGTTGTGTTACGCCACGGAACGCCTCGGCGCCATCTCTGGTATGCGCCTCATCGGGCAGGCACCGGAGCGGGGCAGTGTGCTCTCGTTCCTCGTCGGCGACATCCACCCCTACGACCTCGGCATGATCCTCGACCGCCTCGGCATCGCCATCCGTACGGGGCATCACTGCGCCGAACCGCTCATGCATCTGCTCGGTGTGGAGGGCACGGCGCGGGCCTCGTTTGCCTTATATAATACGAAGGCGGAGGTCGACGCGCTGGCTGAGGGCATCGAACGGGCGCGGAAGATGTTTTAATCGATAGTTATTCACCCTTTAATTACTTATTAAACCTCTATGATTCTTTCAACGACACCCTCTTTAGAGGGGAAAAAGATTACGCACTACTACGGCGTCGTCAGTGGCGAGGCCATCATCGGTGCCAACGTGTTTCGCGACTTCTTTGCCAGCATCACCGACTTTGTCGGCGGTCGTTCGGGCACCTACGAGGCAGTGCTGCGCAAGGCCAAAGACGCGGCACTGCGCGAGATGTCGGAGCATGCCCAGGCGCAGGGCGCGAACGCTGTGGTGGGCATCGATCTGGACTACGAGACGATCGGTAACAGCATGCTCATGGTGACGGCCGCGGGCACGGCCGTGATCGCGGAGTAAGGGAGAGATGCTCCTGCCTTTTTTGGAACCCGGCCGGACGGAGGCGGGCTGCGACGAAGCAGGCCGTGGCTGTCTGGCCGGACCTGTGTTTGCGGCGGCCGTCATCTTGCCACCGGACTTCCGCAACGAGCAGCTGAACGACAGCAAGCAGCTCACCGATCGTGCGCGTCGGCGACTGCGTGAGATGATCGAGCGTGAGGCCTTGGCGTGGGCCATCGGGGTGGCGACAGCGGAGGAAATCGACCGGATGAACATCCTTCGCGCCTCCTTCTTGGCTATGCATCGTGCCGTGGCCGGGCTGCGTCTGCGGCCGGACTTTCTGCTTATCGATGGCAACCGTTTCGTGCCGTGTCCGGAGCAGATCCCCTACGCGACGATCGTGCACGGCGACGCGCGGATGATGAGTATTGCGGCGGCGTCGGTGTTGGCTAAGACGTATCGCGACGATGCGATGACGGCGCTCGATGCAGATTTCCCCGCTTATGGTTGGGCGAAGAACAAGGGCTACCCAACAGCTGCTCATCGCGACGCGATCCGTCGGTTTGGCGCCACACCGCATCACCGCCGCTCTTTTACACTGCTGCCGGAAGCAACGCAGCAGGCGATCAAGTGGTCATAAGGCAGTGCCATTCTACCGCGTCTCCGGGGTAATCATTAATCATTGACAATTAACCATTATCCCAATCCCGCCCGCCGCTTCCATCGCCCGGTGCGGTAATAGATGAGCGTGGCGACGAAGGCGAGCGTGATGCTGGCCGCAATGGCCCACCAGATGCCCACGCGGCCCCACGTGCGACTGAAGAGGGTGGCCAGCGGGATGCGTATGAGCCAAAAGGAGACGATGCCTGTCGTCATCGCAAAGAGTGTGTCGCCCGCGCCACGCATGGCGCCGTTGAGGATGCAGAGCGCACCGTGGAAGACGAGCACGGCGCCGAGTATCGTCAGGTATTCCTGCCCGATGGCCATCACGTCCGCGTCCTCGGTGAAGGCGCCCATCATCTGCCGGCCGAAGGCGAGGATGGCGGCCAGCACGACGAGGCACAGGCAGACGTTGAACAGCATGGCGAAGCGTACGCCGGCATGCACCCGGTCGAGGCGGCCGGCGCCGATGTTCTGTCCGCAGAAGGCCGACAGTGCGCCGGAGAGCGTGAGGATGATCTGCACGATGAAGGAATCGATCTTGCCCGCCGCGCCATAGGCCGTGAGTGTGTCGGCGCCGAAGCCGTTGACGATGCCAAGGAGGGCGACAAGCCCGATGGCGATGGCACATTGCTGTACGCCGGTGGGGATGCCGATGCGGACGCCCAGAAGGAAGAGCGGGCGGTCGAAGGCAAGGTCGCGGCGGCGGAGCGAGAGCAGCTCGTGACGGCGGATATGCCGGACGGCCAACGCCACGCCACAGGCTTGCGCCAGAACAGTGGCCGCAGCTGCGCCCTCGATGTCCCAACGAAACACGAGGATGAAAAGCAGATCGAACGCGATGTTGAGCACGGCCGTGGTCAGCACGAAGTGCATGGGCCGCACCGAGTCGCCGATGCCGCGCAGAATGGAGAGGGCGCTATAGAAAAGGATGAAGAAGAGTGTGCCGGCGGCATAGACACGGAAATAACGCAACGCGTAGGGCATCACCTCGGGCGGCGTTTGTGTCAACCGAAAGAATCCGTCGGCCCCGACGACGCCGACCACAGAGAGCACAGCGCCAGCTACCAATGCGAAGAGCAGAAACGACGAGAAGGCACGCTGCACCGCCTCATGATCGCGGGCGCCGAAGCGCTGCGAGACGACGACGGTGATGCCGCTCCCCACGCCGATAGCCAGCGAGATGATGAAGTAATAGATGAAGAAGGAGGCCGAGACGGCGGCCAGTGCCTCCTTGCCCAGGAAGCGCCCCACGATGACGCTGTCCGTCAGGTTGTACACCTGCTGCGTCAGGTTGCCCACCAACAGCGGCAGCGCAAAGGCAGGGATCACCCGCCATACCGCTCCGCGCGTCAAGTCTTGGCTCATAGTTATGAGTTACGGGTTACGAGTTACCAGTTACGAGTATCCGGTCACTTGTAACTCGTAACCCGTAACTCGTAACTTGTCACTTATCACTCGGCAACTCGTTGCCGAACTCTACCTCCACCACGAAGTCCGGGTCGGGTTTGGCTGTGGTGGGGAGCTTGAGGACGATGCCGTCAGCGTCTTGAAGGAAGCGCACCGGCACACGCGTGCGATAGTCCACCGCCCGCTTGACCATGTTGCCAGCGTAGGGCAGGCAGATGAGGCGATCGGCGTCACTCAAGACATGCACGAAGAGCGTGCGGCCGCGTTGCGTCGTCACGCCCCACTCGTGTGGCCGCACCACGCCGCCGCGCGTCCCTTGGATCGTCTTCCCATACGTCTTCATCCAGGCGCCCATCTCACGCAGCCGCGCCAAGGCCGTATCGGGCAACTGTCCGTCGGGCTGCGGACCGACGTTGAGGAGCAGGTTAGCATCGTTGCCTGCGGCGCGGACAAGCAGGCGGATCAGGTCGGCCGTGGATTTGTATGCGCGATCCGTCATGCGATAACCCCACGAACGGTTCATCGTCTCGCACGTCTCGAGCGGCAGTCGGCTGATGGCCTGGCCGGAAAGCCCCGCCTTGTTCTCACCGGGCAGGTCGCGCTCGAAGATCTGGATGTCCTCGCCGGCGAAGGGCGTCGTGTGGTGGTTGTTGGCGATGAGGCACGCGGGCTGCAGGCGGTGAATGAGCGCGTACTGCGGCGTGAGGTGCCAGGTGGAGTCGGTCACGCCGTCGGGGTAGATGTCCTTGTCCCACATGCCGTCGAACCAGATGGCGCCGATGGGGCCGTAGCCGGTGAGCAGCTCGGTGAGTTGTCGGTTCATGAAAGCGCAGTAATCGTCCCAGCGGCCTTCGCGCGTGCGGCCGGTGCCGAGGCCGGTGCGGCCGCGGGGGAAGTAGTCGTCGCGGCGCCAGTCTAAGTGCGAATAGTAGAGGTGGAGCCGGATGCCGTGTCGGGCGCAGGCGTCGGCCAGCTCGCGGATCACGTCGCGGCGGAAGGGTGTGGCCTCGATGATGTTGAAGTCTGACTGGCGGGTGGCGAACATGGAGAAGCCGTCGTGGTGGCGCGTGGTGACGCAGATGTACTTCGCGCCGGCGTCGGCCACGGCCTTCACCCATCGGTCGGCATCGAAGGCGGCGGGGTAGAAGCCGCCGGCCAGCCGTGCGTACTCGTCGCGGTCCACATTGCGGTTGTGCATCATCCATTCGCCGTCGCCGGCCATGGTGTAGAGCCCCCAGTGGATGAAGATGCCGAAGCGGTCGCTGCGAAACGCCTCGCGCGCCCGGAGGTTCTCTTTTGTCGGCGTGTAGTTCGCCGTCTGTGCGCCCGCCCGGAGCAGGCACAGGGCCGCCATCGCCGCAGCCCAAAGCCAGGATCGTGTTGTCATATCGGATAGGTAGTTATGCGGCCTTCCGACCGCGGTGGTAGGGGCGACCCTTGTGGTCGCCCTGTAGTAGGGGCGCCCCTTGTGGTCGCCCAGTAGTAGGGGTGCCCCTTGTGGTCGCCTAATAGTTAAGTAGGGGCGAAAAAGGGGGATAATCATTAGCCATTAACCATCGATCATTCAAACCTTCGGATCAGCCGAATCTTCCCGTGCACCATCTGCACAATGCCCTCCTGACAGAGCTCCTGCAAGACGCGGTTGAGCGACGGGCGGGCCACGCCGAAGCGGTCGGCGATGTCTTGCTGCCGGGCGTAGGTGTCGTGCGTGTGGAGGTAGGTCAGCAGCTGCTCCCGGAGCGATTTGAGGGCGAAGCTGCCGATGCGTTGTGTCAGGGCGAAGCACTTGTCCGAGATTTCACGCAGGTAATTCTCCATCATGCGCATATCGGCGTGCAGCATGCGGAGGAGCGTCTCGCGGTGGATGACTAACAGCTCGCAGTCCGTGGTCGTCTCCACGCTGACGGGGTAGACGTTCCGGGTGGCCAGGAGGAAGGCCGGCGCCAGCACGTCCCACTCCGCGAATTGCTCCACGATGATCTGCTTGCCGCCCTCGCCAGCCATCCACGCGTTGACACGCCCGCGGCAGACGATGAGCAGCGCGCGGCAGGCGTCGCCTTGCATGGCCGGAAAGGAGTGCGGAGGGTAAGTGCGGAGGG
>MIQB01000047.1 GCA_002890585.1 Tannerella sp. oral taxon 808
ATGTAGAGCTTCTCGTTGGCCTCGGCCACCTTGGTGGCCTCCACGCGGTCGAAGCTGCGGATCTCTGTGCGCCGCGGCCGGTCGGCGCCATACTTCTTCTTCAGCCCCTCGAACCACGCCACGGCGTAATCCGTGAGGTGCGACAGATGGTGCTCCACGCGCTCGATCTCACCCTTCAGCCGCGCGATCTGCTCGTCGCTGCGATCGGCGTTGAACTTCAGGATGCGACCCATCTTGATTTCCATCAGCTTCAGGATGTCCTCCCGCGTGACCTCCCGGATGAGCCGCGGCTTAAACGGCTCTAACGACCGCGAGGAAGGCTTCGTGGGCACCGGACTGAAGAAGGCCGAGTTCGTCTGCAATTGCTCGGACATCGACGACATCATCCTCTTCTATCGCAGCGGCGTGTACAAGGTGATGCGGGTGAGCGAAAAGATCTTTGTCGGACAAGACGTCATCTACGTCAACGTCTTCAATCGCAACGACACACGGACGATCTACAACGTGATCTATCGCGACGGCCGCGCGGGATGCAACTACATCAAGCGCTTCGCTGTGACCGGCTCCACACGCGACAAGGAGTACAACGTGACGCGCGGCACCGAGGGCTCGCGCATCCTCTACTTCAGCGCCAACCCGAATGGCGAAGCGGAGACGGTGAAGGTGATCCTGAAGCCGAAGCTCCGGCAGAAGACGCTCGTCTTCGAGAAGGATTTCAGTGAGATACTGATCAAGGGTCGCGCCTCACTTGGCAACATCCTGACGCGGGCGGAGATCCATAAGATCTCGCTCAAGCAGCGCGGTTCGTCGACGCTCGGCGGGCGCGAGGTGTGGTTCGACCGCGACGTGCTCCGCCTGAACTACGACGGTCGCGGCGAGGCGCTTGGCGAGTTCCGCAGCGACGACCGCATCCTCGTCGTGTTGCAAACGGGAGAGTTCTACACTACGGGCTTCGACCTGAGCAACCATTATGAGGAGAACATCCTGCTCATCGAGCGTTACGACGCGCGCAAGACGTGGACGGCCGTCTACTTCGATGCCGATCAGGGCTACGTCTACCTGAAGCGCTTCCCATCCGAAGACTCCGAGAAGCGTCAGAACCTGATGGGCGACAATCCGCATCATCGGCTCTTCCTGCTGACGGACGAGGCCTATCCGCGCATCGAGGTGACCTTAGGCGGACACGACAGCTATCGCGATCCGTTGGTGATCGAGGCAGCGGAGTTCGTGGGCGTGAAGAGCGTGAAGGCGCGTGGCAAACGGGTGACGACGTTCACGGTGGCGTCGGTGGACGAGTTAGAGCCGAGGCGCCGCGTGCAGCCCGTGTCTTCAGAAAAAGACGAGGAGGCACCGGAAGACAACGAGGAGGAATCTCCCGCAGAAACACCGGGCGAGCAGATGTCGTTGTTTGAGGGATGAAGGATTGGGCTATGGATATAGTTACGCAGAAATGGATCCGCGAATCTTTTGGTGTGCCACAGGCATGCACCCTGAAAGGGTGGATCAACCCAGCCCAGGGTAACACCCTGGGCTGGAATCTCGTTACCCCATTCGGGGTAACTCGTCGCCCTTTCAGGGCGCACCAGGTACACCAAGAAATCCGTAGACCATTTTGGCTCGACGATGAGGACAACACCGACCATTTTCGTGACTTCACGAAAATGCTCCTCCTATTGATCCTTTTCCCCCTCTGCCTCCGTGCGCAGACGGATGGCGCCACCCTCGCTCCCCGCTCGGTGAATGAGGCCACGATGATCAGCCTCGGCAGCCGCTACGTGAAGAACACCTACCTCTCCGACGTGGGCTACGACGGCACGGGCATCGGCATCACCAACGAACGCATGCGCCTCATCAACGACAACTGGTCGCGCCGACGCGCCTTCCGCATCGACTTCGCCTCGATACGCAACCCCGCCGGCACGTCGAGCGGATACGCCGCCTTCCTCGATTATTCCTACGCTGTGCATCGCCGCTTCGAGCTCGGGTCGGTCGACGGACTGCGACTGCTCGTTGGTGCCACCGGCCGCACGATGCTCGGCACGGTCTACCGCTCGCAGGGGGGCAACAACCCCGCCGCGCTGCACCTCGAAAACGACCTCGGCCTCTCCCTCGCCGCCCTCTACAGCTTCGACCTCAGTCGGCGCTTCCCCGTGACGCTCCGCTGGCAGGCCGACCTGCCCCTCGTCGGCATCTTCTTCTCGCCACACTACGGCCAGTCGTACTACGAGATCTTCACCCTCGGCCATCGCGACGGCATCGTCTGCTTCGGGTCGCTACACAACCGCTTTGCCCTGCGCAACCTCCTCACGGCCGACATGCCCGTGGGGCCGCTCACCGTGCGCATCGGTTACGAGGCCGACATCTACCGCTCGCATGTGAACGGCATCCGCACGCATTACGTCGGCAGCAGCCTGCTGCTCGGTGTAGCCAAAGAGTTCATCCCCTTCTCCGGCCGACGCGTGAGGCATAACCCTGCCTTCCGCAGTGCATACTATTGAACTAAAAAGGAAAAATGGGCACGTGCATCTGGGGCTTACCTACACGATTCGTTATAGAACCCATGATTTGAGACCTCTGCAAAACGAGCACATTTCCACGCACATCTCTGTGTAATGGCTCATTCTCTTAGAGATGTACGTGGAAATGTGCTCGTTTTGCAGAGGTCTCAGTTTTCCATTTGCTAGCATGTCAGGATCGCGGGGGTGTAGGGGCAGATCTAGTGTCCTTCCTGCTGGCAACTCGCTTCCGGGAGGTATCTCTTTACGTCGAACACACGTTTCATAATGTTCCGGCAAAGTGTTTGCCGTTTCCAAGGCTGATCTTTTGATACAGCCCCCACCTACGCGATCTGGCGACACGGTAAACGACTCGCCGGCAAATGAAAAAATTAAAATTTCTTACGCTGGGCCCACGTTAAATCCTGGAGAAGAAGATCGATGCCTTGCCAAATTTCATCAGCATAAAGACGCTTTTAGAAGCTATGTAGATGGCTCATTCCGATCAAGCGAAAACCTCTTTCATATTCAAAACAGCTTCTACCTTTGGCGCGATTAATAACAATAAGACACGGAATGGAGTTTACGGCTCGACAGATAGCTGAGTTCCTACACGGGACGATCGATGGCGATGTGACAGCTAAAGTGAATGGCTTCTCGAAGATAGAAGAAGGTAAACCGGGCACCCTGACCTTCCTTGCCAATCCCAAATACGAACATTATATATATGATACGAAGGCGGCCATCGTGCTTGTCAACGACGACTTCCACCCTTCGGCGCACGTAGGAGCCACGCTGCTGCGTGTGCCAAACGCTTACGCCGCGTTGGCCTCGCTGCTCCATTTCGTGGAGCAAACCCGGACACAAAAAGAAGGCATCGATCCCTCAGCCTTCATCGCGTCGTCAGCCCAAGTGGGCGAGGGCGGCTATGTAGGTCACTTTGCCTACATCGGGGAGCAGAGCGTCATCGGGCGCGGCTGCCGCATCTATCCCTACGCTTACATCGGCGACCACGTGGAGATCGGCGACGACACGATCGTCTATCCACACGTCACGATCTACAACGGCTGCACTATCGGCGCGCGTTGCATCCTGCATGCTGGCGCCGTCGTCGGCTCAGACGGCTTTGGGTTTGCACCCGAGAATGGGTCGTATCGCAAGATCCCGCAATTGGGCAACGTGGTGATAGAAGACGAGGTAGAGGTGGGCGCCAATACCACCATCGATCGCGCCGTGATGGAGTCCACCGTCATTCGTCGGGGCGTGAAGCTGGATAACCTGATCCAGATTGCACACAACGTACAGATTGGCGAGAATACCGTCATGGCTTCACAGGTCGGCGTGTCAGGATCGACGAAGGTCGGCAGCCACTGCATGATCGGCGGGCAGGTAGGCTTGGGCGGACATATCCACATCGGCGACGGCACGCAGATCGGGGCTCAATCGGGCATCATTAGCAATATCGACGCCGGGGCGCGGATCATGGGCTCACCCGCTATGCCACTTAAGACCTTCTTCCGCTCCAGCATTGCCCTACGCAAGTTGCCCGACATGTACCTGGAGCTCGACCGCCTGCGTAAGGAAGTCGAAGGGCTGAAAAAGAAATTATGACCACCTATTAAATAACTACACAATTCATCATGCAGAAGCAAAAGACACTCGCGTCCGAATTTTCATTGCAGGGCAAAGGCCTGCATACGGGTATCGACATACATATCACCTTCAAGCCTGCCCCGGAGAATCACGGGTATCAAATCAAACGCACCGACTTGGAAGGGGCACCCATCGTTGAAGCGCTGGCCGAGAACGTGGTCAACACGCAGCGCGGCACCGTGGTGGGAAAGAAGGATGTGCAGATCAGCACCATCGAGCATGCCATGGCCGCGCTCTACGCTTGGGAGGTGGATAACTGCCTGATCGAAGTAGACGCCCCCGAGTTCCCCATCCTCGACGGCAGTGCACGGCCCTTCTCCGAAGGCATCCGCGGTGTAGGCTTAGTGGAGCAGAACGCCCCGCGCGACTATTACATCGTGCGCCACAAGATGGAAGTGAAAGACGAGAAGACGGGCTCGTCGCTCACCATCCTGCCCGACGACCGGTTCAGCATGAATGTGCTCATCGATTTTGATTCGCCCGTCCTCTCCAACCAATACGCCACGCTGACGGATCTCAGCCAGTTTGCCGACGAGGTGGCAGCCTCACGCACCTTTGTCTTTGTCCGTGAGATTGAGATGCTCCTCCACAATGGGCTGATCAAGGGCGGCGACTTGGACAATGCCATCGTCATCTACGACCGTGAGATGCCGCAGGCGGAGCTCGATCACATCGCCGACGAGCTGGGCATGCCACACAGGAACGTCCGCGAGTTGGGGTACGTGAACGACAAGCCCCCCGTCTATGCCAACGAACCGGCACGCCATAAGCTGCTCGACGTGATTGGCGACCTCGCCCTCATCGGTAAGCCGATCAAAGGGCACATCATCGCCACCCGCCCAGGCCATAAGATCAACAACCAACTGGCGCAAGTGATCCGCAAGGAAATCAAGCTAAACAGCATCCAGGCGCCCACCTACGACCCAAACCGCGAACCGCTGATGGACATCAACCGCATCCGCGAGCTGCTGCCCCACCGTTACCCCTTCCTCCTTGTCGACAAGATCATCGAGATCGGCGGCGACTACATCGTGGGCATCAAGAACGTGAGTGTCAACGAGCCCTTCTTCCAGGGGCACTTCCCGCAGGAGCCGATCATGCCGGGCGTGCTGCTCGTCGAAGCGATGGCGCAGACGGGCGGACTGTTGGTGCTGAACTCCGTGGATGAGCCGGAGCGTTACTCCACTTACTTTATGAAGATCGACGGCGTCAAGTTTCGCCAGAAGGTTGTGCCGGGCGACACACTCATCTTCCGACTCCAGCTGCTGGCACCCATCCGACGCGGCATCTCCACGATGAAGGGTTACGTCTTCGTCGGTGAAAAGGTG
This sequence comes from Tannerella sp. oral taxon 808, assembly GCA_002890585.1. Taxonomy (GTDB): domain Bacteria; phylum Bacteroidota; class Bacteroidia; order Bacteroidales; family Tannerellaceae; genus Tannerella. Next base: position 5,477 of record MIQB01000047.1, read on the forward strand.
GTGTGTGAGGCAGAGTTCATGGCACAGATCGTCAAAAACAAATAACGATCTCGACACATGCACTCACCCTCTGCCGTTATCCATCCCGAAGCCCGCATCGGGCGTAATGTCACCATCGATCCCTTTGCATACATCGAGCGTAACGTCGTCATTGGCGACGGTTGCCACATCTACCCCCACGCCGTCATACTCGACGGCGCACGCATCGGTCGCGACTGCCTCATCTTCCCCGGTGCCGTCATCTCCGGTATCCCACAGGATCTGAAGTTTGCCGGCGAAGAGACCACCGCTGAGATCGGCGACCGCACCACCATTCGCGAGTGCGTCACCATCAACCGCGGCACAGCCTCGAAGGGGCGCACCCTCGTCGGAAACGACTGCTTGATCATGGCTTACTCACACGTGGCGCACGACTGCATCGTGCATGATCACGTGATCATCGGCAACGCTTCGCAGATAGCTGGCGAGGTGGAGATCGACGACTTCGCCATACTGAGCGGCAGCGTCCTTGTCCATCAGTTCACGCGCATCTCGCAGCACGTCATGATACAAGGCGGATCGCGCGTGGGCAAAGACATCCCCCCCTACACGCTCATCGGTCGCGACCCCATCGCTTATTGCGGAATCAACATCGTAGGGCTGCGCCGACGCGGCTTCACCAATCAGCAGGTGTACCTCATCCAAGACATCTACCGCACGCTCTACACTCGCGGCCTCAACAACACCGACGCCCTTCAGGCCATCGAGACGGAGTACGGCTCCGGCGCGGAACGCGACCTGATCCTCAACTTCATCAAGCACTCCAAACGCGGCATCGTCCGCGGATCGATTGATGAATAAATGAAAAAACGGCTGGGATACACGATGAGCTCCGTCGCGTGTGTTTGTTTAGCCATTTTCTCGCATAATAGTTTAACGTGAGTTCGACGTAAGAATGAGTCTACTTTTTCTTGGAGAATATCCTTTGCAGGAGCATTGCAACGGCCATAACATTTTTGGAAATGCTTGCAGGCCGCCCGCGAACGCCCCGACTACAGATCTCCGCAGATTATCGCCAGCATGATTATTCGTAGGGTTATTTCGGATTGACTATAGCCATCAATACCGGAACACTCCGCCGCCGAGGAACTCGCGTAGGAGCGACGTGGCGGGCAGCTCCTCGATGGGGATGTAATTGAAGTAACCGAGGAAGCGCAGCAGGCGGTAGGCCTCAGCACTCTCGGCGTCGCGCTCGCGGATCTCGCTCAGGATGGGCTCGGCATAGCGGCGCAGGGCGGCCAGCTCGTAGATCATGGCGCTGTTGAACATGGCATCGGCATTCTCCTGATAGGGGAATACCCAGCGGTCGTCGCCGCGGCGCACCTTGGGCCACATGGCGATCGTCTCGCGAGCCGAATAGCCGCGATAGTGATAGTCGCGGACGATGCGGCGCAGCAGGCGGTTGTCGGAGGTGGGGATCCAATTGTGGCCGTCTAAAGAGATGGTGGTCAGGGCCGAGACGTAGATGCGATAAATCTTCTCAGGCGGGATGTGGGCCGTGAGTTCGGGGTTGAGGCCGTGGATGCCCTCGATGATGAGCACGGAGTTATCCCGGATCTGCAACGCGTCGCCACGGAAGACGCGTCGGCCAGAAGCAAAGTCGAACGAGGGCAGGTCGATCTCTTCGCCGCGGAGCAGGCGCTGGAGGTCATGGTGGAAGTAGGGCAGGTCGATGGCATAAAGCGACTCGAAGTCGTAGCCCCCGGTGTCGTCGCGGGGGGGTGTCTTCGCGGTTGACGTAGTAATCATCTAAGGAGATGCCTAAGGGGTGAAGCAGGTTGGTGACGAGCTGCACTTGCAGGCGCTTGCAGAAGGTGGTCTTGCCCGACGACGAAGGGCCGGAGATGAGCACCATGCGCACGCCGCGGTCGTGGTAGCGCTGGGCAATGTCTTCGGCGATGTGCGCGATCTGCTTCTCCTGCATCGCCTCTGATACCATAATAATGTCGCGCGCCTTACCGACAGAGACCGCCCGGTTGAGGTCGCCCACGTAGTTCACGCCCACGGTGCGTTGCAGCTGGAGGTACTCCTTGTAAGCGTTGAACATCTTCTCCTGCGGCACGGGCGGATAGAGCACGGTCGGGTCGTCGCGGCGGGGCACTTGCAGCAAGACGCCGTCGGCGTACGGGATGAGGTCGAACAGCGGGATGCGGCCGGAGGAGGGCGTGAGGCAGCCGTAGAAATAATCGATGTAGCCGTTGAGGCCATAATATGTGGTGTAGGCCATGCCAGCCGTCTCGATGAGTAGGGCGCGGTCGTTCATGCCGCGCTCGCGAAAGGTGGCGATGGCCTCCTCGGTGCGCACCACGTAGCGCACAAAGGGGCGGTCGTCATTGATCAACTCCTGCATGCGTTGCTTGATGCGGCTGACATCCTCGGGCGTCATTGGTTCGCGGTGCTCAAAGGCGCAGTAAAGGCCTTTCGATACGGGGTGCTCCAGGCTGAAAGGGCGCGAGGGGTAGAGGTCGTAAACGGCCTTGACGAGGATGAAGCAGAGGGAGCGCAGGTAGATGCGATAGCCCGAGGGGTAGGTGTAGTCTACGAACTCAATGTCCTTCGGGTTCCAGCAGCGGTAGGTGAGGCCTTCGACGCGTTTGTTTACGCGTGCGCCAAGGGGTGGGTAGCGCAGGGGGCGGCCGGCGGCTGTGTAAATCTCTTCGAGTGTGGCGCCAACGGGCACGGTGACTGTCTGCTCGGTGTTCTTGCAATAAATCGTGAGGGTGTCTTCACGCGTTTCATTCGTTACGGATGGGGATGTCTTACACATGGCTCTTTCTTGTAATATCTACTTTTGCGGGCAAAGAAAAATTGATTATCCCTAATTATAAACCCGTATGAATTACTCCTTACTTGACTTCCTGACGCTCATTGGCTCGCTCGGCATGTTCCTCTACGGCATGAAAATCATGAGTGAGGGTTTGCAGAAAGTGGCCGGTGACAAATTGCGCAACATCCTCTCCGTGATGACCACAAACCGCTTCACGGGCGTCTTGACCGGCATGCTTGTCACAGCCTTGATCCAGTCCTCCAGCGCCACGACCGTGATGGTCGTCAGCTTTGTCAACGCCGGCCTGCTCACGCTGGCACAGTCCGTCAGCGTCATCATGGGCGCCAACGTCGGGACGACCGTCACGGCGTGGATCATCTCCCTCTTCGGGTTTAAGTTCGACATCAGCATCCTCTCCCTGCCGCTCATCGGACTGGCCATTCCGCTCATGTTTGCCAAGAAGAGCAGTTATAAGTCGCTCGGGGAGTTCATCCTCGGCTTCGCCTTCCTCTTCCTCGGGCTGTCTTATCTCAAAAGCTCCGTGCCCGACTTGCAGAGCAATCCCGAGGCGCTCTCCTTCATTCGGAATTACACATCGATGGGCTACGGCTCCATTCTTCTCTTTCTCATCATCGGGAGCATCCTGACCATCATCGTGCAATCATCGAGCGCCACGGTGGCCATCACCCTCATCATGTGCACCCAAGGGTGGATGCCCTTCGAGATGGCTGCCGCAATGGTGCTTGGCGAGAATATCGGCACCACCATCACGGCCAACTTAGCGGCCCTCTCGGGTAACGTATCCGCGCGGCGTGCGGCATTGGCACACCTCATGTTCAACGTCTTCGGCGTCGTCTGGGTGATGATCCTCTTCTACCCCTTCTGCCACTTAGTCGAGTGGATCGTGACACGCTTCGGCCCCGGCGATCCCCACGCCATGACCGTCTTTATCCACTCGCTCGACCCGGAGACTGTCCGCCTCATCTCCTCCGACAAGGAGCTGACCGACCCGCACCTCATCGAGCTACGCGCGCATTTGCAGTCGCTGCAAGTCTCCGTCTCCTACGGCCTGTCGCTCTTCCACACCTTGTTTAATGTGTGCAACATCCTCGTCATGATTTGGTTCGTGAAACTCTACGTCCGCATCTGCTCCGTGCTCATCAAGTCGTCGCGCGAGAACGAAGACGAAGAGTTCCAGCTCAAATACATCTCCTCCGGCCTTCTTTCCACCTCCGAGCTTTCCCTTATCCAAGCCAACAAAGAGATCGCCGTCTTCAGCGACCGCACCTATCGCATGTTTGGCATGCTTAAAGACTTGCTCCACGAGACCGACGGCGAGAAGTTCCTCAAGGTCTTTGTCCGTGTGGAGAAATACGAACAGATCAGCGATCGCATGGAGGTGGAAATAGCCAACTACCTCACCCGTGTGCTCGAAGGCCGACTCAGCGCAGAGGGCAAGAACAACATCCGCGTCATGCTGCGCGCCGTGAGCGAGATCGAGAGCATCGCCGACTCGTGCAACAACATCGCCCGAACCATCAAGCATCGCAACGATGCCAAGGGACACTTCACCGATGAGCAGAACCACAACGTGGAACACATGATGAGCCTCATCAACGCGGCGCTGATACACATGAAGGACATCCTGCACCGGCAGTCTGGCACACGCGACGACATGGTGGTCTCCTACAACATGGAGAACGAGATCAACTCTTACCGGAACATGCTCAAAAACGACAACATCGATAACATCGATAACAAACGATATAAGTACTCCGACTCCATCTATTACATGGATATCATCTCCGAGTACGAGAAAATGGGCGACTACATCCTCAACGTCGTCCAAGCCATTGTTGAAAAGAAATTCTAATACCCCCCATTAACCCATGATGATTCGCACCTTTTTAGACGCCAATTTCTTGTTGCAAACTGACACCGCAGTAGAACTCTTTCGCCGCCACGCCGAGCGGCTTCCCATAGCCGACTACCACACCCGCCTCAACGCTGACCTGATCGCCGCCAACGAGCCCATCGCTAACCTGACTGCCCTTTGGATTGAACCGGACGCCGCAAAGTGGCGCCTGATGCGCGCCGCAGGGTTGACGGAGGACTACATCACGGGCAACCGCCCGCCCTACGACAAGTTTGAGCGGTGGGCTGAAATCCTGCCGCAGGCCATGCGCCACCCCATCTATCACCAAGCGCACATGGAGCTGAACCGCGTGTTTGGCATCCAGGAGACACTCAAGCCCTCTAACGCTCGCGACATCTACGAGTCGTGCACGGCCAAGCTGCAAACGCCCGAATACCTGCCGCAGGCCATCCTTCGGCGGCTGCGCGTCGAGACGCTGGCTACGACGGATGACCCCGCCGACACGCTCGAGAGCCACCTCGCCCTCCGTGAACAGGCTACCACTGCGGACGACCTCCGCGTGCTCCCCACTTGGGCGCCCAGCGCCGTGCTCGACTTGCGCGATGCGGAGCGCTACAATGCATACCTCGATCGTTTAGGCGCCGCGGCCGATGTCTCCATTGCGGGGTATGGCGACCTGCTCGATGCGCTCCGGAGGCGACACAAAGCCTTTGGCGAAGCGGGTTGTGTGGCTTCGCTCCATCGCCTTACCACCTTCCCCGATGCCCTTGGCACTGATGATGCTGAGGTGGCTGACGCGGCGCTGCGCAAGGTGCGCGAGGGTGGTGCACCGACGGAGGACGAGTGCCGCAGCTTCCGCGCCATGTTGCTTCACGACCTCGCGGCGATGGATACTGAGGAGGGGCGCGTGCAGATGTTCCACGTCGGTGCGCTGTACGATCTCAATCCGCGTATCGGTAAGAAATCCGGTCCTGACGCAGGCTTTGATGCGCCGTCAGATCGGCCTACGGCGGAGCAGATGGCGCGCTTCTTTGCGCAGCTCGATGCGGAGGGCAACTTGGCCCAGACGATCGTCAGTTGCTACAGCCCGTCGGAGTCGCAGGCTGTGGCTGGCGTAGCGGCATGCTTTGCCGATCGCGGGGTGCGGATGCATTACGCGCCGGCGTGGTGGCACATTGGGCGCCCTGCCTTCATGGAGGCGCAGCTCGATGTATTGTCGGCCGAGGGGCTCGTAGCGCAGTCCGTCGGGTTCGCGTCCGGAGCGCGCACGTTGCTCGCCCCCGTGCGGCATGAGTATTTCCGCCGCATCGTCTGCGATGTGTTTGGTCGCGAGGTGGAGCGCGGGCTGCTTCCGGCCGGGGATTTGTCTACGATTAAGCGCACGATTGAAAATCTGTGTAGCACCAATGCACGTCGCTTGATGGATTGTTGAGTGGCAGTGTTGTTTTGTTTTCATGGAGTCGGCAGCCCCGCGCTGTCGGCTCCTCTTTTTGTGTGACGGTCGTTTGATCCGATCAATTGCTTCCTTTTTTCCGTGGCAGCCATTTGATCCGATCAATTGCTCCCTTTTTTCCGTGGCAGCCATTTGATCCAATCAATTGCTTCCTTTTTTCCGTGGCAAGTGTTTGTCTCAGACAATCGGCTCCTTTTTTCGCTGGCAAGCGTTTGTCTCAGACAATCGGCTCCTTTTTTCGCTGGCAAGCATTTGTCTCAGACAATCGGCTCCTTTTTTCGCTGGCAAGTGTTTGTCTCAGACAATCGGCTCCTTTTTTCGCTGGCAAGCGTTTGTCTCAGACAATCGGCTCCTTTTTTCGCTGGCAAGCATTTGTCTCAGACAATCGGCTCCTTTTTTCGCTGGCAAGTGTTTGTCTCAGACAATCGGCTCCTTTTTTCGCTGGCAAGCGTTTGTCTCAGACAATCGGCTCCTTTTTTCGCTGGCGACCGATAATCAATGATTTTCGGCTCCTTTTTTCCGTGGCGACCGATAATCAACGTTTTTCGGCTCCTTTTTTCCGTGGCGGCCGATAATCAACTTCATTCATCCATCGGACTCACCTCAAGATGGTTTTACCCCTCGTCACGCGGCGAAACGGCCGGGCTTCCCGCCCAAGATGCCCCTCCCCATACCCTATCAATGCGGGGGTATCTTTGCCCGCATCATGGAGGAACGGAAACGAATCATCGATGTGCGCGAGGCGCTCAGGCACAAGGCGCCGGGCGTGGCGCGGTGGATCCCCGCGGCGGTGACGAATTGGTTAGCGCGCACCATCCACGAGGGGGAATTGAATGACATTTTGACGCGTTACGCCGCCCTCGACGGGGTCAGCTTTATGCAAGCGCTCGTCGGTGAGTTCGACCTGAAGCTCGACGTGCATGGCGTAGAACATCTGCCTACGCCGGAGCAGCGCTGCCTCTTTGTCTCCAACCATCCGCTCGGCGGGCTGGACGGCATCTGCCTGGCGGCGTTCCTGGGCGCGCGCTACGGCGAGGCCTTCCGCTGCGTAGTGAACGACCTGCTGCTCTTCATCCCCAACCTACGCTCCATCTTCCTGCCCGTCAACAAGCACGGCCGACAGCGGCGCGAAGCTGCGACCCAGTTCGAGGCGGCCATGCGCGGCCCGGGGCAAGTGTTGACGTTCCCTGCGGGGCTCTGCTCGCGACGGTCTGGCGGAGTGATCGCAGATGTGGCCTGGCGCCCATCCTTCGTGCGCGAGGCAGTGCGTTACAAGCGCGACGTGGTGCCCATCTTCTTCGACGGGCGCAACTCCGACCGCTTCTACCGCGCCGCGCGTTGGCGCGAACGGCTCGGCATCAGGCTAAACGTGGAAATGATCTACCTGCCCGACGAGATGTTTCGGAACAAGCACCAGGCCTTTGGCGTTTACATAGGCGCCCCCATCGCATGGCAAACGTTTAGCGACTCGCGGCGGCCGCAGGAGTGGGCAGCATGGATGAGGGACAGGGTGTATGAATTAAAAATGAAAACAGAATGACTGAGAAGATAATAGCCCCGGTGGATCCGGAGGTGGTGGCAGCAGAATTGACGCCCGAGCGATTGCTGCGGCGGACGAACAAGTCGGACAACGAGATCTATGTAGTCACCTCGGCTGAAGCACCCCGTGTGATGCGCGAGATCGGGCGGCTGCGCGAGGCCGCGTTTCGTTATTACGGCGGAGGCACGGGGCACGCGTGCGATGTGGATCAGTTTGATGCCTGGCCCAGCGGAGGCTACCGGCAGCTGATCGTCTGGAACCCGCGCGACCGGAAAATCTTGGGGGGCTATCGGTTTCGGTTCGGAGCCGAAACGCCGCAGAAGGCCGGGGCGCCCGAGTGGGCCACAGCGGAGCTCTTCCGGTTTTCGGAGCGGTTCATGCAAGATTATTTGCCTTACACCGTGGAGCTGGGTCGGTCGTTCGTCTCATTAGAATATCAGGCTACGCTGCCGCGGCGCGGAAGCATCTTCATCCTCGACAACCTCTGGGACGGCCTCGGGGCGCTCACCGTGATCGACCCCACGGTGAAGTATTTCTTCGGCAAAGTGACGATGTATCCCACTTACGATGTGGAGGCGCGCAACATGATCCTCTACTTCCTCCGCCATCACTTCCCCGATCCTGACCGTTTGGTGTGGCCCATCAATCCGTTAGAAGTAACCATGGACGAAGCCGCGATGGCCTCGCTTTTCCATTACGACAATTTCCGGGAGAATTACCGAGTGCTGAACCAAGAAGTGCGCAAGCGGGGCTTCAACATCCCGCCCCTCGTGAATGCTTACATGAGCCTATCGCCGCAGATGCGAACGTTCGGAACAGCCATCAATCGTGGGTTTGGCAACGTGGAGGAGACCGGCCTGCTCATCGCCGTAGATGAAATCTTGGAAGAGAAAAAGAAGCGACATATCGAGACGTATTTAGTCGCTTAACGCCCGACCCGCTCATAACCCAGCCGCCACCAGTTCCCCCTCTATCCGATCGAGGTTATCGACACGCTTAACCGGTGCCCCGTGGCGATCGAGGATGAAGAGCGTGGGCAGGCTGCGGACGTTGTAAAGGGCGGCGTAGCGTGACGACTCCGGCGCGCGGACACACGTCCACGCCAAGTGTGAGGCTACATTCTTCCAGAAGTGTACATCGTCGCCAAGGGAGATTTGATAGATGCGCAGGCCGCGGTCGCGGTATTTCTCGTAGAGGGAGCCAAGCGTGAGGTTGAGGGTCGGCGCCCAGTCAGTTTCGTAAGCAGTGAAACAAAGAATGGTGATATGTCCACGAGCCACATCGGAGAGCTTCACGAGGGTGCCTTGCAGGTCGGGCAGCTCCACATCGATCATATCGAGCTCATGGGCGGTGATGCTGTCGGGGGTGGCTGCATAGGCATGCGTGGCCTTGAGCGATTGCAGGGCAAGGTTGTAGAGGTGTTTCGATCGCGGACTTTCGGGGTAGAGGGTGTGGTAGCTCGTGGCCACGGCGCCAAAAGCGCGTGCGTCTTCCTTGTCGTAAGGATCGAAAAGGAACATGCCATCGACTTGCTGAAAGAGGGCGAAGTAGGCCGCGGTCGACATAGGGCGAGCGTAGATGTATTTACGAGCCACCTCCTTATACGCTGTGGCAGCCTCAGCGATGCATCGGCGGAAAGCCGTGTCGGAGAGCGCGCCCGACTGATACGCTTCACGCGCATGGCGGATCTCTTGGCCGGCGTCGAGTTGCGCAAGGGTGATCTCCTTGATTGCCACGCAATCGTTGGAGCCCTCCACAGTGTATGAGGTGGCAAAACTCTTGGCGTCGGCTGTGATGGTGAGCGATTCCGTAGAATCAACAGCAAAGTTGATCCACTGATTCTTCAGCCTGAGGCGATAGAAGTCGGGATATTCCGGCCGCGGACTCTTGAAGGAGAACTTCCCCGAGGCGCTGACCTTGGCCGAATCGAGCAGGGAGACGGAGGCGAGTCCGATGTTTTCGAGGTAGATGATTTGCCCTTCGGCGCCCGCCACGGTGCCTGCCACGGTAAACGTGGGGGTAGATTTTCGGCAACCGGCGAGGGTCAGGATCAATGCGCAGAGCAGGAAGGAGAGGGGTTTGGAAATATGCGTCTTCATAAGGGCTTATTCTTCTTATTTGATGGCGCAAATGTAGCTTATTTTAACGCTGCAGGCGGGCGAGACGGGGTGATATGCTAAGATTTGCATTTAACCCTCCCTCATAAATCCCCCCCCTCAAAAACAATTGCCGCGAGGTGTGCCCCCGCAGGCTAATCCCAGCAGTGTGGGTAGACTAAAAATGAAGAGTGAAAAGCCCGTGCGGACAATTCATCCGGCCGGTTCTTCTTCACTCTTCATCCTTTTTATGCGATTCCGTTTGCTCAGATCCCCAACGTGCGGCGGAGGACGGAGACCTGCGTGTCCCAGAGGTCGATAGCGTCAGCCTTCTCGTCGGGTGTGGCGAAATCGGTGATCTCAAGCGCTGTGGCGCCGGTCAGCTCGATGTGGTGTATCATGAATTCGAAGTAGGTCCAAGGCTCTTCGTCGTCTAACCAATGGAAGCGTATGCACTCCTCGGGCTGTAGCTTGACGATGGCTGCCTGTTCTTCTATTTTCCGCCAGGTGAAGGTGTAAGTATGTGAGTAAATATTGACGTCGTCGGCAAACCAAGACGAGAGCCCGCGGGGCGTCGTCAGGTGATTCCACAGGCTGTGATTCGAGACCTTATCGAAGATGTATTCAATATGGAACTTTTCCTTTTTCATACAACGTAACCTTTTGTTTTGGAGCGCGCAAGGTGGGAAAAAAAATGCAAAACACCCTGAATATAGCTGGTTATGCGTCGCAGCTGCTGCGCGGGGTAATGAATCTCATTCATTAACGTGAGTTCGACGTAAGAAAGAGGTTCCTTACGTCCACAGCATGCCTTTGTTAGAGCGCTCGGGCGGCCAAAATGTTTTTGGACATGCTTGCAGAAGTCCTGCAAGTGCCACGGAAATATGGTTGGCGTTTGCAGGAATGCTGCAAGCGCCACGGAAACACGGTTGGCGTTTGCAGGAATGCTGCAAGTCCCACGGAAACACGGTTGGCATTTGCAGGAATGCTGCAAGTCCCACGGAAACACGGTTGGCGTTTGCAGGAATGCTGCAAGTCCCACGGAAATATGGTTGGCGTTTGCAGGAATGCTGCAAGCCCCACGGAAATACGGTTGGCGTTTGCGGGAATCCCGCAAGTCTCACGGAGATGCGGTTGGCGTTTGC
>MIQB01000048.1 GCA_002890585.1 Tannerella sp. oral taxon 808
TGATTCCAGAGCTCAGACGCCAGTCGAAGCCGCGGAATCAGTGATTCCGGAGCTCAGACGCCAGTCGAAGCCGAAAAATCAGTGATTCCGGAGCTCAGACGCCAGTCGAAGCCGAAGGGCCAGAGATTCCGGGCTCGTTTTTTTGTCCAAACACGATTAGCCCAACCTACCTCATACGCCAGCAATGAAAAAAGCCCCACCGAACATGGATTCGATGGGGCCTTTTCTTGTTTATGCCCTGTGGCTTAGGCAGCCGTCACTTCACCTCCCAGGTGTCGCCGGCCAGCAGCATGTCGCGCAGGGTGTGGGCCTTCTTCTTAGCCTTCACCTCGGCGATCTGTTGGTGGACGGACTCCTCGTAGGTTGGGGCGTCCACGTCGCGGATGATGCCGAGCGCTACGGGCATGGCGCCACTCATCATGGCCAACATGAAGTGGAGCGTATTGTCGCGTTCGTGGGCGTCGTGCACGAGGACATCGTCCATCGTGTAGCCATCCTCACCGATGGTGACGGCCTTCAGCTTCAGGCCGTCGAGCACGAGGCCCTTGTCGCGGTTCTTGCCGAAGATCATCTTCTCGCCGTGGCGGAGGAAGATGGTGCGATCGGCGCGCACTTCGCGATCGGTGATGCGCGTGTGGGTGCCGTTGTTGAAGATGACGCAGTTGACGAGCACCTCGGTGACGGCGGCGCCGCGGTGGCGAGCCGACTGGGCGAAGATGGCCGTCAGGTTGGCCGCGTCCGTGTCGATGCCGCGGGCGAAGAAGTTGCCGCGGGCGCCGAGGGTCAGCTCGGCCGGGATGAAGGGATCTTCCACCGTGCCGTAGGGCGAACTCTTGGAGACGAAGCCGCGGTCAGACGTCGGGGAGTACTGCCCCTTGGTGAGGCCGTAGATCTTGTTGTTCATCAGCACGATGTTCAGGTCTACGTTGCGGCGCACGGCGTGGATGAAGTGGTTGCCACCGATGGCGAGGCAGTCGCCGTCGCCGGTGACGAGCCAGACGCTGATGTCGGGCCGTGCCGTCTTGACGCCGGTGGCGATGGCGGCGCCGCGTCCGTGGATGGTGTGGAAGCCGTAGGTATTCATGTAGTACGGCAGTCGCGAGGAGCATCCGATGCCGGAGATGACGGCCATATCGTCGGGCGAGGTGCCGACCTCGGCCATCGCTTTGTGCAGGCAGCTGAGCACGGCGTGATCGCCGCAGCCGGGGCACCAGCGGACGTATTGATCGCTCTTGAAGTCTTTGGGGCTGTAGGTTATATCTGTTGCATTCATGATTATTTCTCCTCTATGATGTGGGTAAATTCTTCGACGAGCCGCGAAACGATGAAGGGCTGCCCCTTGATGCGGTTGAAGCGATAAGGCGTGAAGTCGTCCACTTTGCTGCGCAGGTAGTTGGCAAACTGGCCATTGTTCTGCTCAGCCACGACCGCCTTCGGGTAACGCTTCAGCACCTCGGCCGTGTTCTTGGGCAACGGGTTAATGAAGCGGAAGTGCGCCAGGGCCACCTTATGGCCGTTGCGGTGCATGATGTCCATCACCTCGTGCAGGTGGCCGAAGGTGCCGCCCCAGCCTACGATCAGCAGCTCGGCGTCGTCCTTGTCGCCCAAGACCTCCACTTCGGGGATGAAGTCCGCGATCTTGTCAATCTTGGCTTGACGCGTCTGCACCATCTTCTGATGATTCTTCGGGTCGGTAGAGATGGAGCTGGTGTCGAAGTCCTTCTCGAGTCCGCCGATACGGTGCGCGAAACCCTTCATGCCGGGTGTGGCCCAATAGCGGACGAAGGTCTCCTTGTCGCGGCGGTAAGGTTTCCAGACGGCCTCGCCGTGGTAGTTGGTGACGTAGTTCGGCTTGATGTCGGGGTAATCGTTCATGTAATCCGGGATGCGCCATGCGGCCGACCCGTTAGCGATGAAGGCGTCGGTGAGGAGGATGACGGGCGTCATGTGCTCCACGGCCAGCTTGGCAGCCCAGAAGACCATGTCGAAGCAGTCCGTCGGGGTGGTGGCGGCTACGACGACGAGCGGACTCTCGCCGTTGCGCCCGTAGAGTGCCTGCATGAGGTCCGTCTGTTCGCTCTTTGTCGGCATACCCGTGGAGGGGCCGCCGCGCTGCACATCGATGATGACGAGCGGCAGCTCCGCGATGACGGCCAGGCCGATGGCTTCGCTCTTCAGCGCCAGTCCGGGCCCAGACGTCGAGGTGGCGCTCAGACAACCAGCGAAGGAGGCGCCGATGGAGGTACAGATGCCAGCGATCTCGTCTTCAGCCTGCACGGTTGTAACGCCGAGGTTCTTGTGTTTGGAGAGCTCGTGCAGGATGTCAGTAGCCGGGGTGATGGGGTAGCTGCCGAGGAAGAGTTGCAGCCCCGCCTTCTCTGCTGCGGCGATGAGGCCGTAGGAGGTGGCGTTGTTTCCGCTCACGTCTTTGTAGATGCCCGGGGCTTGCTTGGAGCCTTCGATGCGGTACGTGGAGACGGAGGCGTGGATGTTGTTGCCGTAGTTATAGCCGTCGGTCAGGGCCTTGATGTTGGCTTTAGCGATGTCTGGCTTCTTGGCAAACTTGGTTTGGAGCATGGTCATGGCGTGGTCGAGCGGGCGGTCGAAGAGCCAGCAGACGAGGCCGAGGGTGAACATGTTCTTGCAGCGCAGGGCGGACTTGTTGTCGAGGCCGAACTCGGCCAGCCCGTCGCGCACCATCGTGGAGATAGGTGCGGGCACAACCTGCACGTAATCGGTAAGGCCCAGCTCTTCGATCGGGTCGTCGGTCTTAAACTCAGCCTTGTCAAGGTCGCGCTTGGTGAAGGCGTCGGTGTCGATGATGACGATGGAGCCTTTGCGCAGGTTCTTGACGTTCACCTTCAGGGCGGCGGGGTTCATGGCCACGAGCACGTCAGCTTTGTCGCCAGGGGTGTAGACCTTCTTCGTCCCTAAATGGATCTGGAAGCCAGAGATGCCGCTAAGTGTTCCTTGCGGCGCACGGATTTCGGCCGGGTAGTCGGGGAAGGTGGAGATGTCGTTCCCGAAGACGGCCGAGAGATTGGAGAAGATGGTGCCGGTAAGCTGCATACCGTCGCCGCTGTCTCCCGAAAAGCGGATCACCACTTGATCCAGCGTCTTTACTTTGGATGGTTCTGTCATGATAAAAAAACTATGCTGTGAAACATAAATCAAATAAGCAGGTTGATGGGGGCAGACGGGCTGTGTCTACCCGGATTGGGGCGTAAGGAGGGGGGCGAAGATCTATGAGGGGCAAGACTCGCGGATGATTTCCCAGAGCCGAGTGGCAGCTGCGCGGGCGTCGCGATGGGTGACGAGGCGCTCGACATCGAAGATGATCTGGGCTTGGTCGTAGAAGGGGGCGCGGCGTGCGAGGGCATCGCTGACGAAGATGTAGAGGGGATCGCCGGAGAGATGGCGAACTGTGGGGCGGGTATGTCTGCAGAGCTCGATGCGCTCGGTGAGTGCTCGGGGTGAGGCTTTGAGGTAGACCGTTGTACCGACGCTGTTCATGTAAGTCATGTTGTCGAAAAAGCAAGGTGTGCCGCCACCGGTGGAGAGGACGAGGTCTTCAAACTCGGCGACTTCGTGTAGTGTTTTCTTCTCTATTTCTCGGAATGTAGCTTCGCTTTCTTCTTCAAAAATCTGTCGTATGGTTTTGTGGTAGCGCCCTTCGATAAAGTGATCCAGGTCGATGAAGGATAACTTGGAGATGCCGGAGAGTTCCCGGCCTAAGGTCGTTTTGCCCGCGCCCATGTAGCCGATGAGGAAGATGCGTAGCATGTATTTATCTGAGTGTTCAAATTCTTAACCGCGGGCAAATGTAGGAAAGTTCATAAGGGGGCTTTGCCGGGCGAAGGGGGGGGAGCGAGGGCAGGGGGTGTTCAGAGGTTTTTCTTGCGGAGCTCGAAGTCGCGGCCGAGGTATTTCTCGCGAACGATCTCGTTGGCGGCGAGTTCTTCGGCGGTGCCTTGGAAGAGCACTTTGCCTTCGAAGAGTAGGTAGGCGCGGTCGGTGATGCTGAGTGTCTCGTGGACGTTGTGGTCGGTGATGAGGATGCCGATGTTTTTGTGCTTGAGGCGGGCGACGATGGTTTGGATGTCTTGCACGGCGATGGGGTCGACACCGGCGAAGGGTTCGTCGAGCATGATGAATTTGGGATCGATGGCGAGGCAGCGGGCTATCTCTGCGCGCCTGCGTTCGCCGCCGGAGAGGCGGTCGCCGAGGTTCTTGCGGACTTTCTGTAGGCCGAATTCTTCGATGAGGCTTTCGGTCTTGGCCTGCTGGTAATCCTTGGGGCGGTCGGTCATCTCGAGGACGGCGCGGATGTTGTCTTCGACGGTCATTTTGCGGAAGATGGAGGCTTCTTGGGCGAGGTAGCCGATGCCGAGGCGGGCACGCTTGTAGACGGGGTAGTCAGTGATTTCGGTGTCGTCGAGGTAGATGCGGCCGTGGTTGGGGGTGACGAGCCCGACGGTCATGTAGAAGGTGGTTGTCTTGCCAGCGCCGTTGGGCCCGAGCAGGCCGACGATCTCGCCTTGCTTTACATTGATGGAGACGTGGTTGACGACGGTGCGTGTGTGATACTTCTTTACCAGGTCTTCAGTGCGGAGAGTCATTTGAGGAGCATCCATATATAATAGGTAATGGGGTGATGGGGGCATTATAAAGAAACAGCTGCGGGGAAGGTGCTTCCCTCGGTGCGGGGAAGGTGCTTCCCTCGGTGCGGGGAAGGTGCTTCCCTCGGTGCGGGGAAGGTGCTTCCCTCGGTGCGGGGAGGGTGCTTCCCCCGGTGCGGGGAAGGTGCTTCCCCCGGTGCGGGGAAGGTGCTTCCCCCGATGCGGGGAAATGGATTTCTTACATCGAACTCACGTTAACCTCCACCTCGCCCGGTCGTTGACCAGCAATGCGATCGACGATGATGGCGATGGCGCCGTCGCCGGTCACGTTGCAAGCCGTGCCAAAGCTGTCCATTGCGATATAGAGCGCGATCATCAGCGCCTGAAGCGTCTCGTCGAAGCCGAGCATGCTGCCGAGCAGACCCAAGGCCGCCATGATGGCGCCTCCGGGCACACCGGGCGCCGCCACCATCGTAATGCCAAGCATGAGGATGAAGCCGCTGAACGCCGCCGGATCGAGCGGTTGGCCAGACATGAGGAGGATGGCCATCGCGCAGGCAGTGATCTTCATCGTGCTACCAGAGAGGTGGATCGTGGCGCAGAGGGGCACGGTGAAGACGGCGATGCTCTCTCGCACGCCGTTCTTGAGCGTCTGCTTGAGCGTCACCGGGATGGTGGCAGCCGACGACTGCGTGCCTAACGCCGTGGCATAAGCCGGCAGCATGTTCTTCAGCAGACGCAGCGGATTCTTGCCCGCCACGAGGCCTGCGATGGAGAACTGGATGAGGAGCAAGGCCACATGTAACACGAAGATCACAAGGATGACCTTCAGAAACATCGCCATGATGCCTGCCACCTGTCCGCTGACGGTGATGTTGAGGAAGATGCCGAAGATGTGGAGCGGCAGCAGGGGCACGATGACGGTCTCGATAAGGCGCGTGACGATGTCGCGGAAGTCGACACAGGCTCGTTGCAACGTGTTGCCCGGAATGGAGGCCAGCCCCAGCCCGACAACGAAGGAGAGCAGCAGCGCAGTCATAATATCCATCGCCGGCGGCATGGCCACCGTGAAGTAAGGCGTCAGCATGGCCGACTCGGGGTTCTGCATGGCCTCGAGCGACTGCGTGCCGACGGTCAGTATGCGCGGAAAGACGGCCGCGCCGGTCAGGTAAGTGAAGAAGCCCGAGAAGATGGTGGAGCCGTAGGCAATGAGCGCCGTGATGAGCAGCAGCCGGCCTGCCCCCTTGCCCAACTCGCCGATGGCTGGCGCCACGAGGCCAAGGATGATGAGCGGGATGGCAAACGAGAGGAAGTTGCCAAAGAGGGAATTGAACGTGACAAAGAATCGGACTACGGTGGCAGGCAGGAATTGTCCGAATAAGATGCCGCCAGCAATGGCAATGGCTACCCAGCCGAGAAGCGAAACGCGAAAAGGGATTTTCATAAGGTGTGGGGGAGGGGGGGTAAGTGGTTAAAGTAGGGTTATGCTTTACGAGTTATTGAGGGCAAAAATAGAATGGCGGAGCGGGCAATGGAAGAATAGCTCCTAATCCTTCATAATCCTCCATGAATTATGAAGGATAGCTTTGCGCCGATCAATAACAAGAAATGACATGAATGGACTAACAGAACGCCCTCCTCAGGCGGACGAACGCGAAAGAGAGGAAGCGCTGAAGCATGCCTTCGCCCCAGAGGTGATCGCACTGAATGCCGATTACCCTTACTGGGACAAGGTGAAACATTGCACCACGGCCATCGCCCCACGCATCTTGTGGCAGGCATTGAAACTGCAGCGCAGCCTCGGGCGCACATCGCTGCACTTCGGCCGATATGCCTTCGGCTACACGAAGACCGACGAAATGCTCGGCCTGCTCCATGCATTTGACAGGCACATCGGGGGAAGCCTGTCAGGCGACGACAACGACCTATTGTCGAACAACAGGCGTGAGTATTTCCTGATCTCATCGATGATGGAGGAGGCCATCGCGTCGAGCCAGATGGAGGGCGCCTCGACGACACGCCGAGTGGCCAAGGAGATGCTGCGCAAAAACGAGCGGCCGAGAGATCGCAGCCAGCAGATGATCCACAACAATTACCGCACAATCGCCTACCTCAAGGAGCATGCCTCCGAGGCCTTCTCCATCGAACGACTACAAGAAATCCATAGCCTAATGACGGAGGGTACATTGGACAATGCATCCGACGCGGGCCGCCTACGCGACCGGGACGACATCCTCGTCATGGACGGCCTCTCCGGCGACGTGGCTCACTATCCACCCCCCCACAGCGAGATCCCCGCCTTGCTGGCCGACTTGGAAGGCTTCTTTAATTCGGACAACGAGCATGCCGACGATGAGGGCACGTTTATCCATCCTATCGTCCGAGCTTGCATCATCCATTTCATGCTCGCCTACATCCACCCCTTCGTCGACGGCAACGGCCGCACGGCGCGTGCACTCTTCTATTGGTACATGATGCGCCGCGGCTACTGGTTGATCGAATACCTCTCCATCTCAAGCATCATCTACAAGGCCAAACGTGGCTACGAACGGGCGTTCCTCTATACCGAATGCGACGACAACGACCTGACTTATTTCATCCTCTATCACCTGCGTACGATACGGCTGGCGTTCGATCGGCTGAAGAATTACCTGCGGCGCAAGGCGGCCGAGAGTAGCCATGCCCACCGGCTGATGTCTGTTACGGACATCAACAGCAGGCAGGCGCAGATGCTTCAGATCCTTCGCGAGAAGCCCAGCACAATGTTCACCGTCCGTGAAATCGAGCAGCGCTTTGCCGTAACCAATGCCACGGCGCGCACTGATCTGAGAGGGTTAGTGGAGCGCGGCTTCCTCGCCGAGGTGCCTATGAATAAAGTAAAGCGTGGCTATGTGCGGTCAGCCGATTTCGATCAGTTGCTGCAAGAGGGAGGTCATTGATCAATCGCCCCCCTCGGCCACCTTGGACAAGAAAAGGCTCTGTAACGAGTCGCGCAGGTAGCCGAATTGAAGTCTACCACAAACGAAGCCATATAATGAGCATGAGTTCAATGGATGAGTAAAGCCGATGGAAGGGGGGGTAGCTCCGCAGGAACAGACCATTAAGCCTGAATTTGCACAAGCGCCTTGTCAGCATGCGCGCAAGCACCTTGTCAGCATGCGCACAAGCATCTTGTCAGCATGCGCACAAGCATCTTGTCAGCATGCGCGCAAGCACCTTGCGCAGTAGCGCACAAGCACCTTGTGCAAATCCATTCGGATTATCGTCAATCGGAAAGGCCAAAAAAAATCCCCCGAGCAACCCATGCCCAGGGGACTTCCAACTTCATTATCCACTAATCGAGATCGCTTAGCGCCGTCCGCCGCCTTGACGGGGCGGGCGATGGCTGCGAGCTTCGGTATATCCTTCCGGCTTCGGGAGCAGCGCGCGGCGAGAGAGCTTGAACTTGCCCGTCTTCGGGTCGATGTCTACGAGCTTCACCACGATGTGATCGCCCTCCTTGAGGCCAGCCTCTTCGACTGTCTCGAGGCGCTTCCAATCGATCTCCGAGATGTGCAGCAGGCCGTCCTTGCCGGGCATGAACTCCACGAAGGCGCCGTAAGGCATGATGGACGAGATCTTGCCCTCGTACGTCTCGCCCACTTCGGGCACAGCCACGATGGCACGGATGGCGCGCATGGCTGCGTCGATCGACTCCTTGTTGGTGGCGGCGATCTCCACGATGCCCACGTTGTCCACCTCGTCGATGGAGATGGTGGCGCCTGACTTCTCCTGTATGCCTTGGATGATCTTGCCGCCCGGGCCAATGACGGCGCCGATGAACTCCTTGCCGATGGTGAAGGTCTCGATGCGCGGGGCGTGCGGTTTCAGTTCGGTGCGCGGCGCGGGCTGTGCCTCGTTGATCTTATCGAGGATGTGGAGGCGTCCTTCCTTGGCCTGCGCTAAGGCGCGTTCAAGGATCTCGTACGAGAGGCCGTCCACCTTGATGTCCATCTGCGTGGCGGTGATGCCATCGCGTGTGCCGGTCACTTTGAAGTCCATATCGCCCAAGTGATCCTCATCGCCGAGGATGTCGGAGAGGATGGCATAGTTCGTCCCCTTGTTTTCGGAGATCAGCCCCATAGCGATGCCCGACACGGGCTTCTTGATGGGTACGCCGGCGTCCATCAGTGCCAGTGTGCCGGCGCAGACAGTAGCCATCGATGAGGAGCCGTTCGACTCGAGGATGTCGGAGACGACGCGCAGCACGTACGGGTAATCCTTCGGGATCATGCGCTTGAGGGCGCGGTGCGCCAGGTTGCCGTGACCGATCTCGCGACGGCCTACGCCGCGCTGCGCCTTGGCCTCGCCGGTGGAGAAGGGCGGGAAGTTGTAATGCAACAGGAAGCGATCGCGCCCCTGATTGAGCACATCGTCCACGATCTTCTCGTCGCTCTTCGTGCCGAGCGTGACGGTCGTCAGCGACTGCGTCTCGCCGCGGGTGAAGATGGCCGATCCGTGCGGCCCCGGCAGGCAGTCTGGCTCGATCCATATGGGGCGGATGTCCGTCGTGTGGCGGCCGTCGAGGCGCTTGCCCTCGTCGAGGATGGCGCGGCGCATGGCCTCTTTCTCCACGTCGTGATAGTAACGGTCGATGAGGGGCGCTTTCTCCTCTAACTCCTCCTCGGTGTAGCCTGCCTTAAACTCCTCCACGATCTTCTCAAAGGCTTCGGTGCGCTCCTGCTTGCCCTGTCCGGAGACGGAGATGGCGTAAGCCTTGGAGTAAAGCTCATCGTGCACCTTTTGGCGCAGCTCCTCGTCGTTCTCCTCGTGGCAATATTCGCGCTTCACCGTCTTGCCGCAGGCGGCCTCTAATTCTTTCTGCACGAGGCAATGCTGCTTAATGGCTTCGTGTGCCACACGGATGGCCTCAAGCATTTCGGCCTCCTGCACCTCGTCCATTTCGCCTTCCACCATCATAATATTCTCATACGTGGCGCCCACCATGATGTCGATGTCCGCCTTCTCCAATTGCTCGAAGGTGGGATTGATGACGAACTGCCCATCCACGCGTGCCACGCGCACCTCCGAGATGGGGCCACCGAAGGGAATGTCGGAGACGGCCAGCGCCGACGAAGCCGCCAGTCCGGCCAGTGCGTCGGGTATGTCGATACCGTCAGACGAAAGCAGTATGACGTTGACGTACACCTCCGCGTGATAATTGTCTGGGAAGAGGGGGCGCAGCACGCGATCCACCAACCGCGAGGTCAGGATCTCGTAATCCGAAGGTTTGCCCTCCCTGCGCGTGAAGCCGCCGGGGAATCGCCCGAAGGCTGCGTATTTCTCTTTGTAGTCCACCTGCAAGGGCATGAAGTCCGTGCCCGGCACCGCGTCTTTAGCAGCACACACGGCCGCCAGCAACACCGTGTTGCCCATGCGCACGGTCACGGATCCGTCGGCCTGCTTGGCCAGCTTGCCCGTCTCGATGGTGATGCTTCTTCCGTCACCCAGATCAATCGTCTTTTGAATCACATTCATCTTGTCTTTCTTTTAATCTTATATACTTCAAAAAATTGGGCCAAATGTAGACGCTGTTCCGGATTTCACTTCGGCCTCAGGGCAATCTCCGGCAATTGGCGGTAAGCTCCGCGCGCCAGTTTTTGATCTCCGCCAATTGGCGGTAAGCTCCGCGCGTCAGTTTTTGATCTCCGCCAATTGGCAGTAAGCTCCGCGCGCCAGTTTTTGATCTCTGTCGGTCGACAGAAAGCTCCGCGCGCCAGTTTTTGATCTCTGTCGGTCGACAGAAAGCTCCGCGCGTCAGTTTTTGATCTCTGTCGGTCGACAGAAAGCCCCGCGCGTCAGTTTTTGATCTCTGTCGGTCGACAGAAAGCTTGGGGTACAAGTGTTTTTGATCTCCGTACCCCTACGGTGATCTCTCGGACGCGTGGTTTTGATTTGATGCGGTTGCCCTGGCAAAGCCACAGGCCTCAACCGCCCTATCTTTGGCGCCCGATAGTTGGCTGGTATGTGGATACTCCCGACTACTTCTTATAACCCATTACTACTCCTAACTACAACTTGATATGGCATTACAGTGTGGAATCGTAGGGCTTCCCAACGTGGGGAAGTCAACCTTGTTTAATTGCTTGTCGAACGCGAAGGCGCAGGCAGCGAATTTTCCTTTTTGCACCATCGAGCCCAACGTAGGCGTCATCACCGTGCCCGACGAGCGGCTCACCCGGCTGGCCGAATTAGTGCACCCCGCGCGCATCGTGCCCACGACGGTCGAGATTGTCGACATCGCGGGCTTAGTGAAGGGCGCCAGCCGAGGCGAAGGCTTGGGAAATAAGTTCCTGGCCAATATCCGCGAGACGGACGCCATCCTGCACGTGTTGCGCTGTTTCGACGACGCGAACGTGGTGCACGTGGACGGCAGTGTCGACCCCGTGCGCGACAAGGAGATCATCGACGCCGAGCTGCAGATCCGCGACCTGGAGACGATCGAGAGCCGTATCGCCAAGGTGCAGAAGCAGGCACAGACGGGTGGCGACAAGCAGGCGGCGTTGGCCTACGGCGTGCTGGCGCGCTACAAAGAGGCGCTCGAACAGGGTCGGAACGCCCGCTCGGTGACATTCGATACGAAGGATGAGCAACGCGTGGCCCATGACCTCTTCCTGCTGACGAACAAGCCCATGCTCTACGTCTGCAATGTGGATGAGGCGAGCGCCGCATCGGGCAACGCCTATGTGGAGCAGGTGCGCGAGGCCATCAAGGACGAAGGCGCGGAGCTGCTCGTTGTGGCGGCTAAGATCGAGAGCGAGATTGCGGAGCTGGATACCTACGAGGAGCGGCAGATGTTCCTTGCCGAGGCGGGCCTCGAGGAGTCGGGTGTGAACCGGCTGATCAAGGCAGCTTATCGGCTGTTAGACTTAGAGACCTTCCTCACCGCCGGGCCAGACGAGGTGCGCGCCTGGACGTATCGCCGCGGCAGCAAGGCTCCCCAATGCGCGGGCGTGATCCATACGGACTTCGAGAAGGGATTCATCCGCGCGGAGGTGATCAAGTACGACGACTTTATCCAGTACGGCTCCGAGGCAGCCGTCAAGGAGGCTGGCCGTATGCACGTCGAGGGCAAAGAGTATGTCGTACAAGACGGAGACATCATGCATTATCGATTCAATGTGTAACCCCGAGGCCGTGGGCGTATCCTGTAGGGGCGTATCGCATACGCCCCGTATATATCAGGTACGTATTAGGGCGTATGCGATACGCCCCTACAACAGACCATTAATTAGAAAATGATATGCGTTTAGACGGAAGAAGAGAAAGCACGAATGTGGAAGACCGGCGCAGTGGCGGCATGTCGGGCACTGGTAAAGCATCCTTAGGCATTGGCGGCATGATCCTCGTGGCGCTGCTGACGTGGGTCATGGGCGGCAATCCGCTCGAGGTGTTGGATGACGACGAGGACTCCGGCGATGAAGGGCAACAAACGGAGTATGTACAGAGTGAGGAGGAGGCCCAGCTCTTCAGCTTTACGAAGAAGGTGTTCGCCAGCACGGAAGACGTGTGGACGGAGCTTTTCAAGGCCGAGGGGCTGGAATATCGCCAGCCGAAGATGGTTATCTACCGCACCTCCACGCGTTCGGGCTGCGGACAAGCCTCATCGTCCACGGGACCGTTCTACTGCCCCGCTGATCAGACGGTGTATATCGATCTCTCGTTCTTCGATGAGATGGAGCAGGAGCTTGACGCCGGTGGCGACTTTGCCTATGCCTATGTCATCGCTCACGAGGTGGGGCATCATGTGCAAAACCTACTCGGCACAATCGACAAAGTGGACAACGAGACGGCGCGCGTCAACAAGAAGAAGGGCAACCAACTGAGCGTGCGCTTGGAGCTTCAGGCCGACTATTTGGCGGGCGTCTGGGCCAATCACGAGAACGAACGCTGGAAGTCGCTCCAGGATGGCGACTTAGAGGAGGCCATCAACGCCGCCTCGCAGGTGGGTGACGACCGACTGCAAAAGGCGGCCGGAGGATCCGTCGTCCCCGATGCCTTCACGCACGGCACCTCCGCGCAACGCATGCGCTGGCTCAAGCGCGGCTACCAGTCTGGCAAGCTCAGAGGTGGCAACACGTTTTCTATCCCTTACAATGATCTCTGATCCTTTAATTTATCAATGATGAGAAATCCCTTACTACTCACACTGGCTGCACTCGTCCTGCTGACTGGATGCAGCGGACGTAAAGCCGAGCAAGCCCCGGCTGCGACGCCGAACGAACCCGTGATGGTGCCCAGTAACGAACCCGAACCCGGACCGGTCGTCATGGAGTTCGACAAGACACAGCTGCGGCGCGAGATCACCATAGCTATTCAGACCATCCAGTCCATCCGCGACGGATGGGATCTCTTTGAAGCCATGACCCAAAAGGGCAAGCGCAAGTCGAAGCATTTGGGCAAGATGATGGATGCCCTGCCAGACTTCAGCAAAGGGGACGCTCCGGGCAGCGGCAGCAATTGCAGCTTAGAGGAGATCCGGCGCTTGATAGAGAGTGGGCAAGTCCGCAAGGCGTCGGCTAAATGGCGCGGCCGCATCGAATACATGGCCTCGCAGCTCAAGGACTACACCATCCCCGATGCGCTCAGTGGCTCGGTGAAGATCGGTGAAGACACCTACGTCTATGAATGTGACTCCTCTGGCCGCGTGATAGAACTCACCGACGATGAAGACTTCAACCATTTTGTATCGCGCGGTGAGCGAGAGGTACCCCAGTCGTTCTACAACTTGGCCAAGACGGTGATGAGCGAGGGCGCCTAATAAGGGCTCTTCGCTGTATCTGGCCAAACGTCCCTGCCTCGGCAGAGGCTTTTTCGTTTTTCGTTTTTCGCTTTTCCATTTCTCCCATGACATTAGAAGAAATCCTCCACACCCGCCGCGCGGTGCGTCGCTACACCGACGAGGCGATCGACGCCGACACGGTGCGCCGCTGCATCGATCTGGCACGCCTGGCTCCCACCAGCTCCAACATGCAACTCTGGGAGTGCTATCACATCACCGACCCGGAGACGATCCGCCGCATGGTGCCCGCCTGCTTAGGTCAGACGGCCGTATCGACGGCGCAGCAGCTTGTCGTCTTCGTTACCCGCCGCGACTTGTTCCGCCAACGCGCCGCCGCGGTGCTCCGGTTTGAACGGGGCAACGTAGCGCGTAACAGTCCGCCCGAACGGCAGGCCAAGCGCATTCACGACCGGGAGTTGTATTACGGCCGCGTGATGCCTTTCCTCTACAGCAACGCGTTCGGACTCTTAGGCCTGCTGCGTAAGACGATCGTCACGGGCGTCGGGCTCTTCCGCCCCATCATACGGCAGGTGACGGAGGCCGATATGCGCATGTCTGTCCATAAGAGTTGCGCGTTAGTCGTGCAGACGTTCATGCTGGCTATGACCGACGCGGGCTATGACACGTGTCCGTTAGAGGGCTTCGACAGCCTACGGGTGAAGCGCATCCTCCGCCTGCCGCGCCGTGCTGAGGTAGACATGGTCATCAGCTGCGGCATCCGCGACGAAGGGCGCGGCGTCTGGGGCGAACGATTCCGCGTACCGATGGACGACGTTTATCATCGGATATGAAAAAGAGGTAGTGAGAAGTAGTAGGAAGTAGTTAAGGGTAGTCAGAAGTAGCCCTTCCGCTTTCCCCCAACCACTACTCCTCACTACCTTCTACTACTTCTCACTACTTATAACTCTCCCCCTCCCAAGAATATGATCAAGGCATTACAACAGGTAGGCGAATACGTCCTACTGATGCGCAAAGTGCTCACCCCGCCCACGCGCTGGAGCATGTTCTTCAAGCAGCTTGTGCGCGAGATCTACAAGCTCGGCGTCGACTCGATTTGGATCGTGGTCATCATCTCCATCTTTATCGGCACCGTGATCGCCATACAGATCTCGCTCAACATCAGCTCGCCGCTCATCCCCAAGTTCACCATCGGTTACACCACGCGTGAGATCATCCTGCTGGAGTTCTCCTCGTCCATCATGTGTCTTATTCTGGCCGGTAAGGTGGGCAGCAATATCACTTCCGAGATCGGCACGATGCGCGTCACGGAGCAGATCGACGCGATGGAGATCATGGGCGTCAACTCGGCCAACTTCCTGATCATGCCTAAGATTACGGGCATGATGCTGTTCATCCCCGTGCTCGTCTTCTTCAGCATGACGACGGGCATCTTGGGCGGCGTCTTTGCCAGCCACGTCGTCTCGGGCATGACGCCGGCCTCGTTCGAGTTCGGGCTCCAGTACTACTTCAACCCGTTCTACATCTGGTACTCCGTCATCAAGTCCGTCGTCTACGCCTTCCTCATCTCATCGATCGCCTCCTACTTCGGCTACAACGTCAAGGGCGGCTCGCTTGAGGTGGGCAAGGCAAGTACGAACGCAATCGTGATTAGCAGCGTCATGATCCTGTTGGCTGACGTGATCCTCACTCAAATCATGCTTACGAAATGATCGAAATAGAACATATAGTCAAGTCGTTCGACGGGCGCGTGGTGCTGAACGACATCAGCGCCGTCTTTGAGACGGGCAAGACGAACCTCATCATCGGCCGAAGCGGCTCGGGCAAGACGGTGACGGTGAAGAGCATCATCGGGCTCGTAAAGCCGGAGCGTGGGCGCGTGCTCTACGACGGGCGCGATCTGCTGTCGATGAACAAATCGGAGCTGAAGCACCTGCGCCGCGAGACGGGTGTGCTCTTCCAAGGCTCGGCGCTGTTTGACAGCATGACGGTGCTTGAGAATGTGCTCTTCCCCTTAGACATGTTCTCGCGCGAGACGGCCCGCGAGCGCGAACGCCGCGCCCTCAGCTGCCTGGAGCGTGTCGACCTCTCCAACGCCTGCGACCTCTTCCCCTCGGAGATCAGCGGCGGCATGATGAAGCGCGCCGCCATCGCCCGCGCCATCGCCCTACAACCGAAATACCTGCTCTGCGACGAGCCCAACTCTGGGCTCGACCCGAAGACGTCACTCGTGATCGATAACCTCATCCACAGCATCACCAAGGAGTACAACATGACGACGATCATCAACACGCACGACATGAACTCGGTGATGAACATCGGGGAGAACATCATCTTCATCAGCGAGGGCCGGAAGGAGTGGCAGGGCACGAAGGAGCAGGTGATCTCGTCGGGCAACACGGCGCTCAACGACTTCATCTTCGCCTCCGACCTGCTCCGCAAGGCCAGCGAGCTGGAGGAGCTTGAGGAGGAGACGGGCGTGATGCCTACGCGCAAGTTCCCGCCGGAATGAGCGCCCGAAAAGCATTGCATTTCACTCCAAAATGATTTTTGATGACCGAAAAGCATTGCATTTCACTCCAAAATGATTTTTGATGACCGAAAAGCATTGCATTTCACTCCAAAATGATTTTTGATGACCGAAAAGCATTGCATTTCACTCCAAAATGATTTTTGATGACCGAAAAGCATTGCATTTCACTCCAAAATGATTTTTGATGACCGAAAAGCATTGC
>MIQB01000049.1 GCA_002890585.1 Tannerella sp. oral taxon 808
TTCGGAACATCCACGGCTGTGTGTTATGCCCCGACGGGGCTTTGACGGCCTGCTCGATCAGGAACAGGAAGTCAGGGTTTTGTGCTAACGAATGATTCATATGAACTAAAATCTAACAGGTAAAAACGAACAATGCAGGGCACGCACCAAGGGCTCAAGGCGGTGCTCACTTTTCATTTTTCACTCCCTTGAGGTAATGATCCAGCGCCTCGACGTATTGGCGGAAAGCCTCCGTGCCCTCGGACGTGATGCGGCAGGTGGTGCGGGGAATCTTTCCCCTGAAACCTTTTTCTATGGTGATATAACCCGCCTGCGAGAGCTTCTCCAACTGCACACTCAGGTTGCCGGCCGTCGCGCCCGTCTCCTTGCGCAGGTAGGTGAAGTCGGCGCTCTCCACGCCGATCAGGATGGACATTACGCCCAACCGAAGTTCGCTGTGAAGCAGCGGATTCAGTCCGGGGAGCATGCCTTCTTCGCGCGACGGTTCAAGATGTGTCCGGGGATGATGCCCATCGCCACGAACGCCAATGCGAAAATCAGCAGGTGTGGGCCGAGCGTGTGGAGATAAAGCAACGCAACGCTGAGCAGCAGCGCGACGATACCGCCGATGATGAGTGGGCGGAAGCGTGTGACAAGCCCTGTGAGGACGCTGCCCTGACCCATCATCAGCGTGATGATAAACAGGATCGTCGCCTGTATCGCGCCGAGGAACGACAGGCAGGAGACGATGAAGCCGCTCCAGCCCATGACGATCCAGATGTACGACACCACTTTGTCGACATACGTGCGGACCTCCGGCGGCTGGCGCCGCTGAAACAGCATCCACGTCAGCCCGATCACAGGGATCAGGAACCATAGGAATTGCGCCCGATAATCGCCCGTGAACGTCACGCCAGCCCACACCGCCAGCGTGGCCAGCACCGTGGCGTAGCCCCACACGAGCATCGGCGTACCTGCGCCGCGCTCCATCTTGCGCTGCGTGTTGCGGATCATCTCTGCGATCAGCGCCATACTCTCTTCTTCATTCAGCGGGACATCCCGCAAGACTTTCTTCTCTTCTTCTTTCATTGTCATGATTCATTTTTCGTTTTTCGCTTTCTCCATCCGCCGCGTATCGTCAGCCGAGGCACGCTCCACGGTGCGCGCCTTGACGGACTTGCCGCTGCGGATGGTGTAATGCAACCCGACCGTGAAGCGTCGCCCCATTGATCCGCCGGAGACGGACGTGCGTTCGTTGAAGCGATCGGTATTGGAGAAGAACATCACGCCGCGGTCGAAGATGTTGCTCACGCCGAGGGTGATGGTCAACCGGCGGTCGGCGAACTGCTTCTTGAGCGCGACGTCGAACGTGTGGCGCGGCTCGATGCCGGAGTTGGCCGAATAGAGCCGGCTCGACGCATTGTAGGTCAGCTCCGCGTACGCGTCGCGGGGGAGGGTGACGCCGAGCGTGAGGCGGGCAAAGCCGAGCCAGTGCGTCGCCCACGGGTCGGAGGAGGTGGCGCGCAGATCTTGCCGCACACCGACAAGGTTGGCGTTGAGTTCCCACCCGCGGACGGGTCGGAGGGGCGCGCTCAGGGCGACGAACCAGTGGTTCTCGCGGTCGTGATTCTCAGGCCGCACGATGCGCACCTCGGGCGCTGAAGCGTCAGTGTGCGCCTCCTCGCGGACGAGGTCGCGGTGGAGGTTGCCGCCGACGGTCAGCGTGTAGCGGTAGTGCCAGACGGCCGTCAGGCTGAGGCGCCGAATGTACGTTGGGCGGAGCGCTGGGTTTCCCTCGATGTAGGCGAAGTCTGACGAGCGGACGCGCCGCGGATTGAGGTAGCGGAAGTTGGGCCGCTCCACGTTGCGGGCGTATTGCGCGATGAGCATGAAGAGGCGCATCGGGTCGAAGGCGTACGTCGCGGTAGCGTTCTCGAAGAGGTCGGCGTAGGCGCGTCGCATGCCCTCGCGACCGGCCGTGTGTGTCCACTCCGCGCGCAGTCCGGCGGTGAGGCTGAGACGACCAAGCTCGAGGGCGAGCGAGGCGTAGCCGGCCGCGATCTGCTCGGTGTAATCGTTGAGGAAACCCGGATCAGACGCCGCGCCCTCGCGACGGACAGAGTCGCGCATGCGGTTGCGGGTGTACTTCGCGCCGGCGGAGAGCCGCATGCCCGACCGGAAGACGCGCACGGCGGAGGCGTCGATGGCCAACACTCGGTAGCGCGAGGCGGTGAGGTCGCGGTTCGTCCAGCCCGCTGTCGAATGCTCGTCTGTCTCGCCGCCGAGCTTGCGGTCGGTGTAGTCGGCCACTAACTTGAGCCGCGACCCGATCGTGTCCGTGCGGTGCGTCACGTTCACGGCTGCTGCCGCTAAGCGGTCCGTCTCCTCGCGGTCGTAGTGACCCGAGATAGACCGCAGCCTGCCATTTTGACTGATCATGGTCTCCACCTCCGACGGCTCCGTTTCTCGTCCGCGCGACAGCTCCGCCTCAGCGCCGACGGACGTCCGCGGGTTGGCGTCGAAGATTGCCCCAACGCGCCCCGTGACGTTGCGTCGCCGGCCGTCCGTCAACGACTGGGACGCGAACGAGCCGGCTGCGCGGTTCACATAAAAACGCTCGGCCGACTGCCGCCTTATACCTTTATATATATGGTCGCCCGCGATGGAGGCGTGCCATGTCCAGCGGCCGGCGTGCGCCCGGACGGAAGCCGAGGGTCGGACGCCGCCGTACTGCCGGCCGAAGTCCGTCTCGGCCGACACATTGGCATCCACACCCCGCTCACGCCGCCGACGCAGCACGATCCGCACGACGCCGCCCCGCACGTCCGCGCCATACGACGCATCGGCCTGGGGCAAGACCTCCACCCGCGCCACATCGGCCGCCCGCAGCGTACGCAAGTAAGCCGCCAGCGCGCGCCCCGAGAGCCGCAGCTCGCGGTCGTCCACATAGACCCGCGCGCCGGCCGCGCCATTGACTGACACGCCGTCGTCCGTCACCCAGACGCCCGGCGCCGTGCGGAGCAACTCCGCGCCATCGCGACCGGCCATCGCTGGCGCATCGCCGACGTGCACCACGAAGCGATCCGCCTCACGCACTACCCGTTCGGCCTGCACCGTCACCTCGCCGAGCCCCACAGACGCTTCAGCCATGACGAGTGACAATTCGTCACCCGAACGGTCGCGCGCCGCGATCAGCGTGTCTAACGGTCGATAGGCCACATGCCGCACACGCAGCGTGTAAGCCCCATCAGGAGCGGAGAGTCGGAATCGCCCGGCCGTGTCTGTCACGTCGGCAGCTAACTGTCGATCGCCGCGGAAGACTGCCACCGTGGCAGGCTCCACCGCTCGCCCTCCAGCGTCCGTCACCCGACCGCGAACCTCCTGCGCCCGCGTCCCATCGGCGAGCATCGCCGCCGCCAGCGCCACTATATATAAGGTATAACGCATGGCCGTAGCCGCTATTTGCCCATCATCTCGGCCGGGTTCACGAGCTTCACCTTTACAGTGAGGCCGTCGGCCGCGAGCTTCACTTTCTGCTTCATGAAGCACGGTTCAGAGGGCACTCCCTCCGCGTTGCGGTCGAGCGTCATGTTGCCGTTCATGTCCTGAAAGACGTACACGTCGCACGTCCCCACGGGCACGTTGCGCAGCACGAGCGACTGCAGCTCGTCGCCCGTCGGATCGGCCGCCGCATAGACCATGTGCGCGCGATCGTTCGGGTCGCCGGCCGAGGCCATCAGCTTGCCGCCATTGGCATGAACACCAGTGATGAAGAGCGTCAGATCGACCGTTGTCGTCGTTTGTGCGTTCACCTTTTGCGCCATCATCGCGGCGCCCGTCATCATGCATAACATGCCTGCTATGCAGGCTATTCTCCAAGTTTTCATCTTGTTTATCTCCTGTTTTAATGGGGTTTGAATGGATATGGAATGGTTGTGATCACGAGGGCAAATGTATGGTGGTTTATTTTATAAACCGATCTTTGTTGTAGGCTAATTTAAGTGGGCATATGAGCTGCGTAACCCGAGTGGGAGAAATGAAAAAAGGCATCTCCGCTTGCGGAGATGCCTTTCCTTAACATGTCAGTGAACCGTCGGGCTCGACCCTTAGCCACTGACACCCTATCTGCTATTCATTCATCATTGATCGCTCATTACGCCCCCTCTTCACTTCGCTGCGGGCTTCTCGCCGGAGCGGAGGCGGCGCGTTCTTTGTTGCCCTATTCAAGTAGACGGCACGCCGTTTACTTAATGTGAGTTCGACGTAAGAAAGGGATAAAAAGAGGCGGGAATCAAGAGTGAAGTTTGGGTTTAAGGGTCAAATATGTTCCTGAGATGGTTCAACTCTCCTTTATAGGACAGGGATTATAGAACTATGATGCTCTGAATAAGTCTTGCCTTTCTCTCTCGGGAGATCCCGCGATGTATACGCAATTTCATCTTCAGCGAAGAATTCAGCGATTCTAATGCGTTGTTGATATTAGGCCTAACTTCGGAAAAACTTTGGTAGGTACAGAGGACATCTAAATGTCTTGTCAAGCCGAAATAAGCGGCTCTTAAACGCCCGATGGATATAAGTGAAAGGCTCTCTTTTCTCCTCCAAGTATGCCTTCCACTACTTATGCTATTGCACTAACATCTTTGAGAACTGTTTTTTATCGGAGTGCGTGAGCTGTAGGCTAATCAAAGCAATAGAGGTCGATGTTTTGGGTGATTGGTAAGCGGCTGTCTGATGCATTGCACTTGATGGAATTGACAGTATGGATAAGGGATTGACATCAAGGCTTTTTTCAGTTCGAACAGTCACATCAGAAATGACTCCGTTCACCACAAAAGATCCTTGCCCTTTGAGACAGGGACATAGTTGAACCCCTTAAGCCAAAAATCGGCACTCGGTGCAGAAATGAATCTGCTCCGAGTGCCGATTTTTTTGATAAGACATACCGATCACTCCAACGAAGGAAAGGGAGGGAGGGCTCGCCCGATGGGGCTCAGGCGGCCTGCTTGCGGAGGTCGCGGATCTTGGGAGAAAGGACGATCAGATAGGCAACGCAGAGGGTGAGCACTACGACAGCACCGACCTGTCCGCCCATCGCGTCGGAGGCGACGCCCATCAGGAAAGGGAAGACGGCTCCGCCGGCAATACCCATGATCATCAATCCGGAGATCTCATTGTCGCGGCCGGGCAGGTGAAGCAGAGCCTGCGAGAAGAGGATGGAGAAAACGTTGGAATTGCCGTAACCAATCAGCGCGACGCAGATGTAGAGCGCTGTGGTGGAACTGGCGAAGTAGAGGCCGGCTACGGCCACGGCAATCATGACGACGCTCAGCAAGAAGAAATGTTTGGCCGAATAGCGGGTCAAGATGAAAGCCCCACTGAAGGCGCCGATGGTGCGGAAGAGGAAGTAGAGGCTTGTAGCATAACCCGCATCAGCGAGGGTCATGCCGACGCGCTCCATGAGCAATTTGGGGGCGGTGGTGTTGGTGCCGACGTCGATGCCGACGTGCATCATAATGCCCACAAAGAGCATAAGCACGAAGGGCGTCTTAAGCAGAGATAGGCATTGCCCGAAGGTGGAGCGGACGGTGGAGGGGCGCTCTTCGACGCGGGTGAAGGCGAGCACGAGGGCGGCTGCCACGGCAACGACGGCAAAGAGCGGGAAGAGCAGCTTCCAATCGCCTAAATGCAGCATGGCCCAAGCCGCGATGATGGGCGCAAGGAAGGAGGCAACGGCCTTGACGAACTGTCCGAAGGTGAGCATGCCAGCCAAGCGGTCTTCCGCGACGATGTCAGCCACGAGGGGATTGAGAGAAACTTGCATCAGCGTGTTGCCAATGCCCAAGAGGGAGAAAGCGATGAGCATGACCGGGAAGCTGTAGCTGATCATGGGTACGAGGAGGGCGCAGAGCGTAACCACAAGGCTGATCAGCACGGTGCGCCGGCGGCCGATGCGGTTCATAAGCATGCCCGTGGGCACGGAGAAGATGAGGAACCAAAAGAAGACCATCGAGGGCATGAGGTTAGCCATCGTGTCGTTGAGCGTGAAGTCGCTCTTGACGTAGTTGGTGGCGATACCTACGAGGTCGACAAAGCCCATGGTGAAGAAGGCAAACATCACGGGCACAAGGCGGGATAGGGAACTTTTCTGTGTCATGTTGAGAGAAGGGGGGCTATAGATGGAATACAATTGGATGGCTTCGCCCGTGGCGGTGGGCAGGTAGAGGGTAGAGGGAAAATCGAACTTTTTGACGCTTGCCCAAGTTGGGCAAACGGAAAATCGAACTTTTTGAGCCTTGCCCAAGTTGGGCAAATGGAAAATCGAACTTTTTGACGCTTGCCCAAGTTGGGCAACGAGTAAAACGGACTTTTTGGCCTTTGCCCAAGTTGGGCAAACGGAAAAACGAACTTTTTGGCCCTTGCCCAAGTTGGGCAACGAGTAAAACGGACTTTTTGGCCTTTGCAACGAGAGTTGCAAAGGCCACGAAAATCCTATTGCCACTACCAACCCGCGTTCTGCTTGTAGAGCTTCTTGCTGAAGTTGATTTGGTTCTTGGGGATGGGGAAATACTCGTCTCGATTCTTCGTAAAGCGAGCCTCTTTCATATAGGTTCGGCGGGTCTTCTCGGTGTTGAAGTAGGCGTTGACTGTCTCGGCCGCAATGCCCCATCGCACAAGGTCGAAGAAGCGGAATCCCTCTTCAGCAAACTCTAACCGACGCTCCCAACGCAGGGCTTTGCGTGCGAAGTCTTGCGTCCAGGCGGGGCAGTTGACGCCGGGCTTGTAGGTGGCCACTTGATACTTACCCACAGGCTGTCCGAGGGTGTCGACGAGCAACTTAGTGCTCTTGGCCGCGCGCTCGCGGATGGCGTTGATCAGGGGCAGGGCATCGTCTTGCCGCCCCAGCTCGATGAGCGCCTCAGCCTCCCAGAGCATGACGTCGTCGTAGCGGATGATGTCGCGGTTCTTGGAGCTTGACATGAAGGGAGAGGCGAAGGCGAAGCAGGGGCAGTCGGGCAGGACGGTCTCCTTCATCGACATGAAGCTGCCATACGTATCCGGCTCGCGCGTCCAGCTGGTCTTGAAGATGAAGCTCGGGCGATACTTGTAGGGCGCGTCGGGGATGGCCACGGTGTGGTTCAAGCGCGGGTCCACGTTGTGCGTCTTGAGGTCGGCCGCCGTCTTGATGTCGGTGTCGTCGAAGGTATCGAAGAGGGGCAGGCCCTTATCGTCGGTGCGGAAGGCGTTGACCATGTTTTGCGATGGGCAGTGGAAGCCGCAGCAGCCATATTCCGGATTCATCGGATAGTTCAGCATCGCGCCCCAGTCGAGCCGGCCGCGCAGGGTGCCGTCATTGAGGGAGTGCTGGACGGCGAAGATGGATTCGGGCCCGTTCTCCGTCTCACACAAGAAGTTGTTGGCAAAGTCGTCGGCCAGCTTGTAACGCTTGGAGAGGCCGCGGCAGAGCGTGGCCACCTCTTGCAGCTTGGTGCGGTCGATGCCGGTGACGTTGTTCTTGTCGTCCTGCTTGTAAGCCGCATAGAGGAGCGCCTTGGCTAAATAAGCCTGCGCCATGCCCTTGTTGGCTCGGCCCACCCCGTCGTTCTTCTCCGGCAGGTTAGCCACGGCATAGCGAAACTCGGCGATGATCATGTCCCACAGCTGGGCGTCGGTATACTCCACGTTGGAGATGGTGATGTAGTCGTCCGTCTTGTCGTTCTCGTCGATCCAGGGGATGTGCTTGAAGAGGATCTTGAGCTCGAAGTAGAAGTGTGCACGCAGGAAGCGCAGCTCCGCCTCGCGCACCTTTTTCTTCGGGTATTGGCCGTCGGGGATCTTCCGGAGGCGCGCCAGGGCATCGTTGGTGCGAGCCACAGCGATGTATTCGTTGTACCACTTCTTGTCCAAATACTCATTGTCTTCGCGCAGGTAGACGAAGGTTTCGAAGAGGTGGAAGTTTTCCATGTCGCCCGTGCCAGCGCCGCCCTTGTAGGCATCGCCGGCGCGCAAGTCGCCGTAGGGCCAATAGGCGTTCATGCCATCCTGATAGTTGGCATTGCCGAGCGAGGAGTAGGCGCTGATCACCATCTTTTCCAAGCTCTCGGGCGTGTTCAGGTCGTCAGAGTCGGCCGTACTTTGCGGCGTCACCTCTAAGAAGTCGTCGCAGGCCGCGGCTGTCAGCAGCAAGCCGCCGAGCATGGCCATGCGGATAAAGGATGCTATCGATGTTTTCATTGTTACTTATGGGTTTATGAAGGGGGGGTACAATTTGGATTAGAAGTTCACTTGCAGCCCGAGAGTCAGGGAGCGCGGGATGGGGTAAGCAAAGTTGGGCGTCTCCGGATCTACGCCGGTGAAGGCGTTGTCGCCCCAAGTCTTCTTCAGGGTCAACAGATTTTGCCCCGAGAGGTACACGCGTGCGCTCTCCATGTGAGCCGCCTTCAGCATACGCTCCGGCAGCCGATAGCCGATCTCCATGTTGACGAGCTTCAGGAAGGAGGTGTTCTCCACGAAGTAGGATGAGAAGCGCGATTCGCCGTTCACGTTGTTCGCCGATACAGCCGGGATGGTCGATCCATTGTTCTCCGGACTCCAAGCGTCGAGCAGGCGGCTGCCATAGTTCTGCCCACCGAAGAAGCCGAAGAAGTCGGTGAAGGATTTGATCGTGGTCACGTTGGCATACGATCCCACCTGTCCGTGCCAGAACATGGAGAAGTCGAACTGGCGCCACGTAGCGTTCACGTTCAAGCCATAGAGGAAGTCTGGATCCTCCACGCCGAGCCACGTGCGATCCTCGTCGTTGATGCGGCCATCGTTGTTGATGTCTTTATAACGGATGCGGCCCACGCCCTTGCCTGGCTGTTCGGCGTGCGCCTTGACCTCAGCCTCGCTGCGGAAGAGTCCGTCGGCCACATAGCCGAAGAGCGACTTCCAAGGCCGTCCGAGTATCGTCTGGTCGTTGCCATTGCCGGGGTAAGAGTTGATCACGTCCTCGGGCAGCTCGGTGATCTTGTTGCGATAGCTGGCGATGTTACCCGTGATGTTGAGCCCTACCTGCCCGACGTTGGTGTGGTAAGTCAGCATAAACTCCACGCCACTGTTCTCCATGCTGGCGCCATTCACCCAGCGGTTACCGCCGAAGCCGATGGTGCCGATGTAGGGCGGGCTGACGAGGATGTCGCTGCTGCGCTTGAAGAAGTAATCGAGGGAGCCGGTGAAGCGTTGATCGAAGAGGCCGAAGTCGATACCCGCGTTGTGCTGCGTCGTCGTCTCCCACTTCAGGTCGGGGTTGACGCGCTGGATGCGGATGAAGCCCGAGGGCAACGCGCCCTGCCCAGCGCCATTGATGTCGTAGGCCGTACCCTCGTCGCGCGCCCATGTCGGGTCGGTGTAGTAGCGAGCCTGATAGAGCCCGTAGGAGGCGTAGTTGTCTATCTCTTGGTTACCTGTTTGCCCCCAACCGTAACGCAGCTTGAGGTCGGAGACGGTGTGGCGCGCCTTCTCGAAGAAAGGCTCCTCGCTCACCCTCCAGCCGAGAGAGAAGGCGGGGAACGTACCCCAGCGATGGTTCTTGCCGAAGCGCGAGGATCCGTCGCGGCGCACAGTGATGGAAGCCAAGTAACGGTCGGCGTAGTCGTAATTGATCTTGCCGAAGAAGGAGGAGAGGGCGTAGGAGGTGCCACCGCCAGCGTTGCGCAGGTTGCCTTCGCCCACAGAGAGGTACATGTAGTCAGGCGTCTCGATCAAGAAGCCATCGCGACCGGCTGACATGTCGGTGAAGGTGTACTTCAGCATCTCCTGCCCAGCCAGCAGATCGAAGTGGCTCTTGCCAGCATTGAACTTATACTGAAGGGTGTTGCTCAAGATCCAGTTGCCGCCATAGTTAGCTGACTGGTTCAGGCGCGCTGTGCTGTCAGACATGAACCCGGACTTGTAGCTCTTCTGCATCGAGCGTGCCCAGAAGCCTGTGTAGTCCACACCGAAACGCGAACGGAAGGTGAGCCCCTCGAGGATGTCCACGCTCAGGTTGATGTCGCCAAAGAGTCGCACCACGTCTTCGTGGTTCTGCTTGTTATCCTCTATGAGGCGCACGGGGTTTGAACGGTCGCTCATGTTGCTGGCCGGGCCGCCCCAGCCGCCCTTCAAATCGCGGATGGGCACGATGGACTGGATGTTCTTAGCGTCCTCTTGCAGGTTGTTGCCTTTCAGGGCGGAGTTGCGCGTCTTGGCGATGGAGAGGTTTTCGCCGATCGTCACGCGGTCGTTGAAGAGCCGATAGTCGCTGTTCAGGCGCAGCGTGACGCGGTTGAAGTAAGTGCCTCGCACGGTGCCGTCGTTGCCGTAATAGTCGAGGGCGAAGAGTGCGCGGCCTTTATCATTGCCTGTGGTGAGGTTCAGGTTGTAGTTCTGCGTGAAGCCCGTGCGGCTGATCTCCTTCACCCAGTCCGTATTCGCAGCCTGCATGACGGGCTCACCAGCGACGTCTAAGTATTTCGGGATCACGATGCGGTTAAGCGTCGGCTTATCGCCCTTCCACGTGACGTCATACATATACGTATAGCGATTTAGTTCCGGGTTCGGCTGCCCATTGCTGAGCGTTGTCGTGTTGAGCTCCTTGCCGTCGTTGACGGTTGCGCGGTAACGCACAAGGCCGTACTCCTCCGTGTTGAGCAGATCAATGGCACGCTGCCATTGCTGTGCCGTGAGCGAGGCGCGAAACTCCACATGTGTGCCGCCGCTCTTGCCCTTCTTGGTGGTGATGATGATCACGCCATTAGCCGCGCGCGATCCGTAGATGGTGGCCGCCGAGGCGTCCTTAAGCACTTGGATCGACTCAATGTCTGACGTGGCAATCTCGTTCATCGAGCGTGTGCTCGGCACACCGTCGATGATGTAGAGCGGCCTGCTGTTGCCCAGCGTGGAGACGCCGCGGATCTTTACATCCACATCGCCATCGGGTTGGCCCGTGTTGGCTATCTGCAAACCAGGCACACGCCCTTGCAACGACTGCACGGCGTTGCCGCTGTTCAGATCGCGGATGTCGTCCATCTTCACTACGGAGACGGCGCCAGTCAGGTCGGCCTTACGCTGCGAAGAGTAACCCGTGACGACCACCTCGCCCAGCGTTTCCGCATCTTCTGCCAGCACGATACGCGCTGGCACACTGCCTGCGGGGAACTCCTGCGTGGTGTAACCCACGTAGCTCACTTGCACCGTGGCGCCTTGCTTCACCTCGAGCGAGAAATTCCCGTCCATATCCGTAATCGTCCCGTTCGTCGTGCCTTTCTCTATCACCGTCGCGCCGATCACGGGTTCATTTTGCACGTCCACCACCGTGGACTTTACCACCACTTGCTGCGCCAGAGTCGCCTGCACGCAACACAAGCCGAGCACGGCCGCCAGCAGCGCTGTGCCCGCCCTCAGTCTTCGTAAAAATGTCGTTGTCTTCATTATTCAGTTGCATTAAAAATTCATGACTGCAAGGTTACGGGGCGCCCGCGGCGTGGTGTATAATAAATGTAACAGAAACGATAAGCTATGTAATAAAGCCCCCCAGTAACACAAATGATACCCGGATAGGTAACATGGAGCGCCTCTCCAATTGTCAATGATTAATCGAAGACAATTGGCCGACACAGGGACGGCGGATCGTAAGGATGAAAATTCTTCGCCCCTACCCTCTTGCCAGCGGCATGAGGATGAGTTTGGGGAGCTTGAGATGTGTGGACCTCTATGTATCGCACATACAACTCCCAACGAAAAGACCACACGAAAGCCTCAGGCAATTGAGCGTTTTAATATGAAATACGTGAAAGCCTCAGGCAATTGGACGTTTCAATATGAAATACACGAAAGCCTCAGGCAATTGGATGTTTCAATATGAAATGCGTGAAAGCCTCAGGCAATTTGATGAAACAAAACGAAAACGTCCATTTGCCTCAGGCAATTGGACGAAACAAAACAAAAACGCCCATTTACCTCAGGCAATTGGACAAAACAAAATAAAAACACCGAAAAGCCTCAGGCAATTGGACGAACCAAAACGAAAACATCCATTTGCCTCAGGCAATTGGATGCCTATAAAAAGAAAGAGCACAAAGATTCCGGCTATCGATTGCATAGAACTCCTGCACCAAGCAACCGACGGCTAAGAGGGTGTTCAAATTTTTGGAGGCAAGAAACTTTCCGCCTCCGCAGAAATCACTCCCTCGGATGCGAATCGATGTACTCCGAAGGCGTCATTCCAAACGTTTCCTTGAAGCACTTAGAGAAATAGGGCGGAGAGGAAAATCCAGTTTGGTAAGCTACTTCGCTGATCGAAAAACGATGATGGAGAAGCAGCTCAGCGGCCTTCCCGAGGCGGAAATTGCGCATGTAATCCACAGGGCTGAAGCCGGAGAGGGTTTTAATGCGTCGATAGAGGTGAACGCGGGAGACGCCCATCTCGCGACTCATGCTTTCGACGGAAAGCTCAGGATCGTCGAAGCGCTTAGATAGGATATCCACAAAGCGCTGCATGAAGAGGCGATCAGCAGTGGGGAGGTCCGTCTGCTCAGCGATGGGGAGCTTTCCCGTTTGCATACTTCGCATAAAATGCTGCCCAAGCCGGCGGCGCTCCTCGAGCAGGCGGATGATTTTGATTTTAACGTAATCAATATCGAAGGGCTTGGGGATGTAATCGTCTGCGCCCTCAGCGATGCCGTAGAGGCGGCGGTCGTCGTCTACAAGGGCTGTGAGGAGGATGACGGGCAAATGCGCCAGCCGTGGGGCCGTCTTGATGGCTCGGCAGAGCTCAAAGCCGCTCATTCCGGGCATAAGCACATCGCTAAGCACAAGCGTGATCTCTTTACCGTCAGCGCCAAGTGCTTCGAGTGCCCGGGTGCCGCTTTCGGCAGTCACGACGCGCAGGATGTCGGAGAGCTCGACGGAGAGATACTCGCGTATCTCGGGATCGTCTTCGACGACGAGGATGGTGTAAGGGTATTTCTGACCCATGATTTCGTTAGGCAGCGCAGCCTCGCGCGGTGTTAGAGCCATGTCTTCGGGAGCAGACGCGACGGGTGCAGAGGATGCAGTCGAAGAGGCAAGCGGAAGCTCGACAGTGAACGTGGAGCTGACGCCGGGCTCGCTGTCTACGAGAATCCGACCTCCGTGCATCCGGACGAACTCCTCGGAGAGGTGCAGGCCAATTCCGGTGCCAATGCGCCCGGCTTTGCTCTCGGAGTAAAAACGGTGGAAGATGAGCGGGAGCTTTTCGGGAGCTATGCCTATTCCGCTGTCTGTGACGGCGAGCGTGGTGACGCCCTCCCTTTCGCGCGTCTTGAGGCTGACGGCAATGCGGCCGCCATCGTCGGTGAACTTGAAGGCGTTGGAGAGAAGGTTCACGCACACCTTTTCGATCTTATCCGGATCGATCTCTACGAAAGCCGATGGAGCGTCAGCCTCAAAGCTGTAGGCGATGTGGCGCGCCTCGGCCACAGCATCGAAGAGCTTAACAGCGGCGGAGATGAGGCGTACGATGTCGCACTTCTTCCGGCGCATTTCGCTCGTTCCGCTCTCCATCTTTCGAAAATCGAGCAGCTGTTCGATGAGCCGCATCAGGCGGTCTGCGCTGCTCTTCATCCGCAGCAAATCAGCACGCAGGCGGTCGTTATCCGTGTGGCGAATCCACTTCAAGAGGGGCGAGACGATGAGCGTCAGCGGCGTTTTGATCTCATGAGATACGTTCATGAAGAAGCGCACCTTTTGATCCGTGGCCTCGCGTATGCGTTCGTTCAGCGCGACGAGTTGCTCCTTTTGGCGTTCGGTTTCCTCGTTTACGGCGCGCAATTGGGCGTTTCGCTTGCGAATCTTCCAATTGATGACGACGCTGTAAACGGCAAAGGCTGCGACGAGGGCAAGAAGGACGAGAATGGCCGTATTCGAATGGCGTAGCAAAACAAACCGATCCGAAAGGCGGCGCATGTTTTTGCGCTGCTGCTCGATCTTGGTTTGGTAGTTAATCAGTTGATGGGCTTGCATAAGCAGGGTCTTAGCGGTCGGCTTATCGATCAGGGCGGTGCTGAGCACGTTGTTCTTCTCCACCTTCTCCCCACGGAGGATTTGCAGGGCGATTTTGATCACCTGGTCGCCTCCGGTAGGATAGAGGAAGGATGCGTCGAGCCGTCCATCGGCTACGGCTTCCAGCCCGGCATCATGGCCAAAAGCCCCGTCGACCCCGAGAATGCGGATGGATCGCAGCCGGGCAGCATCTTTCTCGATCAATGCCTCGCGTGCGCCAAGGGCCATCACGTCGTTGTGGGCATAGATCAGGTCAATTGTGCTCCAGTCGACACTTTCGGCTGCGGCGCGTGCAATCTCTCGCCGCCAATTGCCATCGATGGCCACGATGCGAAACCCCTTCGTCTTGTCCAGTCCGTCGACGAAACCACGGTGTCGTTCCTGCGCCGGCGATGTGGTTCGCGCGCCCCACACCTCCAAAATCGTGGCGTGCGGCCGCAGCAGCCTCGAGGCCTCTTCGCCAGCCAGCCGGCCAATGCGATAGCTATCCCCCCCGACGTAAGCGGTGTACTCGTCGGAGTCGATCTTTCGGTCTACGATGATGGTGGGGATCCCAGCGCGGTAGGCCTCCACCGCCACGGGCGTCAGCAGCTCCGGTCGGTTGGGCGAGATGATGAGGACGTCCACCTTACGCCGAATCATGTCGCGGATCTGTCGGATTTGCAGCTCGCTGTCCTCGTGGGCGTCGGTTTGAATGATGGTTAAGTTATCATGCCCCGAGGCTTCGATCCGCATCTCCATCTCCATTGCGCGGCGCCAGACATCGTCCGTCATGCACTGCGAAAAACCAACGACATACTTCTCCTCTCCCTTCTCCCTCACGCAGGTGGTGAGCAGGGTGAGAAGCAGCGCTATGAAAGTGTATCGAAGAATGAGATGAATAGTTTTTGGTCGCATACGGAATAATAATAGGCGGGGAGAAATTGGGTTGAAAACTGCGCGAAGATAGATGTAGGGACAAACGAAATTCGGTGCATCGTAACGACGCAAGCTCATCTCCAGCTACACCGCTAACCTTTTTCTTTCATTATTCCTCTCGGCTTCTGAGGATGGTCTCCGCAATCGAATGCAGCAGCACGACAGATTTCCTCTTCGTGTTCAATCTTTTCTTTCGGACATATCTCCTGCCGTCTCTTGCTATTCAGATATGTGACCATTCAAGATGCTTCGCTTCCGTAATAACTGAGCCAGTGAAGCAGGAGAAGATGAATATTCGGTTGGCAGGCACTCCTCACCAGTTGCAATGGCATGTTTTTGTTATCCATGATGATGCGGCAAAAGATGGCCGTCTTAACGTTTTGACTTCGCATTCTGTCTGTTGGACTTTACCAAAGGATAGCCTCATTGGCACGAACAAGGTGCTTCTTCTTCGGCGTCATCAAATCGCAATAGGTCTCACCAGTGTAACAGGCGAAAAGAGACACCACTTTCACGTCTCTATTTCTAACACGATATAGATATGGCAAGAGTAAAGAATTTGACCCTTAGCCCCTTATTATGGATGCTCACGGCTTCGGCCCAAGTTCAATGAGACAGTGAGCATCCGCCTCATTGCTTCGCACGGAAGGGGCCATCATCGACAACGGCGGCGAACGCTATGCCAAGCAGTTGGCCGCCTACAAGGGAACGAAAAACTAAAAGCAAACAACAAAAAAAGGCCGGGCACATGCGCTATTTGCATGTACTCGGCCCTTTTTTTTCGG
>MIQB01000050.1 GCA_002890585.1 Tannerella sp. oral taxon 808
CCGCAACGAGGAAAAAGTGCTTTTTGGGCTTTGCGGGATTCCCGCAACAAGGAAAAACTGCTTTTTGGCGCTTGCGGGATTCCCGCAACGAGGGAAAACTGCTTTTTGGTGCTTGCGGGAGTCCCGCAAGCATTTCCAAAAACGTTTTGACCGTCGCGGACTTTCGTAGACACACCGCTGACTTTGTTGCTTACATCGAACTCACGTCATTTTAGGGGTATGCAAAGCGAGGATGGGGCTCTTTTGTGTGTGTGGGGCGACTTACTGGCCGATCAAGGGGTATGAGGTGCGGGCGCGGGCGGCGGGGCAGGCGTTGAAGTGCCACCACTCGCTGGTGACGGTGGTGAAGCCGGCGGAGCGCATGATGCGGCGCAGCAGGAGGCGGTTCTGGAGCTCCTGGCGGGTGATGCGGCCGGTGCGGACGAGCTGCTGCTCGCGGTCGGTGTTGGCGGTGGGGCCGAAGTGGTCGAAGGGGGTGCCCATGGGGAGGGCGTGGCCGAGGGTGTCGCAGAGGGTGAGGTCGACGGCGAGGCCGAAGTTGTGGAGGCCGCCGCGGGCGGGGTTGGCCACGTAGTAGGTGTTGCGGGTGCCGCGGACGAGGTTCCACATGATGCGCTGCACGGCGATGGGGCGGGCAGCGTCGTAGACGAGCAGGGTGAGGTCGGGGCGCTCGCGGCGGAGCAGCTCGTGGGCGCGGCGGAGCTTGCGGGCGGCGTCGGGGTGGAGGAAGGCGCGGGTGAGGCCCTGGTAGACTGGGCGGTGCATGAAGTTGTCCGCGGTGGCATATTTCAGCTCGACGCGCAGGCCGGGGATGAAGGTTTGGAGGTCGACATAGCCAGCGTCGCGCAGTTGGGCATCCCAATCTTCGGCGTGGGCGTTGGCGCTAAGGAGTATCGCGAGGAGGAGGGTGGCCGCGAAGGGGGCGTGTGTCTTCACCGGATGCGCCTTTGGGTGGAGGTGTCGGCGGGCAGGGTGACGCGCTCGGCGCGACCGACGTCTTTGCGGAGGAAGAGGGTGGCCATCTCGGCGAATCGCTCGGGCGAGTCGGTGGTCTGGAATCGCGCCGTGTGGTTACGGCTCAGGCGCCGTTCCATTTCAGGGTGTCGCGTGAGGTAGGTCTTGAGGCTTGCGGCCACGCGGTCGCCTTGGGCGAAGAGGGTGATGCTGTCGGGCAGGTAGTGGCGGATTTTGTCGGCGAGTAGGGGGTAATGTGTGCAGCCGAGGATGACGGTGTCGATCTGCGGGTCGCGGGCGAGCAGGTGGTCGATGTGTTTCCGGACGAAGTAGTCGGCGCCGGGGGAGTCGGCCTCGCCATTTTCCACGAGGGGCACCCACATGGGGCAGGCCTCGCCAACGACGGTGACGTGTGGGAAGATCTTGGCGATCTCTAAGGGGTACGATCGTGAGGCGATGGTGCCGGTGGTGCCGAGCAGTCCGATGTGTCCCGAGTGTGTCATTCGGCCTATGACTTCGGCCGTGGGCCGGATGACGCCGAGGACGCGCCTCGAGGGGTCGTGCCCCGCGGGCAGGTCGCGTTGTTGTATGGTGCGCAGGGCTTTGGCCGATGCTGTGTTGCAAGCCAGGATGATGAGCGGGCAGCCTTCGTGAAAGAGGTGCATGACGGCCTCGCGCGTGAAGCGGTAGACGGCCTCGTAGGAGCGTGTGCCGTAGGGTGTGCGAGCGTTGTCGCCGAGGTAGATGTAGTCGTAGTCTGGCAGTGCCTCACGGATCTTGTCGA
Organism: Tannerella sp. oral taxon 808; assembly: GCA_002890585.1. Classification (GTDB taxonomy): domain Bacteria; phylum Bacteroidota; class Bacteroidia; order Bacteroidales; family Tannerellaceae; genus Tannerella. Next base: position 1,739 of record MIQB01000050.1, read on the forward strand.
AGATGGTGAGGCCGCCGAATCCGGAGTCGAAAATGCCGATGGGGGAGGTGTTCATAGGGGGTGAGGGTAGTTACGCGCCATTGGCGCGGGTAGTAGGGGCGCCCCCTTGTGGGCGCCCGGTAGTTACGGCCTAAAGGCCGGGGAGTTATAGGGGAGGGGGAAATCAAAAAGAGAAAGGATGCCGTCCGCGCGTGTTGGCGGGGCATCCTTTCGATCATCAATTAATAATCCACGAATACGCGTATGCTGTGTTTACTGATCACTTCAGCCCGAGTTTGGCTTTGACAAGCGCTGTGGCGTCGACGGCTGCACTGCCGGTGTAGAGCAAGACTTGGGGGTTGATGATGTAGGTGTATCCCTTCTCGTCGCCCACGGCCTTGATGGCGTCTTGCATCTTTTTCTGGATGGGTGTGTAGAGCTCTTGCTGCTTCTTTTGGATCTCCTGCTGCGCCACGGGCACGAAGTTCTGAATCCGGGTTTCGAGGTCTTGGATCTCCTGTTGGCGACGCAGCTTGATGTTCTCCGTCAGGGAGTCTTGCTTCGACATGTATTCGGAATACTTCTTCGTGTATTCGTCCTGCATGGTTTTGAATTCCTTTTCATACTGCTCGTTGAGGGCGGCGATCTGCTTCTCCACGGCAGAAACTTCAGGCATGGCATTGAAAATCTCAGCCGTATTGACGATGGCGATTTTGTCTTGTGCAAACACTCCGCCGAGTGGCAGGAGCATTAAGATCAGCACTGCTAACTTCTTCATTACTCTAAATTCTTTCGTTTACTAAAATGGTTTTGTTTAACGGCGGGCAAAGATGGATCTAAAAGCGAAAAGCGGAAATCGGAGGCGGACATATCAGTAGGGGAGAAAATTTTTGGCGCTATAACTTGTATGGGTGAGCTTAGGAAGCCTTCCGAGGCGTGGAATCAATGATTCCGGAGGTTAGGAAGCCTTCCGAGGCCTTAGAATCACTGATTCCAGAGCTTAGGAAGCCTTCCGAGGCCTTAGAATCACTGATTCCAGAGGTTAGGAAGCCTTCCGAGGCCTTAGAATCAATGATTCCGGAGGTTAGGAAGCCTTCCGAGGCATAGAATCATTGATTTTCGGCTTATGTTGACAACATGACCTCTGGAATCAGTGATTTTGGGCTTATGTTGACAACATGACCTCCGGAATCAGTGATTTTTCGGCTTATGTTGACAACATGACCTCCGGAATCAGTGATTCCGGGACTTATGCTAACAACATGAACCCTGCTTTGGGTTCTTTGGAAGGCTTCCTAAGCTTACCCATACAATCTACAGAACCATAATTATTCGCCCCTACAACGCCCCTACAAGTGGCGGGGATGCTCTGCATTTTCCCTTCTGAGCTCCATTTCTACTTTTGCCCGCGTTTTCGGTGATGCCCCGGGCAGTCCTGCCTGCGGCATAAAAAGGGAATCCGGTAGAAACTTTGGAGAATAGTGCAGATGCAAGGCGTCCGAGACCGAAGGCTTTAGGGAGTGTGCTGAAGCACATGACCGAGCCTGAGCTTGTCGAGGCAACGCAGCAGATGCGCTGCTATACAAAGTTTCTGAAGCCGGAACAGTGCCCGCTACTGTAACACCCACATATAAGTATAAGGAAGAGCATCCACCACGCCACTGTCCGCACAGCCGACGGGAAGGCCAAAAGCTCCTCTGGGTGAAGTCAGGAAACCTGCCGAGAACATATAGCAATGCCGCCTCTCGGGGCTAAGGGTCGGCATTACTGAGTGGAATGTTTTACACATACGGAATACATATAAGCTACAAGTCGGCAGCCACACAGCGGCGTGTCGTGATGCTTCTTGCAGGCATGCTCGGCCTGTTTAGTGTCGCGGCACAAAGCATCGTCGTGCGAGGCACCGTGCGCGACGCCGCCGGCCAACCCATCCCCGCAGCCACCGTCGCCTACGGCCCCTCGCGCGGCACCTACACCGACCATCTCGGCGGCTACTCCCTCGAGCTCCCCACCGGGCGCACGACGCTCACCGTCTCCTCCATCGGCTACAAGACGGTCCGCGTCACCATCGACCCCGCCCAAACCACCACCCGCGACTTCGTACTCGAAGAGGACGCCGTCGCGCTGAACGTCGTCGAGGTCTACGGCAAGAGCCCCACGCAGCGCCTCCGCGAGAGCGCCTTTGCCGCCGCCGCACCCGATGTCAAGACACAACTCAACAGCCTGCACGACCTCAACGCCCTCGTCGGCCGCACCGCCGGCGTCAAGGTGCGCGAGGCGGGCGGCGTCGGCTCCGACTTCGAGCTCTCCATCAATGGCCTCTCGGGCAACTCCATCCGCTACTTCATGGACGGCCTGCCACTCGCCACCAAAGGCAGCGGCATCTCCCCCGCCAACCTGCCGGTCAACCTCATCGAGCGTGTGGAGATATATAAAGGTGTCGTCCCGGCCTACTTAGGTGCCGACGCGCTCGGCGGCGCCGTCAACATCATCACCCGCCGCGAGCAACGCAACTACATCGACGCCTCCTACGGCATCGGCTCCTTCCATACGCACAAAGCCGACCTCTTCGCGCAGGTGGTCGATCGGCGCACGGGGATCATCCTTCGACCAGCGGCCGGCTTCAACTTCTCCAAGAACGACTACCTGATGCGCGGCGTCGAGCTATGGGACGAACAGGCGCAGGAGTTCCGCCTCACCAACCGCCGCCGCTTCCACGACGACTACCTCTCCGCCTTGATGCAGCTCGAGGCCGGCGTCAGCCGCCGCACTTGGGCCGACGAGCTCTTCCTCTCCGCCTCCTATTCGACTACCCGCAAACAGCTACAGACAGGCGCCATGCAGACCATCGTCTACGGCGCGGCCGAACGCCAAACCGAGGCTTGGAACGTGGCCGCGCGGTATGCCAAGAAGGCCCTCTTCCTGCCCGGCCTCAACCTCTCCCTCTCCGCCTCCCACACCTGGGATCACGCGCAGACGATCGACACCACCTTCCGCAAATACCGCTGGGACGGCACCTACATCCACTCCGCCCGCAGCGAGATCATGGGTCGCGACCGCATGCACCGCCACTATCGCCGCCCCATGACGCTCCTCCGCCTCGGCTTAGATTACCACTTCAACCCGCACCACGCCCTGAGCTTGAATTACCTGATGAACCGCACGGGCAATCGCCGCACCGACGAGGTGGATTCAGACTTCATCCCCTCGAACGACATTTTCGCCAAGCATACCCTCGGCCTCTCCTACAGCCAATCCTTCGTCGAAGACCGTTGGCAGAACACCTTCTTCGTCAAGAACTACACGAACTACCTGCACGTCGAGCAGCAAGAACTGCCCTGGATCACCGGCTCCCGCGAAGTGCGCGGCGCATCCACCAAGAACCATACGGGCTACGGCTTCGCCACGCGTTACGCCTTCCCCTCCGACGCCTTCGCCCTGAAAGCCTCCTACGAACACAGCCTCCGCCTCCCCATGTCGCGCGAGCTGCTCGGCAACGGCACCACCGTCTACGCCAACCTCCGCCTCCGTCCGGAGAATAGCCACAACATCAACCTCGGCCTCTTCGGCACCCTTCGCCCCGCTCCCGACCACCAGCTCTCCTACGAGCTCAACGCCTTCTATCGCGACGTGAAGGACTACATCCGCCTCGTCGTCTCCGAGACCGAAGGCACCAGCCAGTACGACAACGTGCCCGGCGTGGGCATCCAAGGCCTCGAGGGCGAGCTCCGCTACACCTACGCCGACCTGCTTCAGATCGTGGCCAACGGCAGCTGGGAGGATGCCCGCAGCATGACCCGCTACTACCCCGACGGCAAGGAGATGATCACCTACCGCAACCGCATCCCCAATCGCCCGTGGCTCTTTGCCAACGTCGAGGCGACCCTGAAGCGACGCGACCTCCTCATCCCCCACTCTACCGTGCGATTGACGTACAACTTCGACTTTGTCCGCAGCTTCTTCCTCTCCTGGGAGGGCTACGGCAGCCTCGACAGCAAGTCGCGCATCCCCACGCAGTATCGCCACGACGTCTCCCTCTCGCTCTCCCTCGCCGACGAGCGTTACAACGTCTCCCTCTCGTGCAACAACCTCTTCGACCGCACGCTCTACGACAACTATAAACTCCAGAAGCCCGGCCGCGCCTTCTTCTGCAAGCTGCGCGTGTTCATCAATTAGAAGACTTACACCAATAAATAGATAGAAGATGAAAGCATTTAAGTATTACGCATGGGCGCTGATTATAGCGCTGACGACGGCCGTTTTCACGGCATGTAATGACGATCCGGATCCCACCCCTACACCGGACCCGATGCAGAAGGCACACTTCGACATCTGGGTAGCCGTGGGCGAAGAGGGGGGCATGGGCTCGACCGCAGCGCTCTTGGTCAAGAGCACCAAGTCGCTCGACGAACAAGCGCAGCTCGACTTCCGTGGCGAGGGCGTGGACGTAGGCAAGAAGCTCTATCAAGAATCCATCATCCGCGGACGGTATTACTACCAGATACCGAGAGAAAAGGATCGCTTCGGCAAATACCTGATTGTGGATACGGGTAAGACGCATCAAGTAATCCCCGTGAAGGAGGTCAGCTTCAAAAAGAACACGCTGAAGGATCGGCGCTACACGCACGCTTGGCTCAACGACCGCACCTTGGTGCTGATCGGCTCAAACGGCAAGTCGGACAAGATGCTTTGGATCAAGCTCGACGCAGAAAACATGACGATCCTCTCCGAAGGCGAACTCGACCTGCCCGCGCCGCCCGCCAAAGACAAGTTCAACTCCTCCGGCATCGCCAACTATCGCGACGGCCAGATCCTCTACGCCTTCACCTACAGCAACGATAAGAGCGGCTTCTATATGGCCTTCATCAACGCGTCAGACATGAAGACGGAGAAGGTGGTCAAGGAGACGCGCGCCCAGTTCATGGCCGGCACGGCTTACGGCGAACTGCTCCAGCACAAGAGCTTCTTCACCCCCAACGGCGACTATTACTTAGCCTGCAGCAGCATGAACGCCGGAGCCAAGAGAACCACGGAACAACACAGTGCGCTGTTCCGCATCAAGAAGGGCGCGACGGAGTTCGACAAGAGCTATCGCGGCTATAACTATCCGAAAGGCAAGATCGTCACCGCCGACTGCCTCACGCCGACCAAGGCGCTGCTCTACATCCAAGATCCTGCTCACACTGGCGCGGACTGGGGTAAGGGCTACAACTGCTACTACGCCATCCTCGACCTGACGACGGATCAGCTGACTGAGATTCAATTCAACGGCGCCAACCTACCCTTCAGCAGCGGCACCTTCTCGCAGCGCTCGCTCGTCATGGGCAACAAGGCCTACATCGGCGTCAATCCAAAGAATGCACAGACGGGCATCTACATCTACGACATCCCGACAGGCAAGGTGACCCGTGGCATGACCATCGCCAAGGGCTACCACTTCGAACGCATCGTGGCCATCGAGGACTAAACGAACTGACGACCGATGAAGAAGGCTCAAGGCTGGATGTTTAAGATTCACCGATGGGTGGGCGCAGTCGTCGGACTGTTCTTTCTGATGTGGTGCTTGTCGGGGTTGGTGCTCGTCTACCACCCCTTCCCCAACGTGGACGAGCGCGACCTGCAAGCGCGCATGGAGCCACTGCCCGACTCCCTTCCCGCCGTCGACTCGGTAGCCAAGCGGCTGCCCGACGGCGCGGCAGCGAAGGTGCGGACGGTCACGGTGCGGCGCTTCCAGGGCCAAACGCTCTTCGACTTTGAGACGAAGGACACGACCTACACCCTCTGCGCCGACAGCACCGCGGTCCAGCGCCCCATCACCGCGGAGACCATCCGCAACGTGGCCCGCCGCTGGGTTGACGCCCCCATCGCGCGCATCGACACGCTCCACCGGCGTGAGCAGTGGATCATGTACTCCCGCTACTTAGACGAGATGCCCATCGCCAAGTGCTACTTCGACGATGCCGCGAGTCACGAGCTCTACATCTCCCTCCGCACGGGTGAGGTGCTCCAGTTCACCGACCGCAGCGGCCGCCTTTGGGCCTACGTCGGCGCCATCCCACACAAGTTCTACCTGCCCATCCTCCGCCGCGACAACGACGTCTGGATCCGCAGCCTGACCACCGGCGGCATCGTGGCGCTCATCGCCGCACTCACCGGTATCATCGTCGGCGTCATCATGCTCCGGCGCAACCGGAAGGCGCGGGGGAAGCTCGGCAGCCCCTATAAGAAGGTATGGCTACGGGCGCACCACGTCACCGGACTCACGTTCGGACTCGTGCTCGTCGGCTTCGCCTTCAGCGGCGCAATGGCTCTGCAACGCATCCCCGAATGGGTCATCCGCACGCACGGCGACTATCGCGTGTCGGACGCCAAGATGCGTGGCAAGGCGCTGCCCCTCTCGGCCTACGCGGACTATCGCGCCGTCCGGCGCATGCACCCCGAAGCGCGGCAGATCGTCTGGAATCACTTCCGCGACGTGCCCATCTATGACGTGACGACCGACACGTCTACCTTCAGCCTCGATGCCTCCACGCCTGCACTCCGGCCGCTCCAGCTCAGCCCCGCCACGGTAGAGCAGGCCATCGGCGCACTCCACAAGGGCGAGCGCCTCACAGTCTCGCGCATCGATCGTTACGAAGAGTACTACATCTCGCGCTGGACGGCGTTGCCCCTCCCGGCCTACAAAGTGATGGTGGACAACGCCGACCGGAGCCGCTACTACGTCGATCCAGCCACGGGCAACTTCCGCTACCTCAACCGCGCGCGGATGGCCAAGAAGTGGGTCTTCAGCGGGCTGCACTATTTCAACATCCGTTGGCTCGTGGAGCACCCCAGGCTTTGGACCATCGCCATCTGGACGGCGGCCCTCGGCGGCGCCTTCGTCTCCCTCTCCGGCATGTGGATCAACCTCAAGCGCCTCCGCCGTAAACGCAAGAAGCGGAGAAGGTGAGGCCGTTTGACTACTCTGACTACTACTTATTGACGTGAAGCAATTCATCCCCCCGATATTAGAAGGACTCCCCCACGACGGCTGCAAGCTATCTTGCACGGGGTCTGCAAGCAGGCTTGCACGGGGTCTGCAAGCAGGCTTGCACGATGGCTGCAAGCTGCCTTGCACGACGGCTGCAAGCTGCCTTGCACGACGGCTGCAAGCCATTGGGGAAGGGGTCTCCCTCGGTGCAGGGAGATGGATTGCCCCACATCGAACTCACAGTTATTACCCCTAACTACTTATTCAAAATGAAAACCTACTTCATCACCTTTCTACTAATGATTACCGCAATCAGCTACGCGCACGACGGAGCAAACTTCCAAGCCTCCGACATGCTCAAGTCCATGCAACCGGGCGACAAGGCAGCCATCGTCATGGTCTACTTCGGATCCACACACGACGACACGCGCGCCCTAACTATCGACGCGCTCACGAAGCAGATCCGCGACACCTTCCCCTCCCTCGAGGTGCGCGAGGCCTACACCTCACGCATCGTCCGCCGCCGCCTCCACGAACGCGGCATCGACAAGCCCGCCCCGCCCGATGTCCTTAAGCAGCTCAAAGCCGAGGGCTTCACCCACCTCATCATCCAGTCGGCCAACATCATTGAAGGCGTGGAGATGGAGGCGCTCCGGCGCGAGGTGACTGCCGCGTCGGCCGACTTCAAGGAGGTGCGCATCGGCACTCCGCTGCTCTACATGCCGGAGGATTATACGGCCGTGATCCGTGCCCTCGCCCCTGCACCCGCTGCCGACGCCGCCGACGTTTGGGTCGGCCATGGCAGCTACGACCCCGCCACAGCGCAATACGCCATGCTCGGCTACATGCTCCGCGCCGAGGGTCACGCGCGCTGCTTCGTGACCACCGTAGAGGGCTACCCGACGTTTGACGACCTCCGGGCGCAGCTCAAGCAGAGCGGCGTGAAGCGCGTCACCCTGCGCCCCTTCATGTTCGTCGCCGGCGATCACGCCAAAAACGACATCGCCACCACCATGAAGCAGGCCCTCGAGAAGGAAGGCTACCGCGTCAGCGTGCTCATGGAAGGCCTCGGACAAAACGCCGCCATCCGCGCACGCTACATCGCCCACATCCGCTTCGTGCTGAATCACCGCATGACGGACATCCTCATGAAGAAGAAACATTACGAAACGAACGATCCGGACTGATCCTACATGTGCCGGGGACGCGCTGCGCGGATTCTTTTCCCTCTCTTTAGAATAACACTACACCACACACCCATCCGCCGCCGTCCCCGCGCACTTATGGAACGCATCGGATCTCCCCCCGCCGACTCGATCGACGGGGCCATTCCAATTCGAAAAACGCCGTCGACTCGATCGACGAGGCCATTTCGATCGGAAAAACGCCGTCGACTCGATCGACGGGGCCATTTCGATCAGAAAAACGCCGTCGACTCAATCGACGAGGCCATTTCGATCAGAAAAACGCCGTCGACTGAATCGACGGATCATCACACAAACATTCATCACACAAAACACTACACACACAATGAAAACCCCTATTACCCTTCTCCTCGGCCTTGCCCTCTGCCCCATGCTTTACGCACAGGACAGCCAACCCAAACGGGAATACACCAACTTCCAAGACACCACCTTCCAGCTCTCCGAAGTATCCATCACCGTACACCGCCAGCGGCCGATGTCGATCACGAAGCTCGGCGTGCCCAACGCTTACGTGCCCATTTCAGGCTCCGTCATCCCCACCACCATGCTTGTCGAGCGCGGCATCGTCAACCTGCAAGACGCCGTCAAATTCATGCCCGGCACCCGCATGCGCACCACCTACGGCGCCTACCAGCAGTTCCAAGTGCGCGGCTTCGACCACACCCCGATCATGATCGACGGCGTACGCGACGAGCGCACCTCCATCAACAACTCCGCGCCAATGGGCGACTTGGCCTCCGTCGAGCGCATCGAGCTGCTCAAAGGCCCCGCCTCCGTGCTCTACGGCCACTCCACCGTAGGCGGCATCCTCAACATCATCCGTAAGGCACCCACCGCCCGGACCACCATCAACACGCGCCTCAGCTACGGCTCTTGGAACGACCGCCGCGCTACGATCGACCTCGGCGGACGCCTCGTCGGGCCATTCAACTACCGCGCCGTCGTCAACTGGCAAGACATGGAGGGATACCGCTACGTCAACAATCGCCGCTTCTCCGGCTACGCCGCCATCGGTGCCCGTTGGGAAAACCAAGAGTTAGACATCCGCGGAGGCTTCAACCGCGACCGCTACGGCACGGAGATCGGTCTTCCTCCCCTCATGGCCGATGACATCTTCAATGCCGACGGCACACCCTACCTCTCCAAGGGCCAAAGCCAATCGGGCATCAATCCCCGCTGGCGCTACAACAACGAGTCAGACTTCATGCTGCACCACGGCACGAACGTGATGGCGAAGTACAACTACCGCTTCTCGCCCGCCTTCAAGCTCGAGAACCGACTGGCCTACACCTACGACAACATCGACTACTTCAGCACCGAAGAGCTCAGCTACCCCACCAGCGACAATCCCATCTACAAGCATTACTACATGAGCAAAGGCAAGAAGAAGTTCATCGATCTCGACACCGTGCAACTGACCTACCCGCTGCGATTCGCCTACACCGTGCACACCATCAACGAGCAGATCGAGGCCTCCGGGCGCATCACCTTCGGCAACGGCATGAAGTACAACTACCTCGCCGGCTACAACTACGTCTACTTCTTCCGCAACACTTACCGCGGTTACGGCGGCGGCTACAAACTCTCCGAACTGATCGAGGGCCCGGGGCTGTACTCCAAGGTGGCCGTCCACAATCCCCACAGCATGGGCTACATGGATCCCTATTTCAGCGCCGGGACCGCCACGCGCAACTACACCCACGGCCTCTACCTGCAAAACCTCTTCGAGCTCTCTGACAAATTCAAGGTCATGCTCTCCGGCCGCTTCGACCAGTTCATCTTCAAGACGGCCACAGCTAAGATCAACCGCCTCAAGACGCGCGAATACTCCGATCTGCCCGACTTCGACAAGACGTCCACCTCGGCCCTCACCTACCGCATCGGCGCCGTCTACCTGCCCACGCCGAGCCTCTCCGTCTACGGCTCGTTCGCCAACTTCTTCCAGCCCTACCGCAACATCGTGAACACCGCCACCACGGTCTACATCGGCGCCGACGGCAAACGCTTCTATCCCACCTCGGGCGAGGAGGCCTTCAAAGCGCAGAAGGGTTACCAAGGCGAGATCGGCGCACGCTACAACCTCACCTCGCGCCTCCAAGCCACGGCCAGCTTCTTCTACATCCGCCGCGAAAACGAGAACAAGACGCTCAACAGCCGCTACGTCGATCCTACCGACGGAAAGACGAAGAGTGTAGTCGGTCAGGTGGCCGGATCAGACTCTAAGGGGCTCGAGGTGGAAGTGGCTTACACGCCCATCGCCAACCTCTCGCTGCTGGCAGGCTACGGCTACACCGACGCCCGCATCCGTAAGTTCAGCTTCAGCCCCGAACGCCTGATCGACGACGGATTCATGGACAGGGGAATCAAAATGCAGGACGGCATGCGCCTGGCCGGCATCCCCATGAACACGTTCTACTTCGCAGCCAGCTACAAATTCACCCGCGGCCCGCTCCAAGGCCTCGGGCTGAACGCCACCGCCACTTATATGGATAACGTCTACCGCGACCTGAACAAGACCCTCATCTATCCCGCTTATTGGGACACCGACCTCGGCCTCTCCTATCGTCTGAAGAATGGCATCCGCCTGCAAGTGAACGTCAATAATGTGCTCGACGACGACAAGTACACCCAGTCGCTCGGCACACAGATCGTGCCGCGCACCCCGCGCAATTACCTGTTCACCATCGGGTACAGCCTGTAATTCCTCATCATCGTTACAATGAACTTCGTAGGGGCGAAAGATTTTTCGCCCCTACATGTATCCAGCCACTTTTAGATTTTAGTTCCGAAGTCTATGTTCACCCGTTTCATGTTCACCCTGCACCGCATCACGGGCACGTTGCTCAGCCTCTTCTTCGTCGTATGGTTCGTCTCCGGGATGGTGATGATGTATCACGGCTTCCCCCGTGTCGACGACGACAAACGAGCCGCCCGACTCGAGCCCTTAGACACCGCCGGCCTGCCCTCCATCGCCGAGCTACGCCGCCGCCTGCCTGACTCCATCCGCCACATCGACGAGCTCTCCGTCAGCCGCATGCTCGGACAGACGGTCTTCGAGGTGCGCGCCGGCGAAGAGACGCTCCGCTTCCCGGCCGATAGTACCCAGTCGCTGCCCGAGATCGACGCCGCCTACCTCCGCCGCGTGGCCGCCCTGTGGTGCGACGCCCCCCTTGTCCGCATCGACACCCTCCGCGACCTCGACCAGTGGATCCCCTTCGGCTCGCTGCGCGAGGAGCTCCCCATCCTCCGCTACGTCGATGCCAGCGGCACGCAGCTCTATGTCGCCCCACGCACCGGCAAAGTCCTTCAGCGCACCACCCGCAGCCAGCGCGTCTGGGCGTGGCTCGGGCCCATCCCGCACTGGGTCTACTTCACTCGCCTGCGCCAAGACGTCGAGCTGTGGAGCCGCACCGTCATTTGGCTCTCTGGCATCGGTTGCATCATGGTCATCGCCGGGCTCTACGTCGGCATCTATACCACCGTTCAAGCACGCCGCCGCCGGAAGAAACGGTTCATCCCCTACAAGAAGCGGTGGTATTACTGGCATCATCTCACCGGGCTCGTCTTCGGACTCGTCACCCTCACGTGGGCCTTCAGCGGCATGATGTCGCTGGCCGATCCGCCCGAGTGGTTCATCCCGCAGCATACGCCCTCCGCCACCCGCGACACGATGGACGCCCTCGCGCCGCGCCCTGAGGCGTACCCCACGGATTACCGCCGGCTCATCGCCCACTCCGGACACACCGTCACGCAGATCCGCTGGACGCACTTTTTCGGCCTCCCCACCTACGAATTGCGCCTGCAAGCCTTCGACGACCCGCAGACGATCGACGCCGCCACGCTCCGCCCGCTTGCCTTGACCTGCGCGCAAGTGACCAGCGCCATACGCCGCATCCACGGCCCCCGCGCCCAGCTCAGCACCGAGCTAATGACCGACTATGACACGTATTACCTCGACCGCCGGCGCCGCCTCGAGCTGCCCGTCTGGCGCGTCCGCGTGGCCGATGCCGACCACACCACGTATTACATCAGCCCCACCAACGGCCGCCTGCGCGAGTACAGCGACCACCGCCGCGCGGGCTACTGGATGTATAATGGCCTACACAGCCTGCGGTTCCGCTTCCTCGCCGAGCGCCCTGCGCTCTGGTCGGTCGTCATGTGGGTGCTCCTGCTCGGCGGTACGGCCGTCTCCGTCAGCGGCTTCGTGCTCGGGCTGCGCTACCTCAGCCGCCTCTTCCGCCGCAGGCCGCATACCAAAGGGCGATGATTAATGGTCAATGGTTAATTACTAATGATTAATGGTTATGGGCAGGAGCGAGGTGTTCCGGGGGCAATGATTAATTATTAATGATCAATGGTTATCGGAGCGGGGCATTCCGAGGAGGGGGGGTAATCATTGATAATTGATAATTAATCATTGACCAAGCTTTCCGGGGTTTCGCCCCGCCCAAACCCGGGGTTTCGCCCCGGGCTATCGTCCGGCGGCCCGGGGTTTCGCCCCGCCCGGGGTTTCCCCCTGGGCTATCGTCCGGCGGTCCTACAGGCCGCACCGGGTACACAATCATCCGTATAGGGTTTGCCCCGCCTAGGGTTTCGCCCTGGGCTATCGTCCGGCGGCCCTACAGGCCGCACCGGGTACACAATCATCCGCATAGGGTTGCCCTGGGCGGATCAGACCACCGAGCACGTTGCTGTTCGGTGGTCTTGTTGTATGCGCGCTAATACACCCATTAGCTCATATGGCTATCAGCCATATGGCTTAGATGGGTCGGCCCATATAGCTTAGATGGGTCGGCCCATGTAGCTTAGGTGGGTCGAACCATGTAGCTTAGATGGGTCGGCCCATGTAGCTTAGATGGGTCGGCCCATGTAGCTTAGGTGGGTCGGCCCACGTAGCTTAGGTGGGTCGGCCCACATAGCTTAGGTGGGTCGAGTCACATGGGTTAGTGGGTGTGTATGGCAGCTTGCTACCCTTGACTGTGTATAGTGGATGAAGCACAGACGCACAGCCTGCAGTGCGGCCGGCTGATGGCGTAAGGCGTGACGGGCGGGGCAGATAAAGAGAAAGCCCCGCCGGCATGGATGATGCCGACGGGGCTTAGCGAGTGATTTGTTTGTTGCGGAGGTAAGATTCGAACTTACGACCTTTGGGTTATGAGCCCAACGAGCTACCCCTGCTCCACTCCGCGATTCGTTGTTGACGGGTGCAAAGGTAAAAATGGATCCGTAGGCGCAAAATCTTTCAGCCTTTTTCGCTCGGACGGACATCGCACCCCATGCCCCCCATCAACCAATCCCCCCGGCGCGGCCTGTAGGCCTGGGGGATGATAGCCCAGGGCAAAGGGCACACCGGGTACACGCCCCATCCGCCGCGCGTCCCTCGTAGGGGCACCCCTTGTGGGTGCCCTCTGTGGTCTTTCCCCTGTTGTGGAGAGGGCACCCACAAGGGGTGCCCCTACAAACGCCCCGCATGTACCTGAGGTTTCGCCTTCAGGCGGGGCAGGACATCCACCCGGTATAATCATTCAACAACTCAACATGCCTCCCAGCGGCCCTACAGGCCGCGTGGGGGGGCACCATCGATCCGGGCTGTAGGCCCGGGGGACGATAGCCCAGGGTGAAGCCCTGGGAAAGCCGGATGATAGCCCAGGGTGAAGGGCACACCGGGTACACGCCCCATCCGCCGCACGTCCCTCGTAGGGGCACCCCTTGTGGGTGCCCTCTGTGGTCTTTCCCCTGTTGTGGAGAGGGCACCCACAAGGGGTGCCCCTACAAACGCCCCGCATGTACCTGAG
>MIQB01000051.1 GCA_002890585.1 Tannerella sp. oral taxon 808
GCCCGTAGGGTCAACGAGGAACCCAGCCCAGGGCAGAGCGACGCCCACCGGGCGGAGCGGCACCCTGGGTGAGCGTCCGCCACCGCCGCCCCCCGCTCCCCCGCTCTTGCGATCCTCCCCCGGCCCTGCCATGCAGAGCCGGGGGAGGATCGCAAAGCGAGGGGAGCGGGGGATTTTCGTTTGGTACCCGTAACCCAGGGTGCCGCGTCGCTTTACCCTGGGCTGGGTTGATTTGCCCCTTCGGGGCGCATCCGGGCGGATTCAATTATTAATTATCAATTATTCGGATACCCGGATTAATCATTCATCATACGCCCCTACGCCCCATAATCATTAATCATTAACCATTAATCATTCCTCCTCCTCCCCTTGGCCCTCACACCTCCTTGCGCGAGGCGTCGATGCGGAGGAAGATGAAGAGGAGGATGGTGAAGCCCCACAGCGAGGAGCCGCCATAGCTGAAGAAGGGCAGGGGGATGCCTATGACGGGCGTCAGGCCGAGCACCATGCCTATGTTGATGACAAGGTGGAAGAGCAGGATGGAGGCCACGCTGTAGCCATAGACGCGCCCAAAGAGGGTGTCTTGCCGCTCTGCCAGGTAGATGAGCCGAACGATCATGGTGCCGAAGAGAAGGAGGACGACGAGGGAGCCGACGAAGCCGAACTCCTCACCCACGGTGCAGAAGATGAAGTCCGTGTCTTGCTCGGGCACATACTTGAGCTTCGTCTGCGTGCCGTTCAGGAAGCCCTTGCCCAAGAGGCCCCCGGAGCCGATGGCGATCTTGGACTGGTTGACGTTATAGCCCGATCCGCTCGGGTCGTCCTCCAGCCCGAGGGAGACGCGGATGCGCTGCTGCTGGTGCGGCTCGAGCATGTCGTTGAAGACGTAATCCACCGACAGCATAAAGGCTACCGACGAGAGGGCGAAGAGGGCGATCAGGGCGTGACGCCAACTGAGCCTGACGATGGCTTGCACGATGAGCACCAGGCTCGAGATCACAATCACGGCCACGAGCACCCAGACGAAGTTGACCGGCAAATAGAGCGAGGCGACAATGGCGGTGACCACGGTGGCGGAGAGGCCGTAGAAGAAGATGCGGAGAGTGAGCCGATCGTGCCGATGCCGACTGGCGCCAGCGATGAGGAGCAGCTCGATCACGAGCGTGAAGATGGAGACGATGAGCTGCCCGGCGGGGGTGTTGCCAAGGACGGTGGAGTCAAACTTCATCACGGCCACGAAGTAGGTGACGGCGCAGACGGCCGAGAGCAGCAGGTAGCCCGACATGCCCTCGCGATAAAGCACCAGGGCGAAGGCGAGGAAGACGAGGGCCGAGCCGGTCTCCTTCTGCATCAGCACAAGGCCCATGGGCAGCAGGATGATGAGCAGCACCAACCCGAAGTTGCGCACGGTGAAGAGGTTGAAATTGTAGCTGTTCATCAGCCGCGCCAGGGCCAGGGCGGTGGCAAACTTGGCGAACTCGGCGGGCTGCAACCGGATGGGGCCGAGCACGAGCCACGAGCGGGAGCCCTTGATGTCGGGCGCCAGGAAGATGGTGGCCACGAGCAGCAGGATCGTGAGGCCGTAGATGGGGTAGGCGAAGGCCTCGTAGATGTCGCGCTCGAGCATGAGGATGATGAAGCCGACCACGAGGGCGGTGCCTATCCAGATGAGCTGCGACCCGGGGCGGCCGGCGGGGTCGAAGAGCCCGGTCGTGTCGTACTCATAGCTGGCGCCGCAGATGCTGAGCCATCCGGCTATGACCATAAGGATGTATACGCCGATGGTGAGCCAGTCTACGGATCGCCAGAGGCTTCTTCGTTCGTTACCGTTGTACACGATTGGATGATAGGATTACGGTGTTACTGATGGACTCCTCGCTGGCGCGATTCTCGGGTGAGAGTTCGCCGTGGAAGAATCGTTCGAGCATGAGGCGCGCGATGGGCACAGCCATGCGTGCGCCGAAGCCGGCGTTCTCCACATAGACGGCAATGGCGACTTTCGGCTCGTTGTATGGGGCGAAGGCCATGCAGGCGGAGTGGTCTTTGCCGTGGGGGTTCTCGGCCGTGCCAGTCTTGCCGCAGACCTCCACGTCGCGCATGTTGAGCCCCCTGCAGGTGCCCCCCAACACGGCCATGCGCATCCCCTGAGCCACCACGTTGTAATGCTCCGGCTTGATGCCGGTGTATCTCGGGTGGGTGTAGATGGAATCGAGCTGAGCGCCTTCAATCTTCCGGACTACGTGGGGCGGGATGTAATATCCGCGGTTGGCTATCGTGGCGGCCAGGTTGCATATCTGTAGCGGAGTGGCCAGCACCTCGCCCTGCCCGATGGCTACGGAGATGATGGTGCTGGAGTTCCAATGGCTGTTGTAGAAGGTGTCGTAGACCTTGCTGTTGGGTATGTATCCACGCTTCTCGCCCGGCAGGTCGATGCCGAGCTGGTAGCCATATCCCTGCGCCACCATGTCGTCTTTCCACTTATCGAAGGCCTCCTGCACGGTGGGGTATCGGCGGCGGCTGTCTAACATGTCGTGCAAGCCCCAGCAGAAGTAGGAGTTACACGAGGTGGCGATGGCGGGCACCAGAGCCAGCGGCGATCCATGCCCGTGGCAGGCGGGTTTGCCGCCGTGGTAGGTGTATCCACGGGCGCAGGAGTACATCTTGTCTGGTGTGATGACGCCCTCCTGCAAGAAGATGAGCGCCTGGGTGGGTTTGAACGTCGATCCCGGGGGGTACGTTCCCATGATGGAGCGGTCGAAGAGGGGCTTCCTCGGGTCTTCCTCCAGCATGGCGTAGTTCTTTCCCCTTTTACGCCCCACGAGCAAGTTGGGGTCATATCCGGGCGAGGTGGCCAAGCAAAGCACCTCCCCCGTGGCTGGCTCGATCATGACGATGCTGCCCACTTTGTTTTGGAGCAGCTTCTCGGCCAGGATCTGCAGGTTGATGTCGATGGATAGGTTGAGGTTCTTTCCAGATACGGGCATCACGTCGTTCCGCCCTTCTTCAAATCGCCCTTTGATGCGTCCGCGTGCGTCACGCAGCAGCACCTCCACGCCCTTCTGCCCCCGGAGCCATTTCTCATACGATCGCTCCACCCCCGATCGGCCCGAGTAGTCGCCTTGGCTGTAGTAATCGTCTTTCTCAATGTCGCGCCTGTTCACCTCGCCGATGTTGCCCAGCAACAGGGCAGCGTTGGGGTGGCTGTATTCGCGTATGGTGCGGTTCTGTATGTAGAAGCCGGGGAACTTGTAGAGCTTCTCTTGCAGGGCTCCGTACTCGTAGGTGGAGAGCTGGTTCATGAAGACCTGCGGAGCGTAGGCGGAGTATCCGGGGTTGAGCCTCTTGTTCTTGATGTCAGCGATGCGCTTGTCGAACACCTCCTTCGTGATGCCTAACGTGCGGCAGAAATCGAGCGTATCTAAGGAGTGTATCTCACGCATGATGAGCATCACATCGTAGGCCGGTTGGTTGTATACGAGCAGCTGCCCGTTGCGGTCGTAGATGATGCCCCGGGGGGGATAGATCACCTTGCGGAGGAAGGCGTTATTGTCAGCCGATGCCTTGTAATTGCTGTCTACTAACTGCAAGAAGCAGAGCCGCACGATGTAGACGAACAGCACAAAAAGGACGGAGCCAATGACGACGAATCGTCGGTTCTCGTAAGCGTATTTCTTAAAGTTCTCCACTGCGACGATCCGGTAGGAAGGCTTCGACCACGAAGATGCAAAGCGCCGTGAGCGCTGTGCCTGAGAAAATGCGAAGGAGCAAGAAGGGCGGATCGAAGAGGGAAACGGACTCTATGGCGTACAGCGCAGCTTGGTGTAGGAAGGTGAGGCAGAAGATGTATTTCATGAAGGCGCCCGTGCCGAGTGTCATGTAGGAGGGTGAGGCATCTTCCAGCATCATCTCTTTATCCGTAAAGGCATTCATCAGGGGGTTGCGATAGAACCCGACGAGGGTGCACGCGGCTGCATGCATGCCAAGCGTACCGGAGAAGGTGTCGACTAAGAGTCCGGTGATGAAGGCCGTCCAGATGACTTGCACACGTGTGAAGCCCACGGGAATCTTCGCAATGGCGTAGAGATAGAGGAAGGGCGTCATGACGTGGAACAGGTGGATGTGGTTGAGCACCGCCACCTGCAACGCCACGCACACGGCGATGTAGACCATGACTCTGAGTATGCCCTTAATCATTCTTGCGCGCCTTTTCCTCTATGGCTGTACGTTCATCGTGAAAATCATTCTGAATCACCCGAACTGATTTCAAAGCCCAGAAGTCGGTGCCGAGTTTGATTTTCAACGAATAGAAATTGTAGTCTTTTCCCTTCTCGAATTTGGCCACGGTGCCCACCATGATGTTTGCCGGGAAGACGGCTGAGAATCCGCTCGTGACGACTGTGTCGCCCTCCTTGAAGACGGCGTGGCGGGGCAGTTCATCTAAATAGGCATAGCGTGTGTCGCGCCCGTCCCACGAGAGCGACCCGTAATAGTTTCCGGTGAGCAGCTTGCAGCTGATGTGTAGTTTGGGATTGAGCACGGGGATGACGACGGAGAAATGTTCGTCGGCCACGGAGACAATGCCCACCACCCCGCCGGTGGAGACGACGCCCATGTCAGGCTTCACACCGTCTCGCAGCCCCTTATCGATGGTGAGGTAGTTCGACATCGAGGAGACATTGCTGTTGACAACTCCAGCAGTGACATAGTGATAAGGTATCGCGACGGAGTCGGCCACAAACAGGCTGTCGTAAGTCAGCGCCTGCGCTTTCAGCATTTCTATCTCTCGCTCTAACCTCATCACCTGAAGCTCCAGCTGGCCGTTCCGTTCAAAGAGGGCTCTGTTCTCTCCCTTAAGGCCGATGTATGACCGCACCGCGCCCGAGATGGAGGAGATGTAGCCGACCAAGGTGTTGGATGATCCGAGAATCAAATTCCGGTGGTATGCCTGGTTGTAATACAGGAATATGCACGAAACGACCTCGAGCAGTATGAATAAGAACCAGTGCCTTTTCCTGATCAGAAAGTCAAGCAGCTTCCGCATAGGTGGTGAAAGGGGGAAGAGGAGCGGCGAACCGTCGCAATCGAACCCGTGTCAGTCGATGCTTACTTAATGAGGAACTTGAACTTATCGATGTTCTTCAGCGCCACACCTGTACCCTTTGCCACAGCGTGGAGCGGATCGTCGGCCACACGGAAGGGGATGTTGATTTTATCCGTCAGTCGCTTCTCCAACCCGCGGATCATGGCGCCGCCGCCGGCCAAGTAAATGCCGTTGCGAACGATGTCGGCATAGAGCTCGGGCGGTGTTTGCTCTAAGGCGCTGAGGATGGCGGCCTCCATCTTCGAGATGGACTTGTCGAGGCAATGCGCAATCTCCTGATACGAGATGGGCACTTCCATCGGCAGGGCTGTCATCTGGTTCGGTCCATGCACGACATAGTCTTCTGGCGGATTCTCGAGTGAAGTCAGCACGGCGCCGACGTTGATTTTGATTCGCTCTGCGGTGCTTTCGCCCACTTTCATGTTGTGCTGTCGGCGCATGTATTCCATGATGTCAGCCGTCAGGTCGTCGCCTGCGATGCGGATGGATTTATTGGAGACGATGCCTCCGAGCGAGATCACGGCGATCTCCGTCGTGCCTCCGCCTATGTCCACAATCATGTTGCCCTCGGGGGCTTCCACGTCAATGCCGATGCCGATAGCGGCAGCCATTGGCTCGTAGATCATATAGACGTCGCGTGCTCCGGCGTGCTCCGACGAGTCGCGCACGGCGCGGATCTCTACTTCGGTGCTACCCGAGGGGATGCATGTGACGATGCGCAATGGGGGGGAGAACCAGCGATTCCGGAAGTGGATCATTTTGATCATGCCGCGGATCATCTGTTCGGCTGCGTAGAAGTCGGCGATGACACCGTCTTGCAGCGGACGGACGGTGCGTATATTCTCATGTGTTTTACCGTGCATCTGGCGTGCTGTTTCGCCCACGGCCAACACCTTGTCGGTGCGTTTATCCAATGCGATCACTGACGGTGCGTCGACGACGATTTTTCCGTCGCTAACAATGATGGTGTTGGCCGTCCCCAGATCGATAGCTAATTCTTGCGTAAAGGAGAATAATCCCATATTATTCGTTATGTCTTAAATTCAGTTTAATGTTTGAAGTGACGGGTACCCGTCTTTACCATACTTATATGATGTGCGTTGCAATAATCGACTGAGAGCTCGTCGTTGACGGAGCCTCCGGGCTGGATTACGGCGGTGATTCCAGCTTCGCCAGCTGCTTTGACACAGTCGGGGAAGGGAAAGAAAGCATCCGAGGCCATCACGGCGCCGTTCAGATCGAACCCGAAGGTGTGGGCCTTTTCGATAGCCTGTTTCAGTGCAT
The DNA here is from genome assembly GCA_002890585.1 of Tannerella sp. oral taxon 808. Lineage (GTDB taxonomy): Bacteria > Bacteroidota > Bacteroidia > Bacteroidales > Tannerellaceae > Tannerella. The sequence goes on from MIQB01000051.1 coordinate 6,386, forward strand.
CCACACGCGACATCTGCCCCACGCCATTGGCACAGAGCTGTTTGTTCTTCGCCAGTGTGATTGCGTTCGATTTGCTATGCTTCACAATCTTGTTGGCAAACAGCATATCGGCGATCTCGCTCTCGGTGGGGTGACTCTTGGTCATCGGTTGGAGGTCGTCAGCTGTCTGTATGCTTGTATCGCGATCTTGCACGAGTACGCCGTTCAAAAGGGAGCGGAACGAGCTGCTCTGCGCCGCTTTGCCCGGCCACCGCTGCAGGATGATGCGGTTTTTCTTTTTCCTTAAAACGAAGAGCGCGTCTTTGGTGTAACCTGGTGCGATGATGACCTCGAAGAAGATGCGATCGATCTCGCCAGCGGCATCCACATCGATCGTCCTGTTGGCCACCAAGACGCCCCCAAAGGCTGAGACGGGGTCGCCGGCCAAGGCATCTTTCCAGGCCTCCAGCATGGTGGGGCGTGAAGCTACGCCGCAGGCATTGTTGTGCTTGAGGATGGCGAATGTCGGTTCGTCGAACTCGTCGATGAGTGCGACGGCGGCGTCGATGTCTAACAGGTTGTTGTAGGAGATTTGCTTGCCGTGCAGCCGCGTGAAGAGCTTGTTGAAGCGGCCGTAGAAGGTGCCTCGCTGGTGCGGGTTTTCGCCATAGCGCAGTGGCAGGGCGTTGTCAGATGCGGCACGGAAAGCGGTGTGGTCGCCGGTATCGAAGTAATGGTAGATGGCCACGTCATAGCCGGAGGAAACGGCAAACGCTTCGCGGGCGAAGTCGCGGCGCTCAGCCAAGGTGGTCTGTGCGCCGTTCTTCTTCAGTAGGGTCAGCAGGCGTTCGTATTGCGCCTCTGAAGCGATGATGGCCACGTCGCGGAAGTTCTTTGCGGCGGCGCGGATGAGGGAGATGCCACCGATGTCGATCTTCTCGATCGCTGCGGCTTCGTCGGCGCCCGCGGCCACTGTTTCTTCAAAGGGATAGAGGTCTACGATCACTAAGTCGATCGTTGGTATTTCATATTCCGACAATTGCCGGATGTCTTCATCATGCTCACGGCGCGCCAAGATGCCGCCAAATATTTTGGGGTGTAATGTCTTTACTCGCCCTCCGAGGATGGAGGGATAACCGGTGAGGTGCTCAACCGCTTCGCAGGGTATGCCTAACGATTCAATATATGTCTGTGTACCTCCCGTCGAGAGCAATTGCACGCCCTCGCTGTGGAGTGTCTTTATGATGTCTTCTAATAATCCTTCCTTGTGATAAACCGAAATCAAGGCTCGTTTTATCTGCTTCTTTTCATTCGTCATCGTGCGATTGAATTCATTGTCCACTTTCTATTTCTCGAAAATTTCGCACAAAAGTAGGGTTTAAATTCAGACTGAAAAGTGCGTACTGACGGCGTCCTTGCATAGAAAAGTGAAAATATCCGATCGTCAATTAAGGATTAAGGAATGAGGGGGGAGTTGTGTGTAAAAAGACGAAAACGAGACTCATGCCAATGAGCGGAATGAGCTTCTCGGCGTTTAGCGGAAACCCCGACCTGAAGCCGTTTTGGCCTTTGTGCCTCTTACGTATCATAGCATGAGTTCGACGTAAGTCTCTTTTTCTGGCAGATTGTCTACGGATATCGCGTGGGCCTTACTTGGTTTTGTCGGGGCAGTCCCAAAACATCATATAAGGCTTGCAGCGTTCCTGCAAAGGCCAACCGTATTTCCGTGAGGACTTTGTAGGAGCGCACACGCATACGCACCACATGTACCCGAGCGCTATGGATCATTCGTCCCCTGTCGGGATGTTTGGAGGGTGTTGCACATGCGTCCCTACATGCCATTGCGCGGGAAAAGAGGCATGCGACAGGTTTTTGGAAATACTAGCACGAGTAATACAAACCTCAAAAAACCACATTTCCCTCGTTGCACCGGTAGTGCAAGCATTTCCTGAAAACGATTTTGACGGATCTGTTTCACTCCGGACATGTGTCCAGCAGCTCGCTGACGGTGCGGCCGAGCGTGGGATGGCGCAGCGTGGGGGCGATCTCGGCCAGGGGCTCGAGGACGAAGCGGCGGAGGTGCAGGGCGGGGTGGGGGATGGTGAGGGTGGGGCTGGTCAGCGTGAGGTCGCCGTAGAAGAGGATGTCGATGTCGATCGGGCGATCGGCGTAGGCGTGTCCGGGGCTGGTTTTGATGGTGCGGCCTAACTGGCGCTCGATGCGCTGCGTGAGGCGGAGCAGGGGTATGGGGTCGAGGGCGGTACGGAGGCAGAGGGCGGCGTTGAGGAAGGGGTGAGGCGAGTGGAAGCCCCAGGGGGCGGTCTCATAGCAACGCGAGGCAGCGACGAGGCTGCCGGCCTGCTGGGTCAACAACTCGATCGCCGCCGCGAGGTTGGCCTGCCGGTCGCCCTGGTTGGAGCCGAGGCCGAGGTAAACGTTGGTGGACATGAGGGGGAGGATCTAAAATCTAAAAATGAAAAACTAAAAACGGGGGATCCCCAATGGGGGATAACCGATAGGGGCGAAAACGAAAAACGAAAAGCCCCGCGCGCCGGCAAGACTTTTTGTTTTTCACTTTTCACTTTTCGTTTCTACAGGATCAGCATCGCGTCGCCGTAAGCGCAGAAGCGGTATTTCTCTTTGACGGCCACGTTGTAAGCCTCCATCGTGAGGTCGTATCCGGCGAAGGCAGCCGTCATGAGCAACAGGGTGGAGAAGGGCAGGTGGAAGTTGGTGATCATGGAGTTGGCGATGGTGAACTCGTAGGGGATGAAGATGAACTTGTTCGTCCAGCCGTCGAACTCCTTGAGGTGTCCGTCGGTGCCGACGGCTGTTTCGATGGCGCGCATGACGGAGGTGCCGACGGCACAGACGCGATGTTCGGTGTCGATGGCTGTGTTGACGGCGTCGATCACTTCGCGGCCGATGATCATTTGCTCGGAGTCGATTTTGTGTTTCGAGAGGTCTTCCACGTCGATGTCGCGGTAGATGCCGAGTCCGGAGTGGACGGTGAGGTAGACGAAGCGGCAGTCTTTGATTTCGAGGCGCCTCATGAGTTCGCGGCTGAAGTGCAGCCCGGCGGCTGGAGCTACCACGGCGCCCTCCTCGGTGGCGTAGATCGTCTGGTATCGCTCCCTGTCTTCCGGTTCGGCTTCGCGATTCATGTATCTCGGCAGGGGGGTATTACCGAGCTCATAGAGTTTCTTTTTGAACACATCGTGGTCGCCCTCGCAGAGGAAACGCAGCGTGCGGCCGCGCGAGGTGGTGTTGTCGATCACCTCAGCCACGAGCTCCTCGGGGTTTGCTTCTTTCCCGAAGAAGAGCTTGTTGCCGATGCGGATCTTGCGTGCGGGATCGACCAGCACGTCCCACAATCGGAGGCTCTCGTTGAGCTCTCGGAGCAGGAAGACTTCGATGCGTGCGCCTGTTTTTTCCTTCTGGCCGTAGAGTCGCGCGGGGAAGACGCGTGTGTTGTTCATGACAAAGACGTCGCCCTCACCGAAGTATTTCGTCAGGTCCTTAAAGACCCGATGCTCGATCTTACCCGTGTCGCGGTGCACCACCATCATGCGCGCTTCGTCGCGATAGGTTATGGGGTGTGTAGCGATCAGTTCGGGGGGCAGGGTGAATTTGTATCTCGAAAGTTTCATGACGTAAAAAAGGAGTATTTGGTCAATGATTAATTACATGTGTGTGTGATGTGCCGCGGCCTCTCTCACTCTGTGGGGGGGAGAGCGCGGTCTAAGAAGTCCCCGATGCCTTCGGGGGTGATGCAGTGGTCGAGGGTGATGTCGCCGCTGCGTGTACGTCGCAGTTCTATGAGGTGTGCGCCTGACTGGAGCGCCTCTCCGATGTCGCGTGCCAAGGCTCGCATGTAGGTGCCTTTGCTGCATACACAGCGGATGCGGATCGTGTCGGGCAGGCCACAGTCTAAGAGTTCCATTTCACTGATCACGACTGGGCGGGCTTCAAGTGTTACATCTTTTCCGCGGCGTGCCAGTTCGTAGGCCCGTTTACCATCCACCTTGCAGGCTGAAAACGTGGGCGGCACTTGGTGGATCTCTCCAGTAAACGTGTGGAGCACACGCTCTACCGCTTCGCGGGTGATGTGGTCAGTGGGATACGTCGCATCGATCTCCGTTTCCAAATCAAACGACGGCGTGGTGGCACCCAAACGCAGCGTGGCTACATACTCTTTCGAGTAGCTCTGCAACTCCTCGATGCGCTTCGTTGCACGCCCGGTGCAGAGCACCAAGACGCCTGTAGCCTTCGGATCGAGCGTCCCCGCATGCCCCACCTTGATTTTCTTCACGCCCAAGCGACGCGTCAGGGCGTAGCGAAACTTGTTGACTACATCAAACGACGTCCAGTCCAGTGGCTTGTCGAAGCCCACCACTTCACCCTGCAAAAAGTTCATCATGAGACAACGGAGTAAACGATAGCCACCACGCCAGCCACCACGCAGTAGATGGCGAAATAGATCAACCGCCCACGACGGACTACGCCGATCATCCACCGGCATGCCATAGCGCCCACCACGAACGCCGCCACGAATCCGCACACCATCGCCACCGGCGAGATGGCCCCAAAAGCTGCCGCCGTCGATCCGGCCTTCAGCATCTTCAGCACATCGAGCAGCGCCTCGCCAAGCACAGGAATGAGCACCATCAAGAAGGAGAACTTAGCCACGGCCTCGCGCTTATTGCCGAGCACGAGTCCCGTAGCGATCGTCGTCCCAGAGCGTGATAGCCCCGGCATCACCGCGCAAGCCTGCGCCACACCGATGACGAACGCATCGCGAAACGAGATCTCAGCCTTCTCCTTCACCCGCACCAACGACGCCACGCCAAGCAGCACCGCCGTGAGCAGCAACATGCAACCCACAACGAGTAGTCCCTGCCCAAACACAGCCTCCACCTGATCCTTAAAGCATACCCCCACGATGCCCACCGGCACAGCTGACAACAGGAGCTTGCTCACCATCGCCGTCTCATCATTCCAGCGGAAAGCGAAGAGGCCGCGCAGCAATGCGCCGATCTCGCCCCGCAACACAAGGAGGGTGCTGCAAACCGTAGCCACATGCAGCAAGGTTGTAAAGGCTAACAGTTCCTCGCCACTCTTCATGCCGAACAGTGTGCCAGCAATTGCCAGATGGCCACTACTGCTCACGGGCAGAAACTCCGTCAGCCCTTGAATGATACCTAAGATGATCGCTTCCGTTTCACTCATGCCTACTTCAATGCGTCCTTATCCGTGGCCGCGCCTTTCCGATCGCTGGCCAGAATGCCAAAGACCATCAGGATAAACCCGACCATCGTCACGATTGGCGCCACGGCAATGCGCCGCTTGCTGAAGATCTCTGGGTTAAACGAAACGCCATCCGTCGATCCCCCGCCGCTCATCAGCATAAAGCCGACGACAATCAACAGCACGGACACAGCGATCAGCAGGAAGTTGAGCTTTCCCAACGCAAAATCTTTCATCTTTTCTTCTCTTTCCATATTCATATATAATAGAGTTTTCCTCGCTCCATGTACAGGTATCGGTTCACGGCCAAATACGCCGCACTGACTGACAGCCCCACGCCCAGCAGCGGAATGAGTAGGCAGACTGCCACCAAGCCTCCGACGGGTACTATCCGCCCCGCACCGATCCATGCGCTTTGCAGATAGCACACCGTACCCGCCAACAACACATCGGCCACCACCCCAGCGATGGCGCCGTTAATCATGCTCCGCCGAATGAAGGGCCAGCGGATGAACTCCGGTGTGGCTCCCACCAACCGCATGGTGTAAATCAAAAATCGCTTGGAATAGATCAACAGCCGGATCGTGTTGCTGATTAAGACGAACGAGATAAGCATCAACAGTGTGATCAACAGCCCGAGCACCAACCCGATGCGCCGGATGTTTTCGTTGACCGTTTGTATGATGTCTTTTCGGTACGATAGCTCCACTACGCGCACATCTCCCATCAGCCTCTTCTCGATCTCTTGCAGGCTCTCCGCGTTTGCGTATTCTGACTTCAGCGTCACGCCGATGGAGGCGTGAAAGGGGTTGAAGCCGAGGAAGACCTGTGGATCTTCGCCGAGCTCAGCCGTCATCTCTTCGGCTGCCTCAGCACGCGATATGTATTGGGTAGACTTGACAAAGGGTTGCGCCTCGAGGTCTGCTTGCATCCGGCGCATGTCGGCCTCCTTGAGGTCGTCTTTGAGGATGATGGAGAACGAAAGATTCTCCTTCATATACGTTGACAGCCCGCGACTGACCAGCCCAAACACAAAAAAAACGCCCGTCATGTACAGCGTCAATGCGATGCTGATGACGGAGGTCAAACGTGAGCTGAAAAATGAAGACGATCCGGACTTTTTATTCAATATCATGCTATGAGCACAGGGGATTAGCGCGCAAAAGAAACCTTTCTTCACGGACAGCCCCGCCACTTTGTGATATTTAACAGCCCTACAATTGGCTCATTCCGTCACCTCCCGACCGAGCAGCGTAGCCGATGTAGCTTCCTCGACCTCGACCTGCACCAAGTCGCCGATACGGTGCCCCCCACGGTCAAAAACGACCACCTTGTTGTGCTCCGTCTTCCCATACATCCGCTCCCGCGACCGCTTTGAGAATCCCTCGACAAGCACCTCGAAGCGTCGCCCCACATCGCGCTTATTACTTGCCTCTGACAGCTCGTTTTGCAACGCGATCATCTCTTGCAGCCTCCTGACCTTTACGTCCTCGGGCACATCGTCCTTAAGATGTCGCGCTGCAAACGTCCCCGGCCGCTCCGAATATTTGAACATGAACGCCGAATCATATCCCACCTCTCGCATCAGTGAGAGCGTTTCCGCGTGATCCTCCTCCGTCTCCGAGTGGAAGCCGCAGAACAGATCTGTTGAGATGGCACACCCCGGCAGGATGCGTCGTATGGCCGCGATCCGCCCCAGATACCACTCCCGTGTGTAGCCTCGCCGCATCACATGCAGCATGCGCGAGCTACCCGACTGTGCTGGCAAGTGGATGTACTTGCAAATGTTCGCGTGCGAGGCCATCACATGCAGCATCTCGTCGCTCATATCCTTTGGGTGCGACGTCATGAAGCGGATTCTGAGGTCTGGCGCCGTCGTGGCCACGCAGTCAAGTAGCCCTGCAAAGTCGACCTCCGCACCCCCCGCAGGTCGGTAGCGATACGAGTTCACGTTCTGCCCCAGCAGCGTAATGTCTCGGTAGCCCTTCGCACGCATATCACTGATTTCGCTCAATATGCTCTCCACATCTCGGCTTCGCTCTCGCCCCCGCGTGTACGGCACGATGCAGTAGGAGCAGAAATTATTGCACCCCCGCATGATCGACACAAACCCCGCCACATGCACCCCCGCCAACTTCAGGGGCTTCACGTCGCGGTAGGTCTCCGTTGTCGAGAGAGACACATTGACAGCCTTCTCGCCACGCTCCACTGCCCCCACGAGGTTCGGCAAATCCATGTATGCGTCTGGCCCTGCCACGAGGTCTACCCCATGCTCTCGCACCAGCTCCTCCTTCACCCTTTCTGCCATGCAGCCCAGCACACCGATGATCAGCCGCCGTCCTCCGCGCCGCAGCGAGCGGAAATATTGCAGCCGGCTCACCACCCGTTGCTCTGCGTTGTCGCGCACCGAACACGTGTTCACAAACACCGCGTCCGCTTCCTCAATCTTATCTGTCAGCTCGTAGCCATCTGTCTGCATCACCGAGGCCACCACCTCCGTGTCCGCCACGTTCATTTGGCAGCCATACGTCTCCACATAGAGCCGTTTCGCCGCTCCCTCGCCGCTTGTCTTCTTGTTCATTGTATGCCTTAAAATGTTTGGGCGGCAAATGTAAACGTGCCCCATTCCCCCCGAAATCTCCGTGCGAAAGCGAGGGGGCGGGGCGTTTGCCGTTGATATTTGGGCAATAAAAATCATGCACCCCTCGCCGCAGCGAAGGATGCATGAAGACATCATTAAGAAGCGGAAAAAAACCGCTGTTTCTATTCGATCCTCTTGCTGTTTCTGTTGAAGAAAATGTGCGCCAGGTAGCCGCAAATGACTAACACCAAACCGGCAAGCAGCATCGTGTTGCTGGGCGTGTCAGCTGTTGTTGTCGCTGCCAGCACCCCCACACCGATGAGGAGGACGAGAATACCTAAATACTTTAAAGCACCCATAGTTCGATCGATTACTATTGATTGAATTCTAAATTTTTCGGAACAAAAGAAGGCATAAAATCCAGATGGTGGGCGTTGGATGGGTAAAAATTAAGGGTAGGGACAGGGCAAGGGGCGTATCTTTGTCGCAGAAAAAGAGATACATAAACTGATGGTTAGACTTCTTTATCCTATCTACTTCGTACTGATTGCGGCGCCACTCTTCTTGGTGCTCACGGTGCTCACGGCACTCACGACGACGGCGGGGTGCCTGCTGGGGGGCGAGCGCATCTTTTCGTATTACCCGGGCATGCTTTGGTCGCGACTGGCGTGCTTGTTGGTGCTGTGTCCGGTGCATGTGCGGGGGCGGGAGCATCTCAGGCGGGGGTGTTCGTATGTGTTCGCGGCCAACCACCAGGGGGCGTTCGATATTTTTTTGATTTACGGATTCCTGGGGCTGCCGATCAAGTGGATGATGAAGGCGGGGCTGGGGCGGATCCCGTTAGTGGGTTATGCGTGCCGAGCGGCGGGGTTCATCTTCGTGGACAACAGCTCG
>MIQB01000052.1 GCA_002890585.1 Tannerella sp. oral taxon 808
TGCGGGAATCCCGCAAAGCCCAAAAAGCACTTTTTCCTCGTTGCGGAAATCCCGCAAAGCCCAAAAAGCACTTTTTCCTCGTTGCGGAAATCCCGCGAGCACCAAAAAGTAGTTTTTGTTCGTTGCGGGATTCCCGCAAGCATTTCCGAAAACATTTTGTCCGCCCGAGTACTCTAACAAAGACATGGTGTGGACGTAAGGAACCTCATTCTTACGTCGAACTCACGTTGTAATAAAGCATCCGATGGCAAAGGAGCCTCCGCCAGCCCTTTGTCGTCGGATGCTTTGTTTATGCGGCGGGGGGGATGAGTGTTAGGCGTAACAGGTAGCGTAGGTGTTTATAGGTAAGGTGCATGGGCTTCATGTCGTCTTCCGGTAATTGAGCGCCGCCCAGGTGTGGAAGACGAGGGCAAAGCCGGCTGTGATGGCCATATGGCTGCGGACGTCGCGCCAGCCGCTGCCCTTGAGGATGATCATGCGGCAAGCCTCCATGAAGTACGTCACTGGGTTGGAGCGCGAGATGGCGCGCGCCCAGGCGGGCATGCTCTCCACGGGCGTGAAGAGGCCGCTCATCAGTATGAAGATGGTCATGAAGAAGAAGGTGATGAACATCACTTGCTGCTGCGTCTCGCAGTAGGTGGAGATGAGCAGGCCCAGCCCGAGCATGGCCGTGAGGTAGAGCACGAGGTAGGCGTAGAGCAGGCCGATGTTGCCCACGGGGACGATGCCGTAGAGCGGGCGGGCGATGAGGAAGAGGCCGACGCTGAAGATGAAGATGCCGATCAGGAGGAAGGGGAGCATCTTGGAGAGCAGGAAGGCGTATTTGCCGACGGGCGTGACGTTCATCTGCTCGATGGTGCCCATCTCCTTCTCCGCAACGAGGTTGAGGGCGCAGAGGTAAGCGGCGATCATGGTGACGAGGAGGGTGAGGATGGCGGGCACCATGAAGAAGCGGTAGTTCATGGCCGGGTTGAAGCGGCGGATGGGCACCGTCTCGATCGTTGGGGCGGGGGAGAGGCGCGCGTCGGGTCGCCGGTCGAGGCGGAGGTCGGTAGCAAAGGCTGCTACGATGCGCGCTAAGTAGGCACTGCCGAGACCGGCCTTGACGCCGTTGATGGCGTTGACGGCAATGAAGAGGCGTCCGCCACGGCCGGAGGTCAGGTCGCGCTCGAAGTCGCGGGGGATCTCCAAGACGAGGTCGGCGCGGTCGTTCTCCACGAGCGATAGGGCGCCGTCGAAGGTGGCAGGCCGGGCGGTGAGGCGGAAGTAACCCGAGGAGGTCAGCTTGTCGGTCAGGCGGCGCGAGGCGGTGGAGTGGTCGGTGTCGACGATGGCGATGTCAAGGTGTTTGATCTCGTAGTCCGCTGCCCAGGGGAGTATCAACAGCTGGACGATGGGCATGGAGAAGATCATGGGCAGGAGGGTCTTGTTGCGGAAAATGCGGATGAACTCCTTGCGGAGCAGGTAGCAGAGGGTGCGCATGAGTGGATGAATTATTAATGGTCAATGACTAATGATGAGGCGGTGCCATTCTCCATGTCTCTGGGGTAATCATTGATAATTAATCATTGGCCTTTTACGTGAGCCGGAGGTTGAATTTCTTATAACCCAAGAAGAGGAGCACGAGTGTGGTGAGGGCGAGGATGAGTGTCTCGCGCCAGACGGCGGTGATGCCTGCGCCTTTGATCATGACGTCTTTCACGATGACGTAGAACCAACGCGAGGGGACGAGGTCGGCAAAGACTTGCAGGGGCAGGGGCATGTTTTCGATCGGGAAGACGAAGCCGGTGAAGAGCATCGTGGGCACCATGAGGCCGATGAGGGAGGTGAGGATGGCGGCTTGCTGCGTGCGTGCGGAGCTGGAGATGAGCAGCCCGAGGGAGAGCGCCGTCAGGATAAAGAGCAGGCTCTCGGCCACAAGCAGGGGGACGCTGCCCTGCACAGGAACACCCAGCACGGTGGCGCTCAGGGTTAGGATCACGCCCAAGTTGACGAGCGAAAGCAGCAGGTAAGGGACGAGCTTGGCGAGGATGAACAGCATGGGCGAGACGGGCGAGACGAGGAGCACCTCCATCGTGCCGTACTCCTTCTCGCGAACGATGGAGACGGACGTCATCATGACGCTGATGAGCATCAGCACGAAGGCTATCACCCCGGGAACGAAGTTGACGGCGGCGCGGAGCTCGGGGTTGTAGAGGGCGCGGACGTTGAGGTCGATCGTCGGCGCGGCCGTGGGGGAGCGTTCGGCCTGTAGGCTCGCGGTGTAGCTGCGGACGGTGCTCTCCACGTAGCCCGTCAGCAGGTCGGCCGTGTTCGGGTCGGAGGCGTCGGCGACGATTTGTAGCTCGGCGTGGTGCAGATGCAGCAGCCGGTCGCGGAAGCCGGCGGGGAAGACGACGGCCAACTTCACGCGGCCGCGGCGAAACTGATTGTCGATCTCGGTGTGGCTCATCAGGGCTTCCTCGATGATGAAGTTGCGGTTGGCGGCGAGCTGGCCGATGAGGTGGCGCGAGGCCTCGTCGCGGGCGTAGTCGCAGACGACGATGCGGGCGTCTTTGATCTCGTTAGTCAGCGCAAAGCCGAGCAGCATGACGAGCACAAGGGGCAGCACGAAGAGGATCATCAGCGTGCGGACGTCGCGAAACATGTGCAGGAATTCTTTCCTGACGAAGATGAGGAACTGGGACATGGGGTATGAAAAACGAATGATAATGGGTGATTCGGCTTGGCTCCAGGCAGAATGCTTGAGGAAATGATAAATCTGATACGTCTAACTATCATTTCCTGTTGGAAATAATAACTCTAACGCGTTTGACTTATCATTTCCTATTGGAAATAATAACTCTAATGCATTTGATTATCATTTCCTGCAGTCAATAATAACCCCAATGTATTTGACTTATTAAATACTATAGTCAATAATAACCCCAACGCGTTTGACTTATTAAATACTATAGTCAATAATAACTCCAACGCATTTGACTTATTAAATACTGCAGTCAATAATAGCTCCGATGCGTTTGACTTATTAATGACTGGGCATACACACTCCGCAGACCTCCGCGCATCGGCATCAATCCCCCGAGCGCTTCGCCTTGCGGGCCAGGCGGAGGAAGACGTCGTCCATCGTGTCCGCGGCGTAGCGTTGCTTGAGCGCCTCGGGGCTGTCGAGCGCCTCGATGCGGCCGTCGACCATCATGGAGATGCGGTCGCAATACTCGGCCTCGTCCATGTAGTGCGTCGTGACGAAGACGGTGATGCCGGCCTCGGCAGCCTGCAGGATGAGGTCCCAGAAGCGGCGGCGCGTGATGGGGTCGACGCCGCCCGTGGGCTCGTCGAGGAAGACGATGCGGGGCCGATGGATGACGGCCACGGAGAAGGCCAGCTTCTGCTTCCAACCGGTGGGCAGCGCCCCGACGCGGTGGTGCACCTCGGCGCGCAGCTCCAAGCGGTCGACGAGCTCGGCGCCGCGCTCCCGGATCTCCTTCCGACTGAGGCCGTAGATGCCGCCGAAGAGGCGGATATTCTCGGCCACGGTCATGTCTTCGTACAGCGAAAAGCGCTGGCTCATGTAGCCGATGTGTCGCTTGATGCGGTCCGCCTCGTGGTAGACGTCGAAGCCGGCCACCGTGGCCCGCCCCGCGGTGGGGCTGAGCAGGCCGCAGAGCATACGCATGGCCGTCGTCTTGCCGGCGCCGTTGGCCCCGAGGAAGCCGAAGATCTCCCCACGGCGCACGCTGAACGAGATGGCGTCTACAGCCGTGAATGCGCCGAAACGCTTCGTGAGGCTTTCCACTTGGATTACTGTTTCTTCTGTCATTTCAAATCGGTGGTTACATGTCCCCCGCCCCCAACGCCGGAGGGGGCGTGCGGTTACATCATGTATCGGATAAAGCAATCCTCGATACCCGGCTCGATGGGCCTCATCTCCACCCCTTGGCAACCGGCCTCGGCGAGTGCGGCAAGCGTGCGCCGGGGTGCTTCGCCGTCGTCCTTATTAAAGGATACGTGCAGCACACGCCCGAAGGCGAAGCTGCTCTTCACGTCTGGCAACCTACGCACCGCTTCGGTCAGTCGGCGCATGTCCGCGGCGCGGAGGGTGAAGAGCGCGTCGGGGTAACGGCGGACGATGCCCGCGGGTGTGTCTACGCTGAGGATGCGGCCGGTCTGGATCAGCGCGATGCGGTCGCAGCGGACGGCCTCGTCCATGTAGGGCGTGGAGACGAGCAGGGTGATGCCCTGCCGACGGAGGCCGGCCAGCATGTCCCAGAACTCGTGGCGGGAGACGACGTCGACGCCCGTCGTGGGTTCGTCAAGGAAGAGCACGCGCGGCCGGTGGATCAGCGCGCAGCAGAGCGCCAGCTTCTGCTTCATGCCGCCCGAGAGGCGCCCGGCGCGGCGGCGTCGGAAGGGCTCGATCTGCACGTAGATGTCGCGCACGAGGTCGTAGTTATCCTCTAAGCGGGTGCCGAAAAGGGTGGCGAAGAAGCGGAGGTTCTCCTCCACGGTCAGGTCTTGATAGAGCGAGAAGCGTCCGGGCATGTAGCCCACAGCGGCGCGGATGGCGCGGTAGTCAGCGGCGATGTCCATGCCGGCCACCGTGGCGCGGCCTTCGTCCGAGGGCAGCAGTGTGGTGAGGATGCGGAAGAGCGTCGTCTTGCCAGCGCCATCGGGGCCGATGAGGCCGTAGAGCTCGCCCTCGTGCACCTCGATGCTGACCGCTGCGAGCGCCTGCACCTCGCCGTAGCGCTTACTGATCTGTTCGGCGGTGATCATGGCAGCCATCCTGCGGCGTCAGTCGAAGGTGATTTCGCCATACATCCCCATCTTATATCGGCCGTCCGGGTTGGGCACGCGCACCTTGACGGCGTAGACCAAGTCGGCGCGCTCGTCACGCGTCTGGATCGTCTTGGGGGTAAACTCGGCGCGGTCGCTGATCCATGTCACTGTGCCCTCGGCGCGGTGCATGTCGCCGCCCTTGCTGCCCGCGTCGGTATAGACGCTGACGCGCTTCCCAATGCGCACTTTAGGCAGCTGCTGGCCGGAGATGTAGACGCGCAGCGTCATGTGGCTGAGGTCGGCGATGCGGTAGAGGGGTTGGCCGGGGGCAGTCACTTCGTTAGCGCGGGCATACTTCGTGAGCACTGTGCCACGCACCGGGTTGACGATGTGGCAGCGGCGCAGGCGGTCGTCCGTCTGCTCCACCTGCACGGCCAGCGCGCGGGCTTCTTTGTCGAGGCCGTCGGTGGAGGTGCGCAGCGTGGAGCGTTGTGCGGCGATCTGCCGTTGCAGCACGGCCACCTGCGCCGTGGCGTCGTCTAATTGCTTCGGGGTGGCGGCATCGCCGGCTACGAGGTGGGCGAGGCGGTCGCGCTCATGCTCGGCCGTGGCCAGCTGCTCCTGTAGGGCGGCCAGCTGTACGGCCGTCTCGGGTTTACGCGCGGTGAGCGCCTCGATGCGTGCGAGGAGCTGTTCGCGGGTTAGGGCAAGGTCGGTCGTGTCCACACAGCCCACCTCAGCGCCGCTGTCCAACACGTCGCCTTCCTCCACATCCAAACGGAGGATGACGCCTTGTGCCTCGGACGAGATGACGGTCTCTTCAGCCTCGAAAGCGCCCGAGGCATCGAAGGTTTGTTCGCTCTTGCATGCGCCAGCCAGAAGGAGCGCCGCAATGGCCGGCAGGGAAAGGATTCTTCTTTTCTTATTCATAAATGCATTGTTCAATATCGATTGGTGTCGTGGGCGTATGCGATACACCCCTACAGCGGGTCTATTCACCCAGCGTCGTCCGATGGTTATAGGCCTCCCACAGCAGCTGCAATTCATGCAGCGCCATGCTCAGGCGGGCGCGGTGTTCGGCGTTGACGTATTGGATATAGTCGTTGGCGGTGGCTGTGCCAAACTGTAATTGGTTGCGAGCGCTCTCCTTCACCCGTTCGCGCAGGCGGATGATCTCCGCATCCGAGGTGACGAGCCGACGCAGCTTCTCCATCTCCGTCTCTTGTCGGGTCAGGGTCATGCGCGTCTCAAGGAGGAAGGCGTCGCGTTGCACATCGACCGTGCGGGCGTTCACGTCGAGCAGGCGGCGCTGCTTGCGATAGGTATACAGCCCCGCGATGTTCCAGCTTAGGCGTATGCCACCGAGGGCATAAGGCTTAAAGTCGTTGTCAAGCATATTCAGCGCCGGCCGGCCGTAGCCGCCTTGCACAAAGAGGCTCACGTGCGGCAGGTTAGCATCCGTGAGCAGCCGCCGACGCACACCGAGCGCTGCCTTTTGCGATTCAAACAGCCTCAGCTCTGGCCGGCGGATCTCCTCGGTGCCTATGGCTGACGGCTCCGCAGGCCGATCGAGGCGCACATCGTCCGTCAGCTTTCGCCCGATGAGCAGGGCAAGCGTGGCCACATACGTGCGGCGTGTGGCCTGTAGCTCTGCGATGCGTTGTTCAGCCCCGAGCAGCTCCGCACGCAGTGCATCGCTTGCGCTTCGCAGCGCCACGCCATGCGCCGCGGCCGTGTCTGCCCGACCGATGCCTGCGCGCAGATCGTCACAGAGCGATGCGGCCAGTCGCGCCTGCTCATCGACGGCCAGTATGCCGAAGAAGAGGCTGTTGACATGTGCCTTCAGGCTGTGCATCTCCATGTCTACCCGGCTGTGCTCGGCCGCCGCATTGGCGTGAGCCAGACGCACATTGTCGCGCACCGTCAGCAGGTCAGTAAGCGGTTGCACGGCCTCGGCGTAAAGCCTGTATTGATCCTTGGCTATCTCTGGCAGGTCGATGCCGGGCAGGGTGAAAGGGATGTGTGTAGTGGCCGATTGCAGCGTGGCCTGCCCAGCCATCATGAGCTGTGGCAGGGCGCCCTTGGCTGCATTGCTCGCCGCGTCGGCTTCGCTTTGATCCGTCAATGCGTACCGCCCGGCTGTGGGATGCCTGCTTTGTGCCCAGGCATGACAGCTATCTAACGACAGCGCTGGCACGGCCTCTTGCGCTGTGAGCGTCGGCAGGCAGAGGAGGAGGAGTGCCGCCGCCCATAGCCTGCGCGTGGCGTATATATATAGGGTATGCATCACGGCTTGATTCTGGATAAGGTGGTCTCCTTAATCTCCTCGCGCCGACGACGCATGAGGTCAGCAAACTGCGCGTCGGTCAGGTTCCACACGTCGCGGAAGACGGGGACGATGAGGAACGAACCGATGCAGAGCGTGAGGACGGTCATAAACAAGTCGACGGCTGCAATGGGGCGGATGCGCCCCTCGGCGATGGCCGCTTGCAGGTCTTTATCGATCGGCGTGACGATGCCTTGCAGTGCCTCCCGCAGGCGGTTGTTGATGTGCTTGCTGACGGCGGACGATTGGCGGGCTTCGTAGAGCAGGAAGGCGGGCAGCTTCGGGTTGCGGCTGAGGAAGTCGAAATAGACGTCGATGAGCCGGTCGATGCGCTCCTCGAGGGTGCCCTGGGAGCCGCTGACGGATGAGAGGTTCTCGATCACGAGCCCGACCTTCTCGCCATAGATGCGTTCGAAGAGTTGCTCCTTGGTGCGATAGTAATAGTGCACCATGGCGGAGTTGCAGCCGGCTTCTCGGGCTATTTGCGCCGTGGTCGTCTTCATGAAGCCTTGCGCCAAGAAGAGCCTCTCGGCTGCTTCCAAGATGGTTTGTTCGATGTTTTGCTTCTCTGTCTTCATAATTAACTCGGTTATTTAACTGCAAAGTTAAACGACATAGTGAAAACAGAAAGCAACACGAAAAAGAAGCGAGAAGAGGATCGAGATGAGTGAGCAGAAAAGAAAACGCCGGGCACACGCGCGCTCGGCGCATGCACGCGGCATAATCAGATGGAGGGGGAGAGTCGGCGATGCGGCGATGCGTCGTTTTTTTGATGCGAGGGGAGGGGGCGGCTCAGGCGCTGGCCTGGAGGGGCGGACGCCATGCAGGGCGATGAACGCGCCATCGCTGCCATGCGGAACATTTAGAAGCGGCGTAAGTCAGCGGGCGGCCTCATTGTGCGACACGATGAGGGGAAAAACCCGAGTAACGCCATTATGCGACATAATTAGACCGCCCAGAACTTTTCGGCTCTTTTATGCGACATAATTGGGCCACGGGAAACTTTTTGGCCCTTTTATGTGACATAATTGGACCACGAGAAACTTTTCGGCCTTTTTATGCGACATAATTAGACCGCGAGGAACTTTTTGGCCCTTTTATGCGACATAATTGGGCCGCGAGGAACTTTTTGGTCTTTTCATGCGACATAATGGGGGCGCGGTACTCTCTGCGCACTTTATCGCGAGGCGAAACGGGAGCCGGATGAGTCTGTGGGGCGTCGTCACCTGCCCCGATTGTCCTTCTGGCGGATCTCCACACGGCGGATCTTGCCACTGATCGTCTTTGGCAGGGCGTCGACGAACTCGATGATGCGTGGGTATTTGTAGGGCGCCGTGACGCGCTTGACATGATTTTGAATGTCGCGCACCAGCTCGTCATTGGCGCGGCTGCGGTAGTCGCTGGCCAGCACGATGGTGGCCTTCACCACCTGCCCGCGGATCTCATCCGGCACGCCCGTGATGGCACACTCCACGACGGCCGGGTGCGTCATGAGCGCACTCTCCACCTCGAAGGGGCCGATGCGATAGCCAGAGCTCTTGATCACATCGTCGGCGCGGCCCACGTACCAGTAGTATCCATCCTCGTCGCGCCAGGCGATGTCGCCGGTGTAATAGATGCCGTCGTGCCAA
This sequence comes from Tannerella sp. oral taxon 808, assembly GCA_002890585.1. Lineage (GTDB taxonomy): Bacteria > Bacteroidota > Bacteroidia > Bacteroidales > Tannerellaceae > Tannerella. Next base: position 8,737 of record MIQB01000052.1, read on the forward strand.
GCCTCACGCGTGCGCTCGGGGTCGCGATAGTAACCCTGAAAGAGCCCGACGGGGCGGCCGCGGTCGGTGCGGACGACGATCTGCCCCTGCTCGCCATCCTCAGCGCGGGAGCCATCGGGGCGCAGCAGGTCGATGTCGTACTGCGGGTTGGGCAGGCCCATCGAGCCGGGCTTGGGCGTCGTCCAGGGGAAGGTGCAGATGGTGAGCGTCGTCTCCGTCTGCCCGAAGCCCTCCATGAGGCGGATGCCGGTGAGGCGGCGGAAGGTGTCGTAAACGGCGGGGTTGAGCGCCTCGCCGGCTATGGTGCAATACTGGAGCGAGGAGAGGTCGTAGCGGGTCAGGTCTTCGCGAATGAGGAAGCGGAAGATGGTGGGCGGGGCGCAGAGGGAGGTGATGTGGTAATCGTGGATCATGCGGAGAATGTCGGCGGGGACGAACTTGTCGTGGTCGTAGACGAAGACCGTGGCGCCGGCGATCCACTGCCCATAGAGCTTGCCCCAGACGGCCTTTCCCCAGCCGGTGTCGGCGATGGTGAGGTGCAGGCTGCCCGGGTGGAGGTTATGCCAGAAGCAGCCTGTGGCGATGTGGCCCAAGGGGTAGCGGAAATCATGGATGACCATCTTCGGCTCGCCCGAGGTGCCGGAGGTGAAGTACATGAGCGAGGTGTCGTCGTTCGTGTTTACGAAGGCGGGGCGGACGAAGGGCGCTGCCTGCGCGATGCCCTGCTGGAAGTCGTCGAACCCGGGCGCCATCTCCGGCCCTACGCTGACGAGTGTGCGGAGCGTGGGCGATTCGGGCAGGGCGTCGGTCACGTGGCGCAGTATTTCCGATTCACCGGCGCAGACGACGGCCTTGATGTCGGCGGCGTTGGCGCGGTAGACGATGTCCTTCTTCGTCAGCAGGTGGGTGGCCGGTATGGCTATGGCGCCGAGCTTGTGCAGTGCGATGATGGAGAACCAGAACTCGTAGCGGCGCTTCAGGATGAGCATCACTTTATCGCCGCGCCCGATGCCGAGGGATTGGAAATAGGAGGCCGTGCGATCCGTCTGCTCCTTGATCTGGGCGAAGGTGAAATCGATGTGTTCGCCGCGGTCGTTCGTCCAGCAGAGTGCGCGGCGTGTGGGTTCTTCCGCGGCCCAGGCATCGACGACATCGTAGCCATAGTTAAAGTTCTCGGGTACGCGGATATGGAAATTGTGTTTGAAATCTTCTTGCGACGCGAACGTGGTCTGCGTCAAAAAACGTTCTACCATCTCTCTTGTAAATGAAAAGCTAAAAATGAAAAGCCCTCTATCCGGCCAAATTCCCCGCCTCCGGTGGGGGCTTGATCTTCTTTTGCTTCTTTTCTTTCATCAAGGGAAGAAAAGATGTAATAGACGGGGATAAAACGTCTTGCGGCGCCCTTTTTTTTCGGAGGGCGCCGCAAGGTGTGTAGGTGCGTGTGTCGCTTCTATAGATCATCCTCCCCTCCCCCTCAGGCGATGATGATGGCCAAGAAGCGTACGGCTTCATCGTCGAGCGCTTTCATGCCGTGGGGCAGGTCGGAGTTGAAGTAGACGCTGTCGCCCGCCTCGAGGATCAGCTCCTTGCCATTGATCAGGAGCAGCATGCGGCCGCTGACCACGTAGTTGAACTCCTGCCCGGCGTGCCGATTGAGGTAGATCGGCGTGCCTTCGGGTTTGGGGTGCACAGTCACCATGAACGGATCGGCGCGGCGGCTGAGGAAGCCGGCTGCGAGCGACTGGTATTTGTAGGCCTTCGTGCGCTCCACGGAGGCGCCGCGCCCGCATCGGGTGACGAAGTAGGCGCTCATCTTCGGTTCGTCGCCGAACATGAGCGTGATGGGCTCCACGCCGTACTTCCGCGCGATGGTGTGGAGCATATCGATGGAGATATCTTCCGTGCCGCCCTCGATGCTGAGGTATTCCTCGGGCGTGAGGTGACACGTGGCGGCCATCTCCTCGACAGGGATCTCCAGCACGTCGCGCAGGCCGCGCAGCCGTTCGGCTATCTGTTTGATTGCTTCGCTCATTGCGCCACTCTCCCCTCCGGTTATTTCTGGCGCATGCGTTGGGTAGACTTGCCTACGGGCGTCTTGGCGGCAGCGGAGGCCGTGGTGTGCATGGCGGTGTTCTTCACCACGGGAGGCCGTGTGTTGCCTGCTTTGGGCGATGCGTTGTTGTCTTCTAACGTAGGCTCGTCGCTGTTGTCATCGTCGGCGTTGTCGGCCGGTTGCGGGTCGAAGTCGGTGAGGCCGGCGCCGATCAGCAGGTTATACCAGCTGAGGAGCCGCTTGATGTCCGTGGGGTAGACGCGGTCGCGATCGTAGTCGGGGAGCACTTCGGCCATGTAGGCGCGCAGCTCGTCGGGCGTGGCGTGGGCCGGATCGATGGAGGCGGGTCGGGCGGCTTCTTTCTCCTTCACACCGTTGAGCACCTTGTAGAGGGGCACCTCGTCGCCGGTGGTGTAGATCGCAATGTCGCCTAACGAAGTGACCTTCTCGCGAGCATAGATGGGCAGCCGGCGGCTGTCGGCCAGTGTCTCGACGACCAACATGCTTTTACCCTGTGATACCAATTTGTATAAGCCGGGCTTACCCGACACGGACAGAATCTTTTTCAGCATAACTCATTATCTATTTAGTGATGAATATGGCGCCAAAAGTAATTGGGGATCTATAGTCAACCGGAAATAGCCTCACGAAAATGGGGGCGTGATGGTCATCTGGTGTGCTCCGAAGGAGCCCGGCTCGGTTGCTCCTCAGGGCGCATACGTCTTTACGAACGCTTCCACCTGCGGGATGAGTGCTGCCCGGCCGTCGTTCGTGATTACTGCATCGCTGAGGGCGATCTTGCGTCCGTCGGGCCATTGGCGCTGCATGCGCTGGCGCGCCGCGGCCTCGGTGGCATTGTCGCGCGCCATGACGCGCTGCAAGCGGATGGCTTCGGGGGCATAGACCATGAGCCGGAGGTCGGCGCGACGATCGAAGCCGGACTCGAAGAGGATGGCGGACTCCATCGCGCAGACGGATGTGGTGAGGCGCGCCCTCCAGGCGTCGAAGTCGCGGCCCACCTCGGGGTGGATGATGGCGTTGACACGCGCCAGCAGGTTGGGGTCAGCGAAGATGAGGCTGGCCATGTGGGCGCGGCGGAGCGTGGTGCCGTCGGGGCTGTAGATGTCGGCGCCGAGCAGGTCGGTCAGGCCGCGGCGGATGGTGGGGGAGGTGAGGAGCAGGCGTTTGCTCTCGCTGTCTGCATTGTAGACGGGTATGCCGTAAACGGTCAGCAGGGCAGCGACGATTGATTTGCCGCTACCCATGCCGCCGGTGATGCCGATGGTTATCATCTATTGCTCTTCTAAGATGAACTCGATGGCGTCCGGGTTGAGTTCGTAATCGGTGAGCCAATCGGGCTTCTTGGTCAGGCGGAGGGTAATCTTGCCCTCTGCATGGTGGGCTTCAAACTCGCGGAAGGGGATGAGGATCTCGAGGTCGCCGTCGGAGAGCTCTTTGAAGTGCGACAGGGGGACGTTGCATACGGCCTCGACGGTGTTGGGGAACATGCGCAGGGCGTAGCCTTCGGGGACGCTGTCGCAGCGGATGGGGAGCGTGAGGCGCTTCTCGGTGAACTCTTCCACGGGCACGGTGACGCGCACCGTCTGCGGTTCGAAGCGCATGCCGGGGATCTCGGCCAGGCGCGCTGTCAGTGTCTTGGTGCGGCTTATGCCGGTGAGGCGGATGGGGATGGTGCGGACGCTGCTGATGCTGTCGAGGCGGGTGCGGTCGGCGTAGACGCGCACTTTGGCGGGGGTGATCGTGATCCGATCGGAGAGCTGGAAGCCGGTTTCGGTCTCGAGCTTTAGGTCGACTTCTACGGGCACTTCGCGGCTGCCTTGCTCTACGCAGACGACGCGGATGGTGGAGGGATCGAAGTTGATCAGCTGTGTGGAGGCGGCGAGGTGCTTCATGATGCCTGTCTCGATCATGCGCCGCGAGACGGAGAGGTCTTTGCCGTCGGCTTCGTGAGGCAGCTTGCTGACGTCGATCTCTATGGGTGAGAAGGAGCCCATCCAGAGGTAGTTGATGAGGAGTGTCCCCTTGTCGCGCACCTTGGCCACGATCTCCTGTGGGTTGTTGGCGATGATGGCCATGTTGTTGGGCACGTTGCGATACTTCACGGGGATGGTGATTTCGATCTCGTAGTCGTCTTGCAAGGCTTGCAGATACCATAGGCCGAGGGAGCAGACGACGCAGAACATGAAGGTGAGCACTTCGCGCCAGCCTTTGCGGCGGAAGAAGGCGATGACTTGGCGGATCTGCGTCTGGAATGGATTGGGGGCCCCGTGTGTTGGCATGATGAATGTTGAGGGGGGAGGGGGATTTACCGCTGCTGCTGTTGCTGTACGTCGGCTGAGGAGGCGAAGACGGCGTTCTTGTCGATGCGTAGGCGTACGCCGTCGGATACTTCGATGAGCATGGTTTGCTCGCCGAGCTCTTTGATCTTGCCGTGGATGCCGCCCGAGGTGACGACTTTGTCGCCGGGCTTCATGGCTTCGCGGGCTTTGCGGATGGCTTTCTGCCGTTGCTGTTGTGGGCGCAGCATCATGAAGTAAAAGATGGCGACGAGGGCGACGAGGAAGAGGATGTTCATGTAGCCGGACTGGCCTTTTGCTGCGGGCGCTGCGCCGGACGCTTGTAGGATTACGCTGATGAGGTTCATAATAGGGGGTAGTTAAAGGGTTGATTGTAGGGGCGTACGCGCATACGCCCAGGGGGGAATAGATTGTAGGGGCATACGCCTGTGGGGGTTATTCATTGGTGGTGAAGGGCACCTTGATGAGTTTGTTTTCTCCTTTGAGTTCTTGGACGACGGAGTCGAGGATGCCGTTGATGAAGGTGCCGCTCTTGGGGGTGCTGTAGTACTTGGCTGCGTCGATGTATTCGTTCAGGGTCACGTTGACGGGGATGGTGGGGAAGTTCAGCAGCTCGGCCATGGCCATTTGCATGATGATGCGATCCATGTTAGCCACGCGGTCGGTCTCCCAGTTTCGGAGGTGGCGGTCGATGTGTGCGAGGTATTCCGGGCCGTGCTCCATGGTGAGGCGGAGGAGGCGGATGGCGAAGTCGCGGTCTTCGTTGTCTTTGAACATGGGGAGGAGGGGGTGGTCGGGGCCGTTGCCCTCGGTGAATTGCTTGATGGTTTTGATGACGAAGGTTTCGATGATGTCGATGTCGTCGTTCCAGTAGATGCTGATGTCTTCGAGGGCGTCTTCGAGGGTTTCGTTGCCGCAGATGAGGTGTCGGAAGGCGTTGCGCCAGAAGGTGCGGTCGGCCTCGTAGGTGTCGCTGGAGTGGCAGTAGTCGGTGTAGATTTCGGAGGCGAGGATGAGGTCGAGGACGCTTTTGACGAAGTCTGTTTCGTTCGCCCAGGAGATGCCGTGCTCTTTGACGTAGGCCTGTAGGGTGAGGTTGGCCTCGATCTGGCGTGCGAGTCGGTTATTGACCAGGCGCATGTTGGGGTTGAGGTCTTCCTCGGTGGGGCGGTAGCGGTGGCGGCGTCGGTCGAGGCGTTGTTCTTGCAGGTGGGTGACTTCTACGATGAGGAGTAGGAAGTAGTAGTATAAGTCGTACGACCGGCGGAGGCTCAGTAGCAGTTCGTTTTCTGCCAGCTTCATGTCGTTGCTTCCGTTTTGTTGGTAGGCAAACAAGATCTGGAGCACTTTGATGCGGATTAAAACCCTGTTGATCATTCTGATGTAAGATCTTACTTATTTTTTTACGAGGGGCAAAGGTAACACGGCACTGGAATTACAAAAGGTGCGCCAGAAGGCGCTCTGAGAGCGGGATGTGTGTGGGGGAACGGTTAATGGGTAATGATTAATGGTTATGGGGTGGTTCTCCGCCCCGGGTTTCGCCCTGGGCTATCGTCCAGCGGCCCTACAGGCCGCCCCGGGTACCATCAATTCGGGTCGTAGGGGGCGTATCCGGGGTAATCATTGACAATTGATCATTTCATTGATCTCCTTTCCCGGATGTGCTTACTTCCGCCAGCGCTTTGGCAGAGGCCGCAGGCGGGAGGTGCAAAACCTGATTCTTTTTTGAATCCAATGTATGGAAGGGAATCCATCCGAGGGTCGGAAATGGGGCAAACCTTAGGGCGAGGTCATTTCCGAGGGTCGGAAATGGGGCAAACCTTAGGGCGAGGTCATTTCCGAGGGTCGGGAGGGGGTCAAACCTTAGGGCGAGGTCATTTCCGAGGGTCGGAAATGGGGCAAATCTTAGGGCGAGGTCATTTCCGAGGGTCGGAAATGGGGCAAACCTTAGGGCGAGGT
>MIQB01000053.1 GCA_002890585.1 Tannerella sp. oral taxon 808
GTTAATAAAATCAGCGTGCATAATAACCCTGATGACAGCAGGGTTAATAAAATCAGCGTGCATAATAACCCTGATGACAGCAGGGTTAATAAAATCAACCCAAAACACCCTCCCGACGCCTCTGCGCACGCCCAATCCGTCATCGTTTTTTCTCTACGTTTGCGCCCCAAAACCAATTAAATAGATATATGAATGAGGCAATTAAGAAGGGATGGCCGCACGCCGTAGCGGTCGTTCTGTTTTTCGTGCTGGCCGCGGTCTACTTCGCGCCCGAGCTGTTCGACGGCAAGGGCTTAGTGCAAGGCGACGTAAACAGCGCGATGGGTTGGGGTAAAGACATCACCGACCATTATCTCAAGACGGGCGAGCACGCCCACTGGTCGGCCCGCATGTTCGGCGGCATGCCGCATAACTACACGAATAGCGCGCCGATGGTGAACATCTTCGATTACATCGGGCGCGGGCTGAACTACGTGCTGCCCGGCAACGCGCTGCTCGTCTTCCTCTACCTCGTCGGGTTCTACATCTTCATGATCGCGCTCGGTTGCCGGCCAGCGCTGAGCGCCATCGGCGCCGTGGCCTACGCCTTCGCGTCGTACAACCTGATCATCATCGAGGCGGGGCACGTCAACAAATGCCTCGTCATGGCCACGATGGCGCCCATCCTCGGCGGCGTCATCCTCTGTTACCGCAAGAAATACCTCTGGGGCAGCATCGTCACGCTGCTCTTCACCGGCCTGAACGTCCTCTGGAGCCACCAGCAGATCAGCTATTACCTATTAATAATGATGCTCATCCTGGCCCTCACCTACCTCGTCTTCGCGATACGCAACCACACGTTAGGCGACTTCTTCAAGTCGTCCGCCGTGCTGGCCGTCGTCGGCGCGTTGGCCGTGGCGCCCGCCGCGGGGCAGCTGATCAGTTCGGCCGATTACGTCAAGGACTCGATGCGCGGCGGTGCCGTACTCAAGTCCAACGCCGAGGGCGCCAAAGAGAGCTCGGGCTTAGAGATCGACTATGCCTACATGTGGAGCTACGGCCGCGGCGAGACGATGACGCTGCTCATCCCCAACTTCTACGGCTCGGATTCGCACCACAACATCGGCACCGACTCGCACACCTACTCGTTCTTCTCCTCCCATGGCCAGGGCGAGCAGGGGCGTCAGTTCACGCGTTATGCGCCGATGTACTGGGGCGACCAGCCCTTCACGAGCGGCCCGGTCTACGTCGGCGCCATCATCTGCTTCCTCTTCGTGCTGGGGCTGATGATCGTCAAAGGGCCGGAGCGGTGGTGGCTGCTGGCCGTGACCGTTGTCTCCGTCATCCTTTCGTGGGGTAAGAACGCAGGCATCAACGAGTTCTTCTTCTATCACCTACCGCTCTACAACAAGTTCCGCACCCCGTCTATGGCGCTCGTCATCGCCGAGGTGTCGATGGCTGCACTGGCCATCTTGGCCATCAAGCAGATACTCGAAGCGGAAGACAAGCGGAAGCTGCTGCGCCCGCTCTACATCGCCTTCGGCATCACCGGCGGACTCTGCCTGCTGTACGCCCTTCTCGGCGGTGGACTGATGAGCTTCACGGGCGAGGCCGATAAGCAATTCCAGCAATACCCCGACCTGCTGATGGCGCTCGTGGCCGACCGTCAATCGATGCTCTCGGCTGACGCATGGCGTTCGTTTGGCTTCATCGCCGCGGCCGCCGCGCTGCTGTGGATCTACGTCAAGAAGCCGTTTAATGCCACCTACGTGGCGGCCGTCTTGGGCGTGCTCGTCTTCGCCGACCTCTGGGCGGTGGATAAACGCTTTTTGAACTACGAAGACTTCGTGCCGCAGAAGCAGGCCCGCGCGATTGTGCCCACGGAGGCCGATAAGCAGATCCTGCAAGACAAAGACCCGAACTACCGCGTGCTGAACCTCACGAAGAGCACCTTCAACGAGTCCGAGACGTCGTACTTCCACAAGTCCATCGGCGGTTACAGCCCCGCCAAGCTGCGCCGCTATCAAGACATCATCGATTATCATTTCGGATCAAAGGGCATCAACCCAAACGTGCTGAACATGCTCAACACACGCTACGTGATCGTCCCCACCGACCAGGGGCCGCAGATGCAACGCAATCCCAACGCGCCGGGTTGCGTCTGGTTCGTCGATGAGATTCGCTGGGTCGACTCGCCCGACGCTGAGATCGTCGCCCTCAACGACTTCAACCCTGTGCGCACGGCCGTCATCGACAAGATGTGGCAGCCCGACCTCCCCTCGTGGCAACAACTCGTGCAGCCATCGCCCGACAGCACGGCCACGATCCGCCTGACGGATTATCCTGCACCGGATCACCTCGTCTACGAGAGCCAAAGCACACGTCCGCGCCTGGCCGTCTTCTCCGAAGTCTTCTACAAGACGTGGCACGCCTACATCGACGGCAAGGAAGCCAAGCCCGTGCGCGTGGACTACATCCTGCGCGGACTGGAGATCCCCGCGGGCGCACACCGGATCGAGTTCCGCTGCGTGGACGACGTCTACCTGCGCAGCGCACGCATCTCGCTCATTGCGTCGATCGTCGTCGGGTGCATCTTCCTTGTGTTGATCGGGCTGGCCGTGCGCAGCGCAGTGGTGCAGAAGCGCTGATGCCCTGGCTTCACACAGCCCCTCTCCATATAAACAGTCCTGCCGGGCAAACGGGAATCAGTGTTCCCATTCGTCCGGCAGGACTGTTTTTAGTTACCAGTTACGAGTTACAGGTTACCAGTTACGGGTTACCAAATGCTTGTAACTGGTAACTCGTCACTCGTAACTCTCATAAGTGCGCGCGGATGGCGGCGGCGGTGGCGGCCAACTCATCGGCTGTAAGCGATCCCTTGGGGCGATCGAAATACATATCCGACTCGCGCGTGATAGGAACCAAGTGGATGTGCGCGTGGGGCACCTCCAGCCCGATCACGGTCACGCCGATGCGTTTGCAGGGGATGGCTTGCTCTTGGGCCCGGGCGATGCGTTTGGCGAAGGCCATCATGCGGCCCAGCTTGGCATCGTCGATGTCGAAGAGGTAGTCCACCTCCTCCTTGGGGATGACGAGCGTGTGGCCCGTGGCTACGGGGTTGATGTCGAGAAAGGCGAAGAACTCGCTGTCCTCCGCGATCTTGTGGCAGGGGATCTCGCCCGCCACGATTCTGCTGAAAATGGTTGCCATGATGTGTACTGTTTAGATGGATATCTCCATGATTTCAAACTTGAGGATGCCTGAGGGCACCTTGATCTCGGCCACGTCGCCCACCTTCCGGCCCATCAGCCCCTGCGCGATGGGGGTGCTGATGGCGATTTTGTTCTCCTTCAGGTTCGCCTCCGAGTCGGAGACGAGCGTGTAGGTCATCACGGCGCCGTTTGCGAGGTTTTTGAGTTTCACCTTGTTCAGGATCTGCACCACGTCGGTCTTGATCTGTGTCTCATCGATTAGTCGGGCGTTGGCGATGAGGCCTTTCAGCTGGGCGATCTTGCTTTCGAGGATGCCCTGCGCCTCTTTGGCGGCATCATACTCGGCATTTTCCGAGAGGTCGCCCTTGTCGCGTGCCTCCGCGATCTGCGCAGAGATCTCGGGTCGCTTCACGCTCTCCATGTAATTGATCTCGGCCAGGATCTTGTTGTAGCCTTCTTCTGTCATATACGTTACAGCCATACTTTCTTCTCCTTCTTTTCTTAGTTGGGTTTATGATTCATCGTTTTATTCATTACAAAAAAAGAATCCCGGCCGAGGCGCGTTGTGCCGGCCGGAATCCTTTTGTCATTCAAAATCTTTCGGGGGCAAAGATAGGGTGATAATCGAGCTGCCACCTGCCCTCCGACTGATGTTTTATTCAGGGCAATTTGTCGTACTCCTCGTCGGTCACCGGCTCACACCACTCGTTGCTTGCGCCGTCCACAGGGATGGAGAAGGCCACGTGCTGGAACCAGCTGTCGCGGGCTGCACCGTGCCAGTGCTTCACCTCGGCGGGGATGCTGACCACGTCGCCGGCGTGCAGCTCGCGCGCAGGTTCACCCCACGCTTGATACCAGCCGCGGCCGCTGACGCAGATCAGTGTCTGACCCGTCTTGTGGTGGATGTGCCAGTTGTTGCGGCAGCGCGGCTCGAAGGTCACGTTGTGGATAGGCACACCGGCGCCCTGGCCGTCGGTGAGGGCGGCTAAGTAACTGTTGCCCGTGAAGTAGCGCGCGTAGGCCGTGTTCGGTTCGCCTTTGGGGAAGGCCGCCAGCTCAAGGGGCGCGGCCTCCGTGAAGGGCTGACCGAAAACTTCGGCCACGGCCTTGCGTGCGCGGTAGCCCTCAGCCTCGCCCACGAGCTGCTCCAGCGCATCAGGGATGGCGCGAAGGGCGCCGTCGGAGAGGCCCATGTTGCGGGCGCCGCTGACGTGTGCTTTCAGTTGCGACTCTACGCCGTGCAGGCCGCTGAGTGCTGCGATCGTGACGAGTTCGCGCTCAGCGTGAGTCAGGTTGTTGCGGGCGAAGATGTCGCCGAAGAGGTGGGCCTTGAGGTAGTAATCGACGGCCGGGGCGAAGGTGTAGGTGAAGTCGCGTCCGGCCAGTTGGCGCTGCATCTCGGTGCCACGTTTCAGCGCGTCGTAGTCGGCGGGCAGGGGAGCAGCGTCGGGGCCTTCGATGTCGGTGAGGCCGGCGACGCGGCGTGCCTCAAGGACGTGTTGGAGGGTGCCGAGCGCGTTCAGGCTGCGGGGAAAACCGGTGTAAGCATAGAGGTGCGAGAGCGCCTCTTTGATTTGGTTCACGGTGAGGCCATCGTCCAATCCGCGGCGGATGGCGGGGGCGAGGCGGTCGATGTCGCCTTTGGCTTCAAGGCAGGCGATGGCGGCCATGTCCTGCCATTTCTTTTCTAATACTTCGTTCATTGTTACTGTTGAATGAGAAATTGTGGATACGGGTGCACCTTTCATTTGTTCTTGCCCACGAAGAGCTGCGGTGCACAGAAACAGCAGGCCGAGGAGGAGGGTTTGAATCGTCTTCGTCTTCATCTCTTCCTATGATTTATGGGGGACAAAGTTGCGTCCGGGATTCAGACTTGCAGGAAGGTGAAAGAATCGTCGTCACGCGGCGTGAAACGGGGAAAATTCCCGAAAAAGCCTCGGCACGTGGCGTGAAACGAGGAAAATTCTTGAAAAAGCGTCGGCACGTGGCGTGACGGAAGGAAAATTCTCGAAAAGACGCTGGCACGTGGCGTGACGGGGTGGAAATTCTCATTTGCTGGTCGGCACGCGGCGTGACGGAAGGAAAATTCTCGAAAATGCACCGGCACGTGGCGTGACGGAAGGAAAATCCTCGAAAATGCATCGGCACGTGGCGTGACGGGGTGGAAATTCTCATTTGCTGGTCGGCACGCGGCGTGACGGAAGGAAAATTCTCGAAAATGCACCGGCACGTGGCGTGACGGAAGGAAAATCCTCGAAAATGCATCGGCACGTGGCGTGACGGGGTGGAAATTCTCATTTGCTGGTCGGCACGCGGCGTGACGGAAGGAAAATTCTCGAAAATGCACCGGCACGTGGCGTGACGGAAGGAAAATCCTCGAAAATGCATCGGCACGTGGCGTGACGGGGCGGAAATTCTCGAAAATACGTCGACACGCGGCGTGACGAGGGTCAATAATAGAAGTACACGAAGGCCAGGCTGATGGCGCCGATGAAGAGCCACAGCGTGATGCCCTGCATGAAGGGGCGGACGCCGACGGTGCGCAGCGTGGCGCGCGAGAGTCCGGCGCCGATGAAGAAGAGCGTCAGCGTGAGGCTCTGTCGGGCGACGCGCACGATGGTCGAGCCCACCTCCGCGGGGATGCCCAAGTAGGTATTGGCCGTCATGGCCAGCACGAAGAAGAGGATGAACCAGGGGATCGAGATGCGCTCGTTGCGGGCGTGGAAGTGGAAGGCGGTGTAGAGCGAAAGGGGGATGATCCACAGCGCGCGGGTGAGCTTCACGGTCGTGGCGATGCGCAGCGCCTCGTCGCCGTAGGCCGCGCCGGCACCGACTACGGAGCTGGTGTCGTGGATCGCGATGGCGGCCCAGGTGCCGAACTGCTGCTGGGTGAGCCCGAGCAGGTGGCCTAACGGTGGGAAGAGGAAGAGGGCAACGGCGTTGAGCACAAACACGGTGGCCAGTGAGACGGACATCTGCGCTTCGTCGGCCTTAGCGATAGGTCCGGTGGCGGCGATGGCGCTACCGCCGCAGATGGCCGTGCCGCTGGAGATGAGGTAGGCCGTCTTGCGATCGACGTGGATCAGTCGGCCGATGAGGATGCCGACGGCCATCACGCCCACGACCGAGAAGATGGTGAAGACGATGCCGTCCGCCCCGGCCCGGAGCGACTCGTTGAGGTTCATGCCGAAGCCGAGACCTACGACGGAGACTTGCAGCAGGTAACGCGACGCGCGGCGATTGAACAGGGGGAAGGGTGATCCGAGAAAGAAGGCGAAGACGAGTCCGGCGAAGAGCGCCACGGGAGGCGTCACCCACGGCGTGAGGCAGAGGAAGGCGATGAAGATGTAGACGTACCCGGCATAGCGGGCTTTAGAATCAGTTGATTTCATATGATGACTCGTAGATGATAATAACGCGGCCAAAAGTAGACCATCACCCCTTTACCTTTGCGCGCGTTCATCCACACCATATATACATATGAACCTCTACCTCCCCACCGACTATCGCCCCACACTGCCCTCCGAGGGCATGGAGGACGCGATCAAGCTGCTTAAGCAAACCTTCCAAGCTGAGCTGGCCGAAGCCCTCAGCCTCCGGCGCGTCACGGCCCCCCTCTTCGTCTTCGCCGACTCCGGCCTCAACGACAACCTCAACGGCGTGGAGCGCCCCGTCTCCTTCCCCATCAAGGACATGGGCGACCGCCGCGCCGAAGTCGTCCACTCGTTAGCCAAATGGAAGCGCATGAAGCTAGCCGCCTACCGCATCCCGCCCGGCCACGGCCTCTACACCGACATGAACGCCATCCGCGCCGACGAAGAGCTTGACAACATCCACTCCCTCTACGTCGATCAGTGGGACTGGGAGCGCACCATCCGCCCGGAGGATCGCACCGTGGACTTCCTCTCCGGCATCGTCCGACGCATCTACGGCGCCCTGCTGGCCACCGAGGACGCAACGCACCGCGCCTTCCCGCACATCCGCCCCACGCTGCCCCGCGAGATCGCCTTCGTACACGCCGAAGAGCTTCGCGCCGAGTACCCCGACCTCAGCCCCAAGGAGCGCGAACGCGAGGCCGCCCGACGTTACGGAGCCGTCTTCATCCGCGGCATCGGCGGCTCCCTTGCCGACGGATCGCGTCACGACGGCCGCGCCCCCGACTACGACGACTGGTCCACGCCCACGCCCGACGGCCTCACAGGCCTCAACGGCGATATCCTTGTCTGGAACACCGTACTCGACGCCCCCTTGGAACTCTCCTCGATGGGCATTCGCGTCGATCCCGAAGCGCTGCTCCGCCAGTTGGAGATCACCGGTTGCATGGATCGCCTCGCCTTGCCCTTCCACCGTGCGCTCGCTGCCGGCGAGATGCCCCCGGCCGTGGGTGGCGGCATCGGACAATCCCGACTCTGCATGTACCTGCTGCGTTGCGCACACATCGGCGAAGTGCAAGCCGCGCTGTGGCCCGAAGAGATGGTCACGCGTTGCGCCGCGGCGGGCATCACATTGCGGTGATTCGTTTTTCGTTTTTCGATTTTAGCTCATATAGACATGACACATGATTTCCTACGCGTTGCGGCCGGCGTGCCGCGACTCAAGCCGGCCGACTGCCGATACAACGTCGATCGCATCGAACGGATGATGATCCGGGCTGCCGCGCAAGGCGTCGACATCATCGCCTTCCCCCGCATGGCCATCACCGGCAGCACCTGCGGCGATCTGTTCCTCAACAAACACCTGATCACCGAGTCGGTGCGAGGATTGGTCACGCTCGTTGACGACATGGGTGACCTGCCCATCGTCGGCATCGTCGGCATACTTCTTCCGGTAAACAACCGGCCGGTGGAGGTGGCCGCCGTCTTCCAATCCGGAGAAATCCTTGGCTTCGTGGCCGACGACACAAGCGATCCCGGCCTCCGATCGCAAGAGATGATTTTCGGCAAATGGGCCATTCCTGCCGCTCCCAACCTCATGTTCCGGAGCGACCTCACCACGTTCACCGTCACCTTTGGCGACGACCTCCTCCGCCCGATGTCCGTCAGTGGCCAGCGCGTCGCGGAGGGCGCCAACGTGCTCTTCCACCTCGACGCTATGCCTACGCAGGTCGGCCGACACGACGCCCTGCGCGACGCCATCCGCGTACACACCCGACGCTGCATCGCCGGCTGCGTCTACGTCTCGGCCGGGCATGGCGAATCCTCCACCGATCACTTCTTCGACGGCGAAGCCTTCATCGCCGACCGCGGACGCATCTTGGCCGAGTCCACACCCTTCACCGACGACGAGCCGCTCATCATCAGCGAGATTGATCTCGCTGCCTTGAATCACGATCGCCGTTGTCATCATGACTTTCACTTGGATTATGTCTCATGGGGAACAGCCCGGAATCCGATATGCGACATCAATCATAAACTATTGCAGGACGACCGCCCGTTGCTGCGCCCTATCCATCCGCACCCCTTCGTCCCCGCCGACACGGCTGCACGCGATCGGCGCTGCGAGGAGACGTTCCGCATTCAGTCGCACGCGTTGGCCGAACGCCTCCGCCACATCGGCCTGCGGCGCGCCGTGATCGGCATCTCCGGCGGACTCGACTCCACGCTCGCGCTCATGGTCACCGTCGCCGCCTTCGACCTGCTCAAGCTCCCGCACGAAGGCATCATCGGCGTCACCATGCCCGGCTTTGGCACCTCCGATCGCACGCACGACAACGCCTTGGCTCTGATGACGTCCGAGGGCATCACCCAGCGCGAGATCTCCATCCGCGCTGCCTGCGAACAGCACTTCCGCGACATCGGCCACGACGGTTCGCCCGACACGACTTACGAGAACGTCCAGGCGCGCGAACGCACACAGATCCTCATGGATCTGGCCAACATGGAGGGCGCCTTAGTGGTCGGCACGGGCGACCTCTCCGAGCTGGCTCTCGGCTGGTGCACCTTCAACGGCGACCACATGTCGATGTACGGCGTCAACGCGGGCGTGCCCAAGACGCTCGTCGGCGCCGTCGTGCGTTGGTTGGCCCGTCGCACCAAGCGCCCCGAGACGCGCCGCGCCCTCTTGGACATCGCCGAGACGCCCATCAGCCCCGAGTTGCTCCCGCCCTCCCCCGACGGCTCACACACGCAGCAGACGGAGCACACGTTAGGCCCGTACGAGTTGCACGACTTCTTCCTCTACCGCTTCATGCGCTTTGGCGACGTCCCCGCGCGCCTGCTCTTCTTGGCCGAACAGGCCTTCGCCGGTCGCTACACCCGCGAGGAGTTGCTCAGCGTGCTGCGCACCTTCCTCCGCCGCTTCTTCGCCCAGCAATTCAAGCGCAACTGCATGCCCGACGGCCCCGCCATTGGCTCCATCAGCCTGTCTCCGCGCGGCGCCTGGCGGATGCCCTCCGACGCCTCCGCCGACCTTTGGCTGCGCGAGGTGGAGGAGCTGGTAAAACGGGAAACGAAAAGTGAAAAATGAGGCGTGACCAACCTTTGTGGTCAATTAAGAACAAGCTGAAAGCGGTTTATCATGAAACGCGTGCTATTAGAGAAGAGACTGAGAGCCTTGGGGTGCACGTTCCACCGTAACGGAGCCAATCACGATATTTGGAATTACGAGAACGGAAGAAAATTCCCCCTCCCGAGGCATGCTGACATTGATGAGCGATTATCTCGTTCCATCCTTTTCCGCGCCGGGCAAAACCGGAAGGAATCATTGTAGAATTTCAATTGAAGAGACAAGTATGAAAACGTTAGAAATGCAACCACTGAAGGTCGCCATCACCATCACCCGCAACGGCACGCAGGGCTACGTCTGCACCTGCGATTATCCCTTTGTTCATTTTGACCTCGGGGGCTGCGGCGCCACCGTGGACGAGGCCAAGCAGGATTGCTTCACCTTTTACGACGAGATGCGACGCGAATACCCCGCCGATCGCCTCCCCGACCTCGAGGTGGAGTGGGTCTATGATCTGGCCCGCACCCGTAGCGATGCGGATCTTGTGGATGCGGCAGTGATGGCCTGACGGAAGGTCTCCCCGTACATTGTTTTTCGTCGAATACCACCCGTTTTCAGTCCCCTGATCCCTCGATCTCGGTAGGGCGAAAATGGTTTTTGAGCGGAATCCCGAGATACTCGTTTGTTACCATTTGGTTTCAGGCCAGTGTCTCGGGATTCTTTTTTGATTCAAAATAGAATCAGGTTAGATGGCGTGCAATCTGATATAATTCTAAATTGTTTTGAATCGGATTGCACACCATGCAACAAGAATCAAAATAGAATCATGTCAGATAGCATGCAATCTGATGGATTACCAAATTGTTTTTGATCGGATCGTACGCAAATTGATAGGATACAAAATAGAATTAGATTAGATGGCGTGCAATATGATATGATACAAAATTGTTTTAGATTAAATTGCATGCTATTCGATGGAATATAAAATAGATCCTATACATATTTCACATAACTTTGCCTGAAACAAAATGGAAAATAATCATTGCGTGCAACCAATAACATGATACAGAGAATAAAACAGATCGAAAGCATCTACATGGCGCGCATCCCGGGTGGGGCGCATTTCCTGTTCGTCAATAATGTGTGCGAGCGAGCCGAGGCCGACGCGAAGGTCAAGGTCGGCGCCAAGGCCGAGCTCGAGGCGCTACGTGCAACGCGCGACGAGGAGGACGCCGCACTGGCGCTGTCGCGAAAAAGCCTCCTTTCGGACACCATCCGCGAGGCAGACAACCGCCGGGAACGGCTCTATGTCACGCTCCGCAACATCGTCAAGGCTTATCGCACCTACCCCGTCGAGGCCGAAGCTGCGGCGGCCCAGCGGCTCGTGCAACTACTCAAGGATTACGCCATCAACCCACGCATGCAGCGCGACGCCGAGACGGGACTCATGGTGCACCTCTTAGATGATCTCGCCGGGCGATACGCCACAGACGTCGCCACGCTCCACATCGGGCCACTCGTCAAGGCACTCGCAGAGGTCAACGAGTTGCTCCGCGACACCACGGACAGGCGGGCCAATGAGCGCTCGGCGCACGTGGCGGGTCGGTTGAAAAAGGCGCGGAAGGCAGCCGATAGGGCTTACCGCGCGTTCGTTCGCAAGGTCAACGCCCTGGCCGTCGTCGGCGGCGCGGAGGATTACGCCGCGTTCATCGATTACGTCAACGTCGAGGTCGCCCACTACCGCCGTGAGGTGATCCCGCCGCGGAAGAGAAAGAACACGCCAGCCGAGGAATGCCCTGCGCCGCCGCCTCCGACCGTCGAGGCGTGACGCGCCCCTTCGTCCGTGAACAAAACGCCCCCCAAACGCCTTATTACCCTACTTCAAACTACGTATAATCATCTCTCAAAACCCCCATAGCATATGACAATGAACCAACCCATAGCCGCGCTCTTCGATTTGGACGGCGTGGTCTTCGACACCGAGCGGCAATACACCGTCTACTGGCAGCAAGTCGGGCAACGTTACCACCCGGCCATCACGGACTTTGCGCAGCGCATCAAAGGGCGCACGCTCGTGGAGATCTTTCAGGAATATTTCGACGGACAGCCCGAGGCGCAGGCCGAAATCAGCCGTGGGCTCGTCGATTTTGAGTCCCGTATGCACTACGACTACCTCCCAGGCGTGGAAGCCTTCCTCGACGAGCTGCGTCGGAACAGGGTGCCGCGGGCTCTCGTGACCAGCTCGAACCGCGCCAAAATGGCGTGTGCCTACCGCGCACGGCCGGAACTCACGACGCACTTCGACGCCATCCTCGTGGCCGAAGATTTGGGTCGATCTAAGCCTTATCCCGACGGCTATCTGCGGGCGGCTGAACGCCTCGGCGTATCGCCCACACGCTGCGTCGTGTTCGAGGATTCGTTCAGCGGACTCGAGGCAGGCCGACGGGCCGGTGGGGCCGTGGTGGGATTGGCGACAACGAACCCAGCCGAGGCCATCGCCACACGCTGCGATCGGGTCATCCCCGACTTCCGCGCCTTCACCGTCGGCGATATGGTGTCACTCCTTCAAACAATAAACAGACGATGAATACATCTCCCTTCTTCACTCCCGAAGAGAAACGCGAGTTCTTCTCAGCTTACCGCCGCCTGCTCTCGGGTCTTTCCTCCTGCCTCAAGCCGGAAGACGCGCCCAAGATGAAGGCGCTGATCCGTCGCGTGGTCGCACTTGACTGCTACGGGCGCGACCGCAACGGCATCAACGGCCTCCTGCGCAACATCAACACGGCTGTCATCGCTACGCACGACATCGGCCTGAAACGTACCCCCGTCATCGCCCTCTTGCTCTACCGCCCGGTGATGAAGAAGGCCATCACGCTCGACGAGGTGGAGGAATCCTTCGACGCCGACGTGGCCCTGATGATCCGCCGCCTGTTGAAGACGTCCGACCTCTACGCCCGCAACACGGCCGTCAATTCGGAGAACTTCCACCACCTGCTCTTCTCCTTCGCCGAAGACGTGCGCGTGATCCTCGTCATGATCGCCGACCGCCTCTGCATGATGCGCATGGGCAAACAGATCCGCGACGACAACGACCGCATCCGGCTGGCCACCGAGGTCTCCTATCTCTACGCTCCGCTGGCCCATCGCCTCGGCCTTTACACGATCAAGAGCGAGCTGGAGGATTTGTCGCTGAAATACATCGACCCCGACCGCTACCAGTACATCAAGCAGAAGCTCAACGAGACGAAGCGCTCGCGCGACCGCTACATCGCCGAGTTCATCCGCCCCGTGCGCGAGAAACTCGAGCAGGCGGGCCTGCACTTCGACATCAAGGGGCGCACGAAGTCCATCCATTCGATCAACAATAAGCTCAAGAAGCAGCACGTGGAGTTCGAGGGCATCTACGACCTCTTCGCCATCCGCATCATCCTCGATACGCCGCCCGAGTCCGAGCGCTCGGAGTGCTGGCGGGCGTATTCGATCGTCACGGACATGTACCAACCGAACCCGAAGCGCATGCGCGACTGGCTCTCGGTGCCAAAGAGTAACGGTTACGAGAGCCTGCACATCACCGTCCTCGGGCCGGACAATCGCTGGGTGGAGGTGCAGATCCGCACGCGGCGCATGGACGAGATCGCCGAACGCGGTCTGGCTGCACATTGGAAGTATAAAGGAGTAAAGGAGGAGCGCGGACTGGACGAGTTCCTCAACGACGTCCGCGCCATGCTCGAGACGCAGACATCTGACCCGATGGACCTGATGAAGGAGTTCCGGACAGACCTCTACCAGGACGAGATCTACGTCTTCACACCTACCGGCGAGGTGATCAAGCTGGCCAAGGGCGCCACCGTGCTCGACTTTGCCTTCGCCATCCACTCCAAGATCGGTTGCAGGTGCATTTCGGGTAAAGTGAACAGCAAGAACGTGCCCATCCGACACACGCTCCAAAACGGCGACTCGGTGGAGGTCATCACCTCGCCCACGCAATCGCCCAAGCGCGACTGGCTGACGTTCGTCAAGACATCGAAGGCGCGCACGAAGATCAAGCAGGCGCTGCGCGAGGAATCGGCCAAGGCGGCGGAATATGCGAAGGAGCTGCTGCAACGGCGCTTCAAGAACCGCAAGATTGAGGTCGAGGAGGCGCTGCTGATGCGTTACATCAAGAAGAGCGGCTACAAGACGGTGACGGATTTCTATGTCGATATTGCTGAGGGCCATCGCGATCCGAACACCGTGATCGAGGAATATTTAGAGATGGAGCGCCGCGAGCATGGCGAGATGTCGGAACACGTGGAGAGCCGCAGCGCCGAGGAGTATATCGCCCCGTCCGAGCGCCCCGATGCGCGCGCCGATGAGTTGGTGATCGACAAGAACCTGACGGGCGTGGAGTATCACTTAGCCAAGTGCTGCAACCCCATCTTCGGCGACCCCATCTTCGGATTCGTCTCCACACGCGGCATCAAGATCCACCGCATGAACTGCCCCAACGCACAAGACATGCTCAGCCGCTTCGGCTATCGCGTCATCCGCGCCCGGTGGAGCGGCAAGGGTACGGACGGATACGCCGTCACGCTCCACATCGTCGGCCAGGACGACCTCGGCATCGTCACCAACATCACGTCCGTGATCAGCAAAGAGCTCGGCGTCATGCTCCGTTCGATCAACATCGACTCCGTCGACGGCCTCTTCCAAGGCAACTTCACCGTCACGGTGAAAGACACCGCCTCGCTCAGTGTCCTGACCAAGAAGCTACAGGCCGTCCGGGGCGTGAAGAATATCGAGCGACTAAACACGTGATTCGGCTCCGCATAGCAGCGCATCTGCTGCGTTGCCGGCGACACTCGGTGTTCGGTCATGTATTAAAGTAACGTGAGTTCGACGTAAGAATGAGGTTCCTTACGTCCACATCATGTCTTTGTTAGAGTACTCGGGCGGACAAAATGTTTTCGGAAATGCTTGCGGGAATCCCGCAACGAACAAAAACTACTTTTTGGCGCTCGCGGGATTTCCGCAACGAGGAAAAAGTGCTTTTTGGGCTTTGCGGGATTCCCGCA
>MIQB01000054.1 GCA_002890585.1 Tannerella sp. oral taxon 808
TAAGGTTTGATCCATTTCCGACCCTCGGAAATGACCTCGCCCTAAGGTTTGACCCATTTCCGACCCTCGGAATGGGCTCTCCCTCAGGGTGACCCCTGAATTCTCCATATTCCGACAGGCTTCTTTTGCCTCTATGCCCGATCAGCGTTTCACTTCTCCGCCGCAATCCTTGTCAGGAAGATCACCTTCCCGAACTCCTCCGGCCGGGCATGCTCCGGATCGGCGAAGATGGCCGGCCGCTTGACGAGCCCCGCCTGCTCTAACCGCGCGAGGACATCCCACAGCATCTCGTGATAAAGGATGACGATCGACTGCGAGCCGTCAGCGAAACCGAACTCCTTCCGCAGCGCCACCGTGTCCACATGCGACGCCAAAAAGTCGGCTATCACACCCGCCATCTTCCACGACGCCGCATAGATCGCGTCGGTGGTATCCAGCCTGATCACGGGCACCGTCGAGCGCCCCTTGCCGTCTACCAGACCAAAGGGCGACAGCCCAGCAATCACTTCCGCATCACTCACCCGATCCGATTTCGACAGATCGTCACACATGCGTGGAAGCAAATCCATGCGGCGGAGAAACGGGCGCATCTTTCGCATTGCTCCCTCCGACCAATTGAAAAAGAAGATGTATGTGCCATAAACATCTGTATTCGTCCCGCAGTAGAAGTCGCGCTTCGGATAGAGCGTCCAGAACTCGCCGTCCCACATTGGATGCTTGAGCGTTAGCTTCCTCTTGCGGACACGTCCGTCAGCCTCGAGCCGCGTCCAAGTCAGCCCGTCGGTCACGAGCGAAAAGAGCAGGCTGTAGGCATGCCCGCCGAGGCCGTCGCGCTCCAAGAGGTGGACGTAATCCGCCACGCTGGGCCGGATCACGCCGACCAACTCATCGCTCAGCCGCCGCGAGTGCGCACGCAGCCGAGCCGTCGCAGCGCTGTCGAGTAACAGGATGGCCGTCTGATAACGATCATCCTCGTTGCGCGCGATCAGCCCCCAATCGCGCAGCAGTTGCAGCTGGCTGTAGGTGCAAGGAATGCCGAGGCTGTCTAACTCCTTCTTCGAGCGCGGCACTTGCATTGCGCGCAGCAGTTGCCAGTTGTTGTCAAACCCCACGACGTTGTTCGGTGTCGACCAGTTTGGCATGCAATAACAGATGGATTCATTCTTCGAAAAGTCGTCGATGCCTTTGTCCTGAGCCGCGGCGCCGATCGGTAGCATCGACAGGAAGATCAGCCCCGCAAGCCATGATGTTTTCATGTTCCTATTGAATGGAAAATGCCGGATACACGATGAAGGGAGTTTCCCCTTCACATGTACCCGACCGTTTTTAGTTCTTAGTTTTTCATTATTCGTTCATACCACCGGGATCTTCTCCACGCGGCGGCGATGGCGGCCACCGTCGAAGGTGGTCGTGAGGAAGATGTCGACCATGCGCACGGCCTCCTCGACGGTCACGAAGCGCGCTGGAAGGACGAGCACGTTTGCATCGTTGTGGGCACGCGAGAGGCGTGCGATCTCCTCGTTCCAGCAGAGCGCCGCGCGGATGCTCTGATGCTTGTTGAGCGTCATGCCGATGCCGTTGCCCGAGCCACAGAGGCCGATGCCGGGGTAGACGGCACCCGCCTCCACGGCCTCAGCCAGCGGGTGGGCATAGTCGGGATAATCGCAGCTGTCCGTCGTGTCCGTACCGAAGTCGCGCACTTCGTAACCGAGCGCAGCAACGTGTTCCATGAGTGCGCGCTTCATTGCCACGCCCGCGTGATCGCAGGCAAAGCCGATCGGTAAAGGCTGTGTGTCCATCGCGCTCATCTCCCCAAGAACTTTTTGACCAACTCTCTGACGCGCTCGCCGGTGAACCCGAACTTGCGATCGAGCACCTTGTACGGCGCCGAATAACCAAACGACGACAGGCCATGCACCGCACCTGACTCGCCAACGAGTCCCTGTAACGTCACGGGCAGGCCGGAGGTGAGGCCGAAGCGGCGTACACCGTGGGGCAATACGCTCTGCTGATAGTCCGCATCCTGATCGCGGAAGAGGCCTTCGGACGGCACCGACACGACGCGGGCGCGGATGCCCTCAGCGCTGAGCAGCCCGGCGCCCTCGACGAGCGTAGAGACCTCTGATCCGGAGGCTACCAAGACGATGTCTGGCGTGCCCTCGGTGTCCATCACGACATAGCCACCCTGCTCAATGCGGCGAGCCTCCGCGCGACGGTCGCCCGAAGCGGCGGGCAGCGAGGTGATGTTCTGACGCGAGAGCAGCAGCGCCGTGGGGCGGTAACTCTCGAGCGCCATCTTCCAGGCGTAGACCGTCTCGTCGGCGTCGGCGGGGCGGAGAACAAGCATGGAGCGGTGGCCGCTGTGGTTGCGCAGCTGCTCCATGAGGCGGATCTGGGCCTCGTGCTCGACGGGCTGATGCGTGGGGCCATCCTCACCGACGCGGAAGGAGTCGTGCGTCCAGACGTAGACCACGTGCAGCTCCATGAGCGCGGCTAATCGGACGGCGGGCTTCATGTAATCCGAAAAGACAAAGAAGGTGCCGCAGACGGGCAGGATGCCGCCGTGCAGCGCCATGCCATTCATCACGCAGGCCATCGTCAGCTCGCTGACACCCATTTGCAGGAATTGCCCCGTGAAGTCGCCCTTGGTGAAGGCGTGCGTGTGCTTGAGGAAGCCGTCCGTCTTGTCTGAGTTGCTGAGGTCGGCCGAGGAGACGACCATGTTCTCCACCTGCTCAGCGTAGAGCGCCAGCATGGAGGCCGAGGCGGCGCGGGTGGCCGTGTCGCGCTTCATTTCGATGGTGGCATAATCGATGGCGGGCACCTCGCCGCTGAGGAAGCGGTCGAGCTTGGCGGCCAGCGCGGGCTGTTCGCGGCGGAAACACTCCTCCTGCTCCATGCGAGCGCCGTACCACGTGAGCAGCTCCTCGCGCCGACGGGCGTAGATCTCGGTCGATTCGGGGAAGATGGCGAAGGGCCGGGCTGGATCGCCGCCAAGGTGGCGGATCGTGGCGTCCATATCGGCACCGGCCGCGGAGAGGGGTTGGCCGTGCGTGCAAACGAGGTCTTCGTAGCTGCGACCTTCGGCATCGACGGCGCCACGGCCCATGATGGTCTTTCCGATGATCAGCGTGGGGCGCTCCGTCTCGGCGTGAGCCTCACTGAGGGCGCGGCGGATCTCTTCGACGGAGTGACCGTCGATGGTGATCACGCGCCAGTTCCAAGCGCGGTATTTGGCAGCGACATCCTCGGTGTTCACCTCGTCCACCTTGGTGGAGAGCTGGATGTTGTTGGCGTCGTAATACATGATGAAGTTGTGCAGTCCGAGGTGCCCAGCCAGTCGGCCGACACCTTGCGAGACTTCCTCCTCGATGCCGCCGTCGGAGATGTAGGCGTACGTCTTGTGGGCCATCCATTCGCCGAAGCGGGCCACCATGAAGCGTTCGGCTATGGCGGCGCCGAGGGCCATGGCGTGCCCCTGCCCGAGCGGGCCGGAGGTGTTCTCGATGCCGTGCTGCACGTCGCGCTCGGGGTGGCCCGGCGTGAGGCTGCCCCACTGGCGGAAGTTCTCTAACTCAGCCACAGGCATCAGCCCCGTCAGCGCCAGCACGCCGTAGAGCATGGGCGACATGTGTCCGGGGTCGAGGAAGAAGCGGTCGCGGTAGGGATAGTCGGGCCGCTCGGGATTGTAGTTCAGGAACTCGGCGTAAAGCACATTGACGAAGTCAGCGCCACCCATCGCGCCACCGGGGTGTCCGGATTTGGCTTTCTCCACCATCGATGCGGCCAGAATCCGGATGTTGTCCGCCGCACGATTCATGTTTTTGGTATTCATATTTCTATAAGCAATAAGTAGTCAGAAGTAGCAGGGGGCGACCTTGTGGCCGCCCGGTTGGGATCAGGGATGCTTGTCTATGTAATGTATAAGCCATCGGGGATCGTTTGCGGGCAAATGTACGGTGCGCGATGTCAATCGCAGAGGCAGCGGGCGAGGTCTACCTTTGCGGCCATCATTTACATACAACAAATAGGCAAAACCAATGAATCCTTCAACCCCTCGCCCGATCACTCGGACGACCTTCTTCATGGGCACGATGGCTTTTCTCGTCGTACTCTTCTCCATGCCCCTGGGGCATGCGCTGATGATCCTTATGGAGCACTTCCTGAAGCCGCCGACGCTCTACTACGCTGCCTTTTCGATGGGCGCCGTGGGGCTGATTGTGACTGTGGCGGGCGTCTTCGTGCGCGGCGACACGCGCCAGACGCTCTTCGGCCTTTTCGGCGGCCTGCTCTTCTGGACGGGCTGGATCGAGTTCCTCTACGTCTACTATGCGCACCGCTTCGGCGTGGAGCCGCTCCGGAACGCGGCCGGCGAGATCATCACCAAGCCGGAGTACCTCATCATGCCCTCCTCGTTCGGCTTTTGGGCCATGTTCATGTTGCTCTACCTCTTCAGCGTCCGCACGGGGTGCAACTTCTTCAACTACTTGCAACGCGTCTTCTTTCGCCGTAGCACGGTGCGCGTGGAGCTGAAGCCGCTGGCCCGCCACACGGCGCTCACGACCTTCATGGAGCTGAACCTGATCCTTTGGACGAGCTACTTAGTGCTGCTCTTCTGCTACGACGACCACTTCATCGGCGATCGCCATCCGGTGACGGTACTCGTAGCCTTCGGTGCGTTAGCCTCGTCGGTCTATATGTTTAAACGATTGGTGCGCATCTCGAGCTGGGGCTACGCCATCCGGTACGCCATCCCCACGGTGATTGTCTTTTGGACGTTTGTTGAGGTCGTCATGCGTTGGCGCGTACTGCAAGAGATCTGGATTCATCCGTTGGAGTATCGTACGGAGATGCTGCTCATCCTTGCGGCCTTCATCATATTGCTGGCGGTGCTCATCCTCAAGTCGTGGAAGAGGCGGGGGTGATGGATGATCGCTCATGAGGTATGACTACTCACCGGCAGCTTAAAAACATCGGGATAACGGAGAGGCATGAGGCTGGGGAGCTGCTAATCGAGATGGATCTCCGGCGGGTAGACCACATGGAGAAGTGTGAGGCCGTCAGCTGCGGCTGAATCGCCCGCCCGACAGCGGTCGCGGGCCTCAATCACACGCCGGAAATCGTCCACGCTGCGCCGGCCGCGCCCCACCTCGAGGAGTGTCCCAACGATGGCACGCACCATGTTGCGCAGGAAGCGATCAGCCGTAATGGTGAAGATCCAGCACGCGCCCTCACGGCGCCAATCCGCCCGCGTGATACGGCAGATGTTCGTTTTCACATCCGTGTGGAGCTTGCTGAAGCTCGTGAAGTCAGCGTATTCAGGCAGCACGGCGGCGGTGCGGTTCATGGCCTCAAAGTCGATGCCCCGCAGCGACATGCGGTGCACGCCGCCGGGCATGAAGGGGTCCTTGACGTCGGTCACAGCATATATATACGTGCGCGCCGTGGCCGAGAATCGAGCATGCGCATCGGGACGGACGGCATGGATGCGCAGGGCAGCGATGCTTGGTGGAAGAAGGCCATTTAGCCGCCCGACAAGCGAAGGCGGATCGGGCAGAGGCGTGTCCGTATCAAAGTGCGTCGCCATTTGCCGGGCATGCACACCGGCGTCGGTGCGGCCGGCAGCCGTTAGCGGGATGGGGCGGCGAAGGATCGTAGCCAACGCCTCCTCCACACATTGCTGCACACTCATGCCATTCGGCTGCCGCTGCCATCCGCAGTAAGCCGTCCCGAGGTAAGAAAGCCAGAGGAAGTATCTCATGGAAGTGAAAAATGAAAAGTGAAAGACGAAGACCGGGGAGGGTATCGCCCCCCCATCCGCCACCGCAAAGGTAGGTGCGTCCCCTCCCCCCCCCTTAAAATACCCTTTCCCGTAACCCACAGAACACCCCGAGAAGCCCCGACTCCCCGCATCAATAGCGGGTTTTGACTTTTGGCGGATTGGCATACTTTTGCCGCCGGTTTAATTTTTAACGTTATACAATAAGAAGATGATTAACTCTCAAGACATCAAAAAAGGCACCTGCATCCGCTTAGACGGTAAACTCTATTTCTGCATCGACTTCCTGCACGTGAAGCCGGGCAAGGGCAACACAATCATGCGCACCACACTCAAGGACGTGGTGCGTGGCAACGTGATCGAACGCCGCTTCAACATCGGCGAGAAGCTGGAAGACGTGCGCGTGGAGCGCCGCCCCTACCAATACCTCTACCAAGAGGGCGAGGAGTTCATCTTCATGAACCAAGAAACCTTCGAGCAGATCCCCATCGCGCGGGCGCTGATCAATGGCGTGGACTTCATGAAGGAAGGGCAGGTGGTGGACGTCGTCTCCGACGCCTCGACAGATACGGTGCTCTTTGCCGACATGCCCATCAAGGTGCAGCTGGCCGTGACCTACACCGAGCCGGGCATCAAGGGCGACACGGCGACAAACACCCTGAAGCCGGCCAAGGTGGAGACGGGCGCCGAGGTGCGTGTGCCGCTCTTCATCAACGAGGGCGATGTGATCGAAATCAATACGCAAGACGGATCCTACACCGGGCGCGTGAAGTAGCCAAACGGAGGGAGCGCCTATACCTTTATATATAGGCTACCCCTCGGACTACTCTTTACCACCCTCGGACTACTCCTTTTCATGGACGATAGGCTGCGCATTAAGGAGCTGGCCGAAGAAGACCGGCCACGCGAGAAGATGCGGCTCAAAGGCGCCGCGGCGCTGAGCGACGCCGAGCTGATCGCTATACTGATCGGCTCGGGCAGCAGCCGAGAGACAGCCGTACAACTCGCGCAACGCATCCTCGGCACGGTGGATAACAACCTCGGCCGCCTCGGCCGCCTGACAGTCGACGAGCTGACCGCCTTTCGTGGCATCGGCCAGGCCAAGGCCATCACCATCGTGGCGGCCATGGAGCTCGGCCGACGCAAAGGCCTCTCCGACACCCCCGACCGCGACACGATACGCAGCAGCGCCGAAGCCTTCCGCCTCTTCCACCCCCTGCTCTGCGACCTGCCTCACGAGGAACTCTGGGCAGCCTTCATCAACCGTGGCGCCAAGGTGATCGGCCGCACGATGATTAGTCGCGGAGGCACGGGGCAGACCGCCGCCGACGTGCTCATCATCCTCAAGGCCGCCATCAACAAGCTTTGCTCCGGCATCGTCCTCTGCCACAATCACCCCTCCGGAAGCCCCCGCCCAAGCTCGGAGGATGACGCCCTCACCGAGCGACTCGCACGCGCCGCCACACTGCTCGGCATCCAACTGATCGACCACGTCATCCTTTGCGATAAAACATATTACAGCTACGCCGACGAAGGGCGCCTGACGAAATAAATCGGGCCAACACCTGTAGGGGCGAAAAATCTCCCGCCCCGGCAAAGGGCGCGCCCCCCAGACGGAGATGTGTGTACAATAAACCAAGCGCCCACATAGGTTCGCCCCTACAAATCCCAATTATGGACAACGAATTCCTGAGAATAGAAGAAGAGATCGTCAAGGTGCTGCGCACCGTCTTCGACCCCGAGATCCCCGTCAACATCTACGACCTCGGGCTGGTCTACCGCGTCGATGTGGACGACGAGAAGGACGTCACCATCGACATGACCTTCACCGCCCCCAACTGCCCCGCGGTCGACTTCATCCTCGACGATGTGCAGCAAAAAGTCGGAGGCATCGCCGGCGTGCACGGCGTGACGATCAACCTCGTCTTTGAGCCCGAGTGGAACAAAGACATGATGAACGATGAGGCCAAGCTCGAGCTCGGACTGCTGTAACTCGTCCCCCCCCACGACGCGTGAAGAAGATCTACTTCGCCTCCGACGCCCACCTCGGCAATCGCTACGCCGCAGACCCCCTGGCCGACGAGCGGCGCCTCGTCCGCTGGATGGACCGCATCGCGCCAGACGCCGCAGCCATCTACTTCCTCGGCGACATGTTCGACTATTGGTACGAATACCGCTACGTCGTCCCCCGCGGCCACGTCCGCTTCCTCGGCAAACTCGCC
The DNA here is from genome assembly GCA_002890585.1 of Tannerella sp. oral taxon 808. Classification (GTDB taxonomy): domain Bacteria; phylum Bacteroidota; class Bacteroidia; order Bacteroidales; family Tannerellaceae; genus Tannerella. The sequence continues at coordinate 8,002 of MIQB01000054.1, forward strand.
GAGCTGCACGACGCCGGCGTCGAAATCCACCTCTTCATCGGCAACCATGACATTTGGATGTTCGACTACCTGCCCGCCGAAGTCGGCGCCATCATCCACCGCAGCCCGCTCGACACAGCGCTCCTCGGGCGCCGCTTCTTCCTCGCCCATGGCGACGAGGTAGGCCATCAGCCCTGGAAATACCGCCTCATCCAGCGCATCTTCCGCAATCGCCTCTGCCAACTGCTCTATGCCTCGATCCACCCCCGATGGACATTCGGCTTCGCCCGCAGATGGTCGCTCAGCAGCCGCCGCAAAGGCCTCGCCGACACACGCCGCAAGGCCGCCCAAGAGCGCAACACACGCTCGCTCGATGCCTTCGCCCGCAGCTACCTGCAGTCGCACCCCGAGACGGACTTCTTCCTCTTCGGCCACCTCCACCTCATGCTCGACCGCCAGCTCACCCCCCGCGCCCGCATGCTCGTCCTCGGCGACTGGATGCACTACTTCTCCTACGCCGTCTGGGACGGCCGCGAGCTCCAACTCCTTCAAGACGCGAGCTGACACCCCCCGGCCCCTTTGCTGCGCTATTTTTTATGACCCATACACACGCCAAAGAATCCTTGAGGTGGCCACCTTCCCGCCGCGGGAAGCCGTCGAGTTGCCAATCCCACTTCCCGCCGCGGGAAATGACCTTTTGAAGTCCAAAAACCGTTTCCCGCCGCGGGAAATGACTTTTTGAAATCCGAAAACCGTTTCCCGCCACGGGAAATGACTTTTTGAAATCCGGAAACCGTTTCCCGCCACGGGAAGTGACTTTTTGAAATCCGAAAACCGTTTCCCGCCACGGGAAATGACTTTTTGAAACCCGAAAGCCATTTCCCGCCGCGGGAAGGTCACCTCAGAAAATCACAGATCAGCCCCGCCTCATAAAAAAGCATACCATAAAACCCACACCCTCCATCCATACCCCCCTCCGCCACCCGTTTTTAGATCCACACACATATCTTTTCTTTGTGCCCGCATTCACAGCATACAGATTTTCAAATAAGAACAATGATCAAAGTCACATTCCCGGATCACTCCGTAAAAGAATTTGCAGAAGGCACCACCTCACTGCAAATCGCCGAAAGCATCAGCCCGAGACTGGCCAAAGAAGTGCTCGCAGCCAAAGTCAACGGCACCGTTTGGGATCTCACCAGACCCCTGACCGAAGATGCCGACGTCCAATTGCTTAAGTGGGACGACGAAGACGGTAAACACACCTACTGGCACTCCAGCGCCCACCTCATGGCCGAAGCCCTACAACAACTCTACCCCGACGTCAAATTCGGCATCGGCCCCGCCATCGAAAACGGCTTCTATTACGACGTCGATCTGGGCGACCGCACCATCACCGACGAAGACTTCGCACGCATCGAAGCCCGCATGCTGGAGCTCGCCGCCCGCGCCGAACCCATCGTCCGCCACAGCATCACCAAGGCCGACGCCATGAAAATGTTTGGCGACCGAGGCGAAGTCTACAAGACCGAACTCATCAGCGAACTCGAAGACGGCAAAATCTCCACCTATACGCAAGGCACCTTCACCGACCTCTGCCGCGGCCCGCACGTCCCCGACACCTCTTATATCAAGGCCGTTAAGATCACCAGCGTGGCCGGTGCCTATTGGCGCGGCGACGAGAAACGCAAACAACTCGTCCGCCTCTACGGCATCACCTTCCCCAAAAAGAAAATGCTCGACGACTACCTCGCCATGCTCGAGGAAGCCAAAAAACGCGACCATCGCAAAGTAGGCCGCGAACTGGAACTCTTCACCTTCTCCCCCGCCGTCGGCGCCGGCCTACCCCTCTGGCTCCCCCGCGGCACACAACTCCGCCTCCGCCTCGAAGAATTCCTCAAACAAATACAGAAGAAATACGGCTACAAACAAGTCATAACCCCCCACATCGGCAGCAAGCAACTCTACGTCACCTCCGGACACTACGCCAAATACGGCAAAGACTCCTTCCAGCCCATCCACACACCGCAAGAAGGCGAAGAGTTCCTCCTCAAACCAATGAACTGCCCCCATCACTGCGAGATATACAAAGCCTTCCCCCGCTCCTATCGCGACCTGCCACTCCGCCTGGCCGAGTTCGGCACCGTCTACCGCTACGAACAAAGCGGCGAGCTCCACGGCCTGACCCGCGTCCGCGGCTTCACGCAAGACGACGCCCACATCTTCTGCCGCCCCGACCAACTCAAAGACGAGTTCCTCAAAGTGATGGACATCATCTTCATCATCTTCAAAGCCCTCAACTTCGAAACCTTCGAAGCCCAAATCTCCCTCCGCGACCCCAATAACCGCGAGAAATACATCGGCTCCGACGAGAACTGGGAGAAGGCCGAACGCGCCATCATCGAAGCCTGCCAAGAAAAAGGCCTGCCTGCCAAAGTAGAACTCGGTGAAGCCGCCTTCTACGGCCCCAAACTCGACTTCATGGTCAAAGACGCCATCGGACGCCGTTGGCAACTCGGTACCATCCAAGTCGACTACAACCTACCCGAACGCTTCGAGCTGGAATACACCGGCGAAGACAACCAGAAGCACCGCCCAGTGATGATCCACCGCGCACCCTTCGGCTCCATCGAACGCTTCGTAGCCGTACTAATCGAGCACACCGGCGGCAAATTCCCCATCTGGCTCACCCCAGACCAAGTCGTCGTGCTCCCCGTCGGCGAACGCTTCAACGATTACGCCCACCGCGTAGCCCAAGAGCTGGATCAACAAGACATCCGCGTCCTTGTCGACGACCGCAACGAAAAAATCGGGCGCAAAATCCGCGACAACGAACTCAAACGCATCCCCTACATGCTCATCGTCGGAGAAAAAGAACAAGACAGCCACACCGTATCCGTCAGGAAACAAGGAGAAGGCGATAGAGGGGTAATGGATATTTCTACATTTGCCGCGCTCTTAAACACAGAAGTGCACGACATGATGCACCGGTGGGAAAAAGAGCAATAGAATACATATACCAACCATAAAAAGGAGGATTTTTTACCCACTTGGATACGAGAAGTAAGATGAGAAACGAAAAACTGAAGGACCAATACCGGATTAACGACCGGATTCGAGTGCCTGAGGTTCGCTTGGTCGGCGACAATGTGCCGAACGGAGTTTTTCCGATAGAAAAAGCATTGCAAATAGCAGAGAGCCACGAAATGGATCTCGTGGAAATCTCCCCCAGCGCCGACCCGCCGGTGTGTAGAATCACCGACTATCAGAAGTTTCTCTATCAGCAGAAAAAGCGGCAGAAAGAGCAAAAAGCCAAATCAGTAAGAATCGTCGTGAAGGAAATCCGCTTCGGGCCACAAACCGACGATCACGATTACAACTTCAAGCTCCGCCACGCCAAAGAGTTTTTAGACGAAGGCGCCAAGGTCAAAGCCTACGTGTTTTTCAAAGGCCGTTCGATCTTGTTTAAAGAGCAGGGAGAAGTGCTGCTGCTGCGATTCGCTAACGATCTGGAAGAATATGCCAAACTCGATCAAATGCCCGTCTTGGAGGGCAAACGCATGACCATCATGCTCTCGCCCAAGAAGAACACATCGAGCAAAGCCGCCGCCAAACAACAAACCGCTGCGCAGAAAGCAGCCAAGACGGCCGAACCCTCCAACAAAGAAGAGTGATTTATTCAATCGATAAACAGTAATAATTAAGAGAAGACTTATGCCAAAGTTGAAGACTAATTCCGGTGCCAAAAAGAGGTTCGCCCTTACCGGAACAGGGAAGATCAAAAGAAAACATGCCTTCAAGAGTCACATCCTGACCAAGAAGACGAAGAAGCAAAAACGCAACCTGACCGCCACCGGCCTTGTGGATCGCGCCAACGTCCGCAGCGTAAAAGAGATGCTTTGCATGAAGTAAGTTGGTCTAAACAGAGAGAGAAAATCATTTTACTAACCGAATGAATCAGCGCCAAAGATCATTGCACACCACGCCAGCGATGACGCTGACATTCAAAAAACAGAACTTATGCCGAGATCAGTAAATCATGTTGCTTCGAGAGCAAAAAGAAAACGGATTCTGAAACTTACGCGCGGCTACTATGGCGCCCGTAAGAACGTGTGGACGGTAGCCAAAAACACGTGGGAGAAAGGTTTGACCTACGCCTTCCGCGACCGTCGAAACAAGAAACGCAACTTCCGCGCGCTGTGGATTCAGCGCATCAACGCGGCGGCACGCCTCGAGGGGCTGTCGTACTCCCGACTGATGGGAGGGCTGCGTGAGGCCGGTATCGAAATCAATCGCAAGGTGCTGGCCGACCTCGCCGTCAATCACCCCGAAGCGTTCAAGGCCGTTGTCGCCAAGATCGCGAAGTGACGAGATGAAAGGATAATGTGAGAAAATAGATTGATGAAGGAGCTCGGCCGAACTGCGCGGTCGGGCTCTTTTTGTTTTACTACCCGCCCCATATGGACATCCTCCTCGTTGCCCTCGTCACGTTCGGCGTCAACCTGCTCTTGGGGCGGTGGCGCAAGCGCTATCGGAAGTTCAGCCCCATGTGGTGGGTGCTGATACATGCTTCGATACCGATTGTCATTCCGCTGCGCATCGGGTTGAACGTGCCGCTGTGGACGATCCCCGTGTTCATCGCATTAGGCGTAGCGGGACAGGCCTTGGGATCGAGGCTCAAATGGTAAATCTATCGGGCGGACACATAAGGGACAATGATTAATTATCAATTATCAATGATTACCTCGGCGACTCGGCAGAATGGCACCGCCCTATCATTAATCACTGATAATTAATAATTGACCACTACTTACTATGCTCTACTTATAACTACCTGGGAGCACAGCTCCCATAATTCCTTTTTTCGTATGAAAAAGACAATGCTGATGATGATTGCCTCCGTATGCATGGCGACGGGGGTGGCCTGCATGTCGCGTGAGGCGAAAGAACCCGCGGCGCAGGCGAATGTGACACGTGACACGACGCCCGCGGACACCGCGTCGGCGCCTGAACTTGCTACGCCTGAACCGACGCACCCGAAGGTGACGACGGAAACGAAGTGGGCGGAGATTGTGGCCATGCCCGAGTTTAAGGGCTTCGGGCAATACATCCTGGCGCGCGAACGCGTTGGGTACAAGCCCAACATGAAGTTAGCCGATGTGGCCACGACGCTGCCCTTCCACCGCTACGTCAACGCCGATCAGGCGGCCGATTGCATCAATCGCATGGCCGAGCAAGTGACGAGCGGAAAGATGAGCTACCACAGCATCGGGCAAGACGTGGGCCTCTTCTTCTTCCGCGGTCGGCCCGGCGCCCCGTTTGCCATCATCAGTGCCGGCGGCGGATTCTACTACGTCGGGTCCATCCATGAGGGCTTCCCGCTGGCAATGGCGCTTAGCGAGATGGGCTACAACGCCTTCGTGCTCCAGTATCGCACGGGGGGATTCCAGATCGCTTGCAAGGATTTAGCGCGCGGCATTGACTACGTCTTCAAGCATGCTGCTGAGCTACATGTGGACACGGCCGACTACTCCCTTTGGGGCGCATCGGCGGGGGCGGAGATGGCTGCCGCACTCGGTTCGCACGGCACACGGCGCTACGCCCCGGGCATCGTCCGGCCGCGTCCGGCCACCGTCATTCTCTGCTACACGGAGCACGCCGATTACACCCGCCGCGATCCGCCCACCTACGCCGTTGTGGGCGCTGACGACCGCGTGACGAAGGCCTCCGCCATGCGTCGGCGCGTGGCCAACCTCAAAGCTGCTGGCATCGACGCCGAGGTGCACGTCTACCCCAACCTTGCCCACGGCTTCGGCATGGGCATCGGTACCAGCGCCGAAGGGTGGCACAAGGGAGCCGTGAAGTTTTGGGAGAAGTACATCAAGAAAGGAGATGTGAAATGAGGAAGCGTCTGCTATTGATTGGGCTGATCAGCTGCGCCGCCGTTGCGATCCATGCGCAAGGGCTTTACGTGAAAGTCTTCGGATCGAAGGACGGTGTACCCCTCGTCTTCCTGCATGGCGGCCCGGGGTATCATGCCGCGATGTTTGAATCCGTCGCTGCGCAGGCGTTGGCCGACAGCGGATTCCGTGTGCTCGTATACGACCGACGCGGCGAGGGGCGCAGCTCAGGTGTCCCCGCGCGCTACACCTTCGACGAAGCGCTGCGCGATGTGGATAGCCTCTGCCGCACCTACGACCTCCGCCAACCCGTACTCTTAGGCCACAGCTTCGGTGGTGTGCTGGCGCTGCTTTATGCGGATAAATATCCCGATCGCGTGCGCTCGGTCGTGTTGATGAGCGCTCCGCTCGCCTTGCAAGAGACGTTCGACAACATCCGCACCCGCTGCCGCACCATCTACCGCGAGCGCGCCGACAGCGTCAATCTGCGCTACATGGACATGCTCGACGCGATGGACAAAAGCTCGATGGACTATGCCTCTTATTGCTTCATGCATGCGATGAGCAATGGATTTTATACGCCGAAAGCGCCTACTGAAGAGGGTTTGGCCGCCCGCGCAGCCTTCAAAGCGGACAGCGCGCTGAGCCGCGTTTCACAGCAGCCCAATTGGCAGGCTCCGCAGGGCTTCCACCGCAACGAGCACTACACGACGCTCGACCTCACCGACACGTTCCGCCGCCTCGTTGCCCGCGGCACACCCGTCTACGGCCTCTACGGCGCGGACG
>MIQB01000055.1 GCA_002890585.1 Tannerella sp. oral taxon 808
CCTCACTCTTGACTCCCACCTCTTTTTGCCCCTTTTCTTACGTCGAACTCACGTTAACACAAGGAAGAGAACAACGACATGGACGTAAAAATGGAACCGAGCTGGAAGGCACGACTATCCGGCGAATTTGAGCAAGACTACTTCGTGCGACTGACCGACTTCGTGCGCCAGGAGTACCGCCACGCAACGATCTACCCCCGCGGGTCGGAAATCTTCAACGCCTTCGCACATTGCCCCTTCGACCGCGTGAAGGTCGTCATCATCGGGCAAGACCCCTACCACGAGCCTGGGCAGGCCCATGGGCTCTGCTTCTCGGTGCAAGACGGGACACGCTTCCCGCCCTCCTTAGTCAACATCTTCAAAGAGATCACCGACGACGTGGGGCGACCGACACCCAAGAGTGGCAACCTGACCCGCTGGGCCGATCAAGGCGTGCTCCTCCTCAACGCCACCCTGACGGTGCGGGCCCACGCAGCCGGATCGCATCAAGGGCGGGGCTGGGAGACCTTCACCGACGCCGTCATCCGCAGCCTGAATGCCGAACGCCAACACCTCGTCTACATGCTTTGGGGCGCCTACGCACAACAGAAAGGCGCATGCATCGACACGGCGCACAACCTCGTCCTCACCTCGCCCCACCCCTCGCCCCTCTCGGCGCGACGCGGCTTCTTTGGCAATCACCACTTCAGCCGTGCCAACGACTATTTAGTAGCCTCCGGCCAGACGCCCATCGAGTGGTAGGGTAGTCAGGAGTAGTTAAAGGGTAGTTAGAGGGTAGTCAGGAGTAGTTAGAAGTAGTCAAAGGGTAGTTAGGGGGTAGTATGGAGTAGCTTCTACTTCTGACTACTTCTTACTTCTTCTGACTACCCGGGGCGAAAGCCCCGTACTACCTGCGGACGCAAGCCCGCATAACTACCCGGCCGAAGGCCGATGACTACCTAAGAATAGGAGTCCACACCCTGAAAAATCGCCACCATTAGCGACGCCCAAACGCCCAGCAACGCCATGCGAATGGCCTACTTTTGCCTCCGTAAAAAAAGAAAGTAAGAACACCCCGAACCGACATGGACAAAATGCTTTTCACGGAGAACATGAAGCTGGCCGACCTCATCTCGGCCAACCACAACCTCATCCTCATGCTGCCCCGCCTGGGCATCCCCTTAGGCTTCGGCGACCGGAGCGTGGCCCGCGTCTGCCATATGTACGACGTCCCCGTAGACTTCTTCCTCCTCGTCTGCAACGTCTACACCTTCGATGCCTACCTGCCAAAAAAGGAAATGATCAAATCCATCGACATGAGCCCGCTCGTGCCCTACCTCCACGCCTCACACCAATATTACCTGCGCCATCTGCCCCACCTCGGCAGCCTCATCGACGGCATGGCCACCAAAGTCGACAAGCGCTATGGCAACATGCTGAGGCACTTCTTTGCAGGCTACAAAAACGAAGTCGAAGAACATTTCGATTACGAAGAGCGCACCGTCTTCCCCTACATCGAACGCCTCATCCACACCCCCGAGACCGACGACGTAGCCCCCGAAACCTTCCACATCCGCGACTACGCCGAGGCACACGGCAACATCGAAGACAAACTCAACGACCTGACGCAAATCATCTTCAAATACCTCCCAGGCAACGTATCGCCCGAAGAATCCATCGACGTCGTCTTTGACATCTTCCAACTCTCGGCCGACCTGAACAAACATGCCCTCATAGAGGACAAAATCCTCGTCCCCTACGTCGAAATGTTAGAGGCCAGCCGCACTACGAACAAACACACACCATGAGTCGTAAAAAGAAAGTCCTCATCATCGAACCCTCCGTCATCATCCGCGAAGGACTCATCCAGATACTCAGCAAATCGCCCGAGTTAGACGTCCTCTACCCCTCCGACGGCACAGAAGACTACACCGAGCGCATCTCCATCTCCCGCCCTGACATCCTCCTGATCAACCCCACCCTCATCCCCTACACCAAGCGTTACCCCGTCTACAGCCTCGCCCAGGAGTACCCCCACATGACGATCGTCGCCCTCGTCTACCAATACCTCGACAGCTCCATCCTACACGCCTACCACGGCACACTCGAAGTCCGCGAATCCCCCGATCGCATCGCCGACGTACTGCTCGAGGCCTACGCCACCGTCGCCGATCGCGCCGAGCTGCTCGACCCCGCCGGCGGACACGAACTGACACGCCGCGAGACGGACGTCCTCGTCCTCGTCGCCAAAGGATTGATGAGCAAAGAGATCGCCGAACGCCTCCACATCTCTGTCCACACCGTCATCTCCCATCGCAAGAACATCACCCGCAAGACGAACATCAAATCCGTCGCCGGACTCGCCCTTTACGCCTTGATGAACAACCTGATGGAAGAGGGAGATGCCACCTGAAGCCCTGCGGCACCTCTCCTCCCCCCCCTTGAAAGAGGAAAGCCCTGCGGTGCAACCCCATGCGCCGTGGGGCTTTTCTTCCCTTCACCCCCCGCCACTTCCCTTCTTACCCATACTTTTGCCCACCGATACAAACCACTCTCCCCCCCACACATCATCATCCCCACCCGTAATTATGAAAACATTAGAATGCCTCGTAGCTGAGAAATTGCTCCAGATCAAAGCCGTCAAACTGCAACCGGCCAACCCCTTCACATGGGCCTCAGGTTGGAAGTCGCCCATCTATTGCGACAACCGCAAGACCCTCTCCTACCCCGCCATACGCACCTTCCTCAAGGTAGAACTGGCGCGCACCATCGCCGAAAACTTCGGCGAAGTGGAGGCCGTAGCCGGCGTAGCCACCGGAGCCATCGCACAGGGCGCCCTCGTAGCCGACCTGCTCGGCCTGCCCTTCGTCTACATCCGCTCCACGCCGAAAGACCACGGCCTCGAGAACCTCATCGAAGGCGAGCTCAAGCCCGGATCGAAAGTCGTCGTCATCGAAGACCTCGTCTCCACCGGCAGCAGCAGCCTGAAAGCCGTCCACGCCGTGCGCAACTTCGGTTGCAGCGTCATCGGCATGGTAGCCATTTACACCCACGGCTTCCCCATCGCCGAAGAACGCTTCAAAGAAGCCGCCGTCCCCCTCATCACCCTCTCGAACTACAACGCCGTGATCGAAGCAGCCCTCAAGACACACTACATCAGCGAAGCCGACATCTCCGTCCTGCAAGAGTGGCGCAACGACCCCGTCCATTGGAGCCCCGAAGCCTAACCCCCTAACCCCTATAACAATGACAGAATTCACCAGCCAGATCCGCACCATCCCCCACAACGACGCCCGCGTCTTTGCCGTCCTCTCAGACCTCTCCAACATGCAACGCGTGCGCCAAAGCCTGCCCCAAGACAGCGTCAAAGCCTTCACCCTGACCGACGACCGTTGCAGCTTCGAGGTCAGCCCGATCGGGAAGATCGAGTTCCACATCGTAGACCGCGAGCCGAACAAAACCATCAAGTTCGAGACCACCCAATCGCCCGTCCCCCTGCTGCTGTGGATCCAGCTCAAGCAAGTGGCCGAAAACGACACCCGCATGAAGATGACCGTCCGCGCCGAGCTCAACCCCTTCCTCAAGCCGATGGTCTCCAAACCCATGCAAGAGGCCGTCGATAAGATCGCGGAGATCCTCGCCACCCTGCCTTACGAAGCGCAAGAGCCGAAATGACGCGCCGCCTACACACCCTCCTCCTCGCCGCCGCCCTGCTGCTCACCATCGCGGCCTGCACGGAGAAGAACCCCATCGACAACTACCCCGTCGCGCTCCGCCTCGACCTCACCTTCAGCGACAAGGCTCTGCGCACCACGCCCTCCGCAGCCACCTACACCCGCCACAGCCACCCGCTGAACAACGCCTACCGCGCCTTCGGCTTCGGCGGCGTGCTGGTGGTGCACGGCATCGACGGCGAGTATTACGCCTTCGACCTGGCCTGCCCCCACGAGAACCTCCGCTCCGTGCTCATCGAGCCCGACGCCGACGTGATCTACGCCATCTGCCCACAGTGCGGCACGAAATACCTCATCAACGACGGCAGCGGCGCCGTCGTCGAGGGCCCAAGCCGCCACGGCCTGAAGCGCTACAACGTCGGCCGCGAAGGCGTCAGCACACTCGTGGTCTACAATTAAGCGGGGGGCATACATCCATCAGCCCCGGCTCCCCGCCGCGTTTTGCAAAAATAGAAGCGCGTATATCTTTGCCCCCGCTTCAGACAGAAGCAAAGTGCACATTGAATTATCGCGGAAGTAGCTCAAGCAGATAGAGTACAACACTCGCGGAAGTAGCTCAGTTGGTAGAGCACAACCTTGCCAAGGTTGGGGTCGCGGATTCGAGTTCCGTCTTCCGCTCATGGACGTTCATCCGGCTCGAATGGTGGAATGGTAGACACGAGGGACTTAAACTCCCTTGGCCAGTAATGGCTGTGCGGGTTCAAGTCCCGCTTCGAGTACCGGTTTGCAATGAACTTTTTGGGTTTCTCTCTCCCCTTCAGAGCATTTTTGCCTCTGTGCAATTTTCCCGTTGCGGCCTCGGCTGCGGCGGGATTTTTTTTGCCCTTTCCGCCCATCCGCGCCCCGAAAATCGACGGCAACCCAGCCGACAGCACATCGACGGCCGTAGCGTAGCCCTCAGCCGAACGGAAAGCTCATCGACGACCGTAGCATGGCCCTCAATCGAACGGCGAGGCGATAGCATAATGTTTTGCTATAAACGCAGGTATCCATCATACTTCGGCTATCTATCTGGTATTTAATCGAAATAGAAACCAGACTTCAACCATAAACATGGTCTTAAAAGAAGAAAGAAAGGACACTTCTGCACCTTACTTGCTCATTCAATCCAAAAGATCGGTGGCTTCACCTATATGCCTATCTATTCATCCCAATCTATCGTAAACATAGACTTGATGTATCCATATAAAATCCATTGGAAAGAATACTTAGACATAGTGTATGAGCATAAAATCCTGTGGAAATAACACTCAGACATAGTGTATCAGTATAAAATCCTGCGGAAAGAATACTCAGACATAGTGCATCAGTATAAAATCCTGCGGAAAGAATACTCAGACACTATGTATAAGTAAAAAATACACCCTGCAGAATACACATACACTATGAATAACCCAGATTTCACGGGGCAAGAATCAGCTCCAACTAAGCATATCCACCCTATATGGCAGATTTTATCTGCATGAATAGTGAAGAAGTGAAGTATCCTGAAGATTTTAGCACCCCATGAAGTGCTTATGCACCCTTTATAAGCGATTTAATACCTATACATTATGCTATCTTTGCGCCGTTGAACTATAGAGGCTGAAACGATGGATGATGAGAAAATCATATTGCCAGACGCCGTCCTGATCGACGTGAATGGCATTTCGCACTTCAGTGCGGGCTTACACATGCAGTTGAATGATGTTTTGTGCAGCTTGGTGGAGGAAGCCGGGGCAGAATTGCTGCATTTGCCCGAAGGACTCATTCCGCGCTGGAAGGCAGCCATCGATGCAGAGATCGGCGGCGTAAAAGGGCGGAAATCCTCCCTGCTGACCAAGCAGCTCAGGGAGATCGACAAGGAGCGGGTGAAAATGCTCGTCAGCCTGTTCGGCGTGATCCGCGGCAACCGGCACACACCGAACGAGGCGCGCAGAAAGGCCGCCGAACGGTTAGAAGTCAAGCTGAGCCGACACAGACGCACCAGGCGATCCATATCCGCGCAGGAGCGGTCGGCCGACATTGAGAGCATTGAGATGCATCTGGCCGAGCTGTCGGCCGAGATCGCGGCACTGGATCTGAAGGAGACGATCGACCACCTGCACGAACTCAACGAACGCTTCCGGAAGCTGACGGCGGAGCGCCGCAGCGAGGCGCTGAAGCGCCAACGACCGCCAATGGCCGAGATCAGGCCACACACGGACGCGGCCTACGCGATGGTGCGCCGATACATCGAAGCGAGCTACCTCTTCGCGAAAACGGACGAGGAGCGGACGAGGATTTACAGGTTGGTGCGAGACATGAACCGCGTGATGGCGGATTATCGCACCAACTTCCGCGAGAGCCGCACCAAGCGGCGGTTAGCCAAGCTGGGCCGCGAGGCGATGCAAGACGAGCCGGTGACGGAGAACGAGGCGGCGGAGGGCGAGGCGTGAAGACGATCTGCGACGCGAAGGAGCTGACGGATGGGCGCGAGCTGGCGGCCACGGTCGGTTTTTTTGATGGCGTGCACGCGGGCCATCGGGCGCTGATCCGTCAGCTGCGCGAGGTGGCTCGGGAGCGGGGGCAGGCCGCGGCCGTGATCACCTTTCCGGTGCATCCGCGGCGCGTGTTGCAGTCGGACTACCGGCCGCAGCTGCTTGACAGCTTCGAGGAGAAGCTGGCGCGGCTGGCGGAGACGGGCGTGGACGTGTGCGTGGTGATGGACTTCACGCCGGCGCTGGCCGCGCTCACGGCGCGAGAGTTCATGGAGCGGCTGTCGGCCGAATGGCGTGTGCGTACGCTTGTGGTGGGCTACGATCACCGATTCGGGCATGGGCGCACGGAGGGTTTCGAGGAGTATGTGGCGCACGGGCGCGCGGTGGGGATGGAGGTGCTGCGCGGCACGCCCTACCTGCTGGCAGATGGCACGGCGGTCAGTTCGTCGCGGATACGGGCACTGCTCGCGGAGTGCCGAGTGGAGGAGGCGGCGCGGATGCTGACGGTGCCCTATCGGTTGCGGGGGCGCGTGGTCAGCGGACAACGGATCGGGCGGACAATGGGCTTCCCGACAGCCAACTTGGCCGTGGACGAGCCGCTGAAGGTTCGGCCCGGCGATGGCGTCTACGCCGTCCGGGCATGGCTCCGTGGCGCAGCTTACCGCGGCATGCTCTCGATCGGCAACCGGCCCACCTTGGGCAATCGGCCGACAGCTGTGGAGGTGCATCTGTTAGACTTCGCGGGGCAGATCTACGGCGAGGCGCTTGAGGTGGAGTTCGTCTGCCACCTGCGCGCGAACCGCCGTTTCGACAGCCTCGAGGCGCTGCGCGAGCAGCTGCTGCGCGACCGTGAGGCCGTGGCGCGCCTGCCCCTGATCGGCGCGGGCAACAGCGGGGAGGCCTCTGTGTGCTGAAGAAGATCCTTGCGACGGTCGGGACGCGCTACGTGATCGCGGCGCTCAACCTCGTCCTGATGCTCATCAACAGCCGCGTCTTGGGGCGCCACGGCATGGGTCTGGCAGGCGTCGTTTACGCCTCGGCCAATGTGGCGGTGATGTTCGCCAGCGTGCTGTGCGGCAACACGATCGTCTACTTCATGCGCACGAAGCGGCTCAGCGTGGTCGTCAGTGCGGCATACGTCTGGGCGCTGGCGGGGTCCGGCTTAGCGTGCGGCGTGATGGCCGCCGTGGGGATGCTCCCAGCGGGTTACGGCTGGGCCGTGTTCGGGTTGGCGGTGCTCTTATCGCTCGTCAATGTCCACCTGCGCGTGCTGCTCGGTTGGGATCGGATCCGGGCCTTCAACGCCGTCTTCCTGCTCCAGGGCGCGGGACTCTTTGTCGTTCTCCTCGGGCTTTACTACATCGCCGGCTGGCGCGATGTGGCGGGTTACGTGTGGGGGTTATACCTGACGAACCTCGCATCGTGGGCGGTCAGCTTGGCCGTAATGATGCGGAGTGTCACCCATCCTCTGCGTTACGCCATCGATGCCCGGGCGTGGCTTCGTGATGTGCGCGAGATGTTCGCCTACGGCCTATGGAGCAGCGTGGACAACTTGGCCGAGAACCTCTCGGCGCGGCTGAACTACTTCTTCCTGCAACGCTTCGGCGGCTACGGCAGCGTGGGCCTCTTAGACGTAGGGACGCGCGTCTCGGAGAGCCTGTGGCACATCAGCCACGGGGTGAGCTTCATCGCTTACGGCGAGATCACCCGGGCCACCGATGCGGAGCGCCAACGGCGACTGACGCTGCGCCTCCTCCCCCCCACGATGGGCGCGCTCACCGTAGCGATGGGCGTGGTGCTGTGCATCCCGGAATGGGTCTACACCGAGTGGCTCTTCACGCCCGAGTTCACAGGCATACGGAGCGTCATCGCGGGGCTGTCGGTGGGTATCGTGGCCTTCGGGGGGAACAGGATCTTGAGTCATTACTTCATCGGCACGGGCCGGGTGCGGGTGAGTGCGGCCTGCTCGTGCGTGGGGTTGGCGTTGCTGTGCGCGTCGGCAGCGGTGATGGTGCCCCGGTGGGGCGTGGTGGGGGCAGCCGGGGCGTCGAGTGTGGCCTATGTGGGGATGTTCCTCTTCTCCATGGTGGCCTTTGTGCGGATCACGAGGAAGCAGGCGGACGCGTAGCTGGTCCTTTTTTCGTTTTTCACTTTTCGTTTTTAGATCATATATGGCAGAAGCCAAACAAATCGAAGCCTTGGCGCAGGAACGCATCCCGCGCTTGCTGTTCAACTATGCCGTGCCCGCAGTGGTAGGCACAGTCGTCAATTCGCTGTACAACATCGTGGATCGCATCTTCATCGGGCAGGGCGTGAGCGAATACGCGCTCTCCGGGTTAGCGATCACCTTCCCGATCCTCATCTTCCTGCAAGCCTTCGGCATGCTTGTCGGCGCCGGCGCCTCGGTGCAAGTCTCCATCCTGCTTGGCCGGCGCGACGTGCACGGCGCAGAGCAGACGTTAGCCAACGCCGTCTACCTCACGCTCGTCACGCAGGTGCTGACCATCATCCCTTGCTACATCTACATGGAGCCGCTGCTACGCCTCTTCGGCGCCAGCGACCGCACGCTGCCCTACGCCGTGGAATACCTGCGCATCGTCATCCCCGCCAACATCTTCGCCGCCTTCAGCTTCGGCTACAATGCCATCATGCGCGCCTCGGGCTATCCCCGCAAGGCCATGACGGCGATGATCCTCAGCGCGCTGATCAACGTCGTGCTCGACTACGTCTTCATCTATCCGCTCCAGATGGGCATTCGCGGCGCGGCCGTCGCCACAGCCATCGCAATGATCATTTGTGCGGTCTACGTCTTGTCACACTTCTTCCTTCGCGGCAGCGTGGTGCGCTTCCGCCGATCCGCCTTCGCGCCGTCGTGGGCAGCCATGCGCGCCATCACGGCCATCGGCATCGCTCCCTTCGCCATGCAGCTGACGGGCAGCGCGGTGAACATCATCATGAACCGCTCCTTCGTTGCCTACGGCACGACGCCCGAAGAGTCCGACTTGGCCATCGGCGCCTTCGGCATCATCAACAGCTACGCCATGCTCATCTTCATGCTCATCCTCGGCGTGGCGCAAGGCATGCAACCCATCGTAGGCTTCAACTACGGTGCACGCCACATGCACCGCATGCGCACAGCTTACATCTACAGCTGCGCCATCAACCTGCTGCTCTGCTTCACCGGCTTTGCCGTGGCCGAGCTCATGCCGCGCGCCATCGTCAGCCTCTTTACTGCCAGCGAAGCCATGATCACGCTCTGCACACCAGCTCTGCGCATCGCCATCCTCGGCCTTTCGCTCATCGGCTTCCAAGTCACCACCACACAGTTCTTCCAAAGCATCGGTCGCAGCCGACTGGCCATCTTCCTCAGCCTAACGCGGCAGCTGCTCTTCCTCATCCCCGCGCTGCTCATCATCCCCCGATTCCTTGGCTTAGACGGCGTCTGGTGGAGCCTGCCCGTCAGCGACCTCGCCTCGGTCGGCATCGCAGCGGTACTCATCCTCGGCCAGCGCCGAATCTTCGATGAGGTGGAGCCAGCTAATGGTTAATGATCAATGACGACAGAGCCAATTTCCACCCGCATTCCTGTTGAAGCAGAAACGTCAGCGACAGTCAGAGGAATCATCCGGGCGCTAATTCCACCTATCTATGCCACCCATTCACATGAATAGATATACAGTATGACAACACGAATCTCAATCATTTGCCTTTTGATGGCCGGCTGCATGACCGTGTCGGCCCAGACCCCAACGCAGGGTAAGTATGAATGCATCTATGAGTACGATGTGAAAAGTGACAACGGAAACATCGACCGGAGCACAACGATGTTGCAGATCACCGATGCCTTCGCGGTGTTCACGGATTACTCGGCCTTCCAACTCGATTCGGCCATTCGGCAACCGGGCACGTCGGAGGCGCAGCGCAAGGAGTTAGAGGAACAGGTGGTGCGGAATGATCACTTCTTCGACCAAACAGTGTACCAGAACGCCCCGAGCAATCGGCTCACGGTGCACAGCGTGATCACTCCGAATCGCTACACCTACGAGGAGAAAATCAACCCGATCGCCTGGACACTTGTGGACGAAGAGAAGGATGTCTGCGGCTACCATTGCAAGAAGGCGACCGGGACGTACGGCGGCCGCGAATGGATCGCATGGTACGCCCCGGAGGTGGCCATCCCCTTCGGGCCTTGGAAGATCGTCGGGCTGCCCGGCTTAGTGATGGAGGCCGAAGACGCAGAGGGTGTGCACCGCTTTACCGCCATACAGTTTCGGGTCGCCTCAGGAAGTATCGCGACGCCCGAACTGCCCGACGAGATCAAGACGACACGCGAGAAATTCATCTCGGCCAAGAATCGCTTCGAGCAAAATCCAATGGCCAACCTGCCGCCCGAAGCCGTGTCGGACATGACCGTCCGCAAAGGCGACGGCGGCCGGAACTCCATCTTCGTCAACGGGGTGCAACTGCGCATGCGAACCAATGGATACACGCCATTGGAGACTGAATGAAGCGGAGGATGAAGTGGCTTTTCTGCACCGTCTTTGTGCTGGCCGGAGCGCTTCCGCTCCGCGCCGGGCACACGTTGCGCGGCACGGTCACGAACGCCTCGGGCAAGGCGGTGGAGACGGCCACGGTGCAAATCATGGATCGCGACAAGACTATCGCCTATGCCTTTACAGACGCTCGCGGCGACTACGCCGTCACGTATGAGACCGATGCCCCGCAGATCCGAATCGTCGTCTCCCACCTCTCTTACGAAAAGCACACCGCACTGCTCGACGTCGGGGACAAGCGTCACGACGTGCGACTGAAGGACAAGAACAAGGCCCTGCAAGAGGTCGTCGTGAAAGCCCCCGAGATCTATCAGCGGGGCGACACGCTGAGCTATCGGCTGAGCGCCTTCACAGGGGCGGCCGACTATACGCTCAGCGATGCGCTGAAGAAGTTGCCGGGCGTGGAGGTGTCAGACAAAGGCGCCATCAAATACCTCGGGAAGGACATCTCCGACTTCTATATCGAAGGACTGGATCTGCTCGGCGGGAAATACAACGTGGCCACGCAGAACCTCCCCGCCTCGTACGTGACGTCCGTCCAAGTCCTCACGAACCATCAGCCGGTGAAGGTGGACGAGGCCGCGTTTTCTGACGATGTCGCCATCAACATCAAGCTCTCCAAGCACGCCAAACTGCGGCCCGTCGGCACCTACGAGGCGACCGTGGGGCGTGGCGACAAGACGCGCTACTACCTCGCGGGGGCGGGCATGCTGTTTAACCCCAACTTCCAATTGTTAGCAGCCCTGAAGCTGGGCGACACGAAAGAGTTTGCCGAACAGGAGAGCATGGATCATTTTGCTGACGATGCCTACACGCCCACGACTCGGGCGGTGTTAGGCGAACTCACCGCCTCCCATCCCCCGATCAAGAGGGAGCGATACATCTCCCCGCAAGACCACGCGTTGAGCCTGAACCTGATCCGAAAGCTGAAGCCAGAGGTCACACTGAAAACGAACGTGGGCTATGCCCACACACAGACCGGGCACAGCTACGCCTCTGAGCAAGTCTTCCCGAACGACGCGGGAGCCATCACCATCACCCAGCAATACGCGCCCGATGCAAACAAGCACCTGCCCTTCCTCTCGATGGAGTATAAAGACAATGGGGCGAAGCGATACATCGTAAACAACCTCACGGCCAACGCCTCGATCCTCGACGCCTCGCTGCCCATGTCGGATGGCACATGGGGCGCGTCGTTACAGCGTGAGAAATACCGAGGGGGCAACGTGGAGAACCGCCTCTCGGTGCGCTGGAAAAGCGGGCAGCTCGGCTGGGGCGTTGCCTCATTCATCCGTTACAACCGCACGCCCGAAGGCCGCATCGACATTTCGACAAAGGACGGCGAGCACCTGACGCAACGAGCCACCGGCAGCCACGCCCTCGTCCGAACCACCCTCTCGGCTGTGTACGAGACGCGGACGTCGCGCCTTTACCTGCCGCTTACGGTGGACTATGGCGTGGAGCAGCTGACGACAGCCTTGC
Source organism: Tannerella sp. oral taxon 808 (assembly GCA_002890585.1). GTDB lineage: Bacteria > Bacteroidota > Bacteroidia > Bacteroidales > Tannerellaceae > Tannerella. The sequence continues at coordinate 12,208 of MIQB01000055.1, forward strand.
AGCAGGATACCGTCGCGGCCGACAACCTCTTGGACGGCGCATCGCTACACGTCCACCTCTCGCCGCAATACGAATACACCCACCCGCTGCGGCGATTCATCTTTCGCTGCGGCGCCACCTTAGGCGGCGAGCTTCTGGATTACACCAACCGGGGGAGCCTCCCGAGCGCCTACCGGAAGAGTCGGTGGACGGCCGCCCCGTCGCTTTATTTCTACTACGCGCTTTCGCCGCGATCCATCGTCCGGCTGCAAGGGGCGTATACGGAAACGGACGGCGACTTGTCCGACCTGCTCACCGCCCCCGTCCGCAACAGCCTGACGACTGAGCGACGCGGCCTCGGCCTCCTCGCCCGTAGTCGCACGCTCTCCGCCCAAGCCAATTATGATTTCAAGCTGCCCCTCGAAATGCTCTTCTGCTACGTCGGCGCGTCGTACGTGCAGCAGCGCAACACCCTGATGCCATCGCTGGCCGTCAGTCCGCGGCTGATCGAAGCGACCACCCGCCAGATGCCGCACCACACCCGCCATGCGAGCACATACTTCGGCATCACCAAGCAATTTCAGTCCATCGAAACGAAAGCCTCTTTCAACGCAGGCCTCACGCACGGCCGGCATTCGATGATCCAAAATGAACGGCTATACAATTACCGGCTGAGCACCTTCTGGCTCAACCCGACCGTCGTCGCCAAGCCCTTCAGCGGGCCTGTAGAGCTGACCTACAGCTACCACCTTGTCAAGACTTTCAACCGCATCAGCAGCGGCCGCACGGCGACGCATCTCTCGCAGACGCACGACATCCGGCTTCATGTGCAGCCTGCCCCCCAATGGCTCCTCACCGCCTCGTCCGACATCACCACAGAAGATCAAATGGCCGGCCGGCCCGTCACCGCTACCCTCTTCGACCTCGGCGCGACATATCGCCACCGCGCCCTGCGCCTCACCCTCGACCTGCGCAACGTCTTCAACCGTCGGCATTACAGCTATTCCCTTTTCAGCGCCGTAAACACCTACACCTACAGCTATCACCTCCGCGGCCGGGAGGTGTGGCTCACCGCTTCGCTCACGAAATGAAGCACGGAGGATTCAAACACTGACAGCTTTAGCCTCCGCCGCCCTCTCCTACAGCATGTTCATCCGCCATGCTCCCGACGCCACGACCGGTTGCGGGGGTGGTGCTCGATGATCTCTTGGCGGAGCGACTCGCGGTCGAGGTGGGTATAGATCTCCGTGGCGGTGATCGTCTCGTGCCCAAGCATCATTTGGATGCCGCGCAGGTTGGCGCCGCCCTCGAGCAGGTGTGTGGCGAAGGAATGACGGAAGGTGTGCGGGCTGATATTCTTCGTGATGCCCGCCATCGCGGCGTGCTCCTTCACGATATAGAAGACCATGATGCGGGAGAGCGAACGGCCGAGGGGATTGACGAAGAGGATGTCCTCAAAGCCCCGCGGCGAAGCGATGGCCCGTCGGTCGGGCAGGTAGCGGCGGATCTCGTCGAGGGCCACGCGCGAGATGGGCACAAGGCGCTGCTTGTTGCCCTTGCCGGTGACGCGGATGAAGCCCTCGTCGAAGTGGACATCGGAATACCTCAGCCCGACAAGCTCCGAGACGCGTAGGCCGCAGCTGTAGAGCACCTCTAACATGGCGCGGTTGCGGCGGCCGGAGGGCGTGGAGAGGTCGATGGTGGCCAGGATGCGGTCGATCTCCTCCACGGTCAGCACCTCGGGCAGCCGCCGCCCGATCTTGGGCGACTCGAGCAGCTGCGTCGGGTCGCGTTTGAGGTAGCCCTCGAGGACGAGGTAGCGATAAAACGACCGGATGCCGGAGATGATGCGCGCCTGCGAACGGGCCGAGATGCCGGCGTCGCAGAGCTGGGCCACAAACTGCTGTAGGTCTTGGTAGGTGATCTCCGTGACGGGCCGCCCCTCGGTCGCCACGAAGCGGAAGAGCTTGTTCAGGTCGTCCACATAAGCCTCTACGGTGTTTGCTGACAGCCCCCGCTCAAGGCGCAGGTAGATCTCGTAGCCTTTCACCGGGTCGCCTGTCGGCATCTCTTTTCTGTTCATATCAATGGGTAATAAAAAGGGGGTGGAAGCAAAAGGGCGCCGCCCCGAGCGAATCATTCCGAAGGTTGGGCCCATTTCCGACCCTCGGAAATGACCCCTCCCGAAGGTTGAACCCATTTCCAGAGTCTCGAAATGACCCCTCCCGAAGGTTGAACCCATTTCCGACCCTCGGAAATGACCTCGCCCTAAGGTTTGACCCTTTTCCGACCCTCGGAAATGACCTCGCCCTAAGGTT
>MIQB01000056.1 GCA_002890585.1 Tannerella sp. oral taxon 808
ACATTCGGACACATAACAATAGACTCCAAACAAAAGACCGTGCGACAATCTCAAATATAGGTTCGGAACCGAAAAATATACGTCCAAGACGTAATCAATTAGGTTCAAGATAGAAAAATATACGTCCAGGGACGTATATTTTTACGTCCGGAACCGAAAAATATAGGTCGGGGACGTATATTTTTACGTCTGGAACCGAAAAATATACGTCGGGGGACGTATATTTTTACGTCCGGAACCGAAAAATATCGTCATCGGACGTAATTGATTCGACTCCGGACGTAATCCATTCCCCATCGAGCCTATTCATTGGGTCGCCTTGCCTAAATGAATGCATGCAGAGATGATCCAAATACACTTTTCGCTCATCGTTTCCCACACCCCTTACCTTTGGCCCATCATCATTTTAGACAACAGAAATCATGAAGAAGTATCTATTCGTATTGGCAGCCATCATCATGGCGCTGACCGCGTGCGAGGGACCTATGGGCCCTCCGGGACCTGTCGGACCACAAGGCCCTCCGGGCAACGGTGGTTCGGGCGACGGTGTAAACTGGAAGATTCTGGAATACACCGTTCACGACAAAGACTGGGAATTGATCGGCGGCAAAGACGCGCTCAACTCGCACTACATGTTCGAGTTCAAAGAGAGCCTGCTGACCTCCGAGATCTTCAAGAATGGCAAATTGGCGGGCTACCGCGTGCTGACGCTCGACAACGGCAGCAAAGTCTACACCCCGCTGCCCTACATCGTGCCCCGCGGCACCAAGGAGGGTAGCAACGAGAAACTCTGGAGCGAATATTACACCTTCGACTACCAGCCCGGATCGATCGCCTTCTACGCTTATTACACCGACTTCTACACCGGCAACCGACCCCCGACATGCGTCTTCCGTATCGTCGCAACATGGTAAACCACACACCGACGATGGCAGACGAACCATTTGACATGATCGCAAAGACGCTCTTCGGCTTAGAGGACATCCTCGCCGAAGAGCTCCGCGCGCTCGGAGCCGACGCCGTCAAGACAGGCCGACGCATGGTGTCGTTCAGAGGCAATAAAGCCATGCTCTACAAAGCCAACTTCCACTGCCGCACGGCCCTGCGCATCCTCAAACCCGTGGCCCGCTTCCGAGCCGAAAACGCCGACGAGGTCTACCGTGCCGTCAAGGACGTGGAGTGGGAGCGATACCTCACGCCCGAACGCACCTTCGCCGTCGAGGCCGTAGTCTACTCCGAGAGCTTTCGCCACTCCAAATTCGTGGCCTACCGCACCAAGGACGCCATCGCCGACCACTTCAAGGAGCGCTCCGGACGCCGCCCCTCCGTGCGCCTCAGCAACCCGGACATGGCCATACACATCCACATCTCGCACAACGACTGCACACTGGCCCTCGACAGCTCCGGCGAGAGCCTCCACCGGCGCGGCTACCGCCAGGCGGGCGGCGAGGCACCGCTCAACGAAGTGCTGGCCGCAGGCATGATCCTGCTCACAGGGTGGCACGGCCAGTCACACTTCGTCGACCCCATGTGCGGCTCCGGCACCCTGCTCATCGAGGCCGCCATGATCGCCCTCAACATCCCGCCCGGCATCTATCGCCGGAGCTTCGCCTTCGAGCGCTGGCCAGACTTCGACCGCGACCTCTTCGAGGCCATCAGCAACGACGACTCTGGGGAGCGCGACTTCGAGTTCCTCTGCCACGGCGCCGACATCTCTGCCGAAGCCATCCGCCGCGCCGAGCAAAACGTCCGCAACGCCGGCCTCTCGCGTTACATCACCCTTCGCAACATGCCCTTCCAGCAGTTCACGCGCACGCCCCGCCCCGCCATCCTCATCACCAACCCTCCCTACGGCGAACGCATCACCACAGGCAACATCACCGAGCTCTACAGCATGATTGGAGAACGCCTGAAGCACGTCTTCACAGGCTGCCAGGCGTGGATCTTGAGCTATCGCGACGAGTGTTTCGATCACATCGGCCTCCGCCCCAAGGAGAAAATCCGCCTGATGAACGGCGAGCTGAACTGCGAGTATCGCGGCTACGAGCTCTTCGCCGGCACGAACAAGGACTACCGTAAGGCGCAACACGAGCGCCCTACACATCGAACTGAACGCCCCACGCATCGAGCTGAGTACTCCCCGCAACGGCCTGAACGCAAGCCCCCCTTCGCCAACAAACCCCGCATCACCCGCCGCGACATCACCGCCCTGCGCGAGGCCATCGCCGACGACGCTTCGCTATAGTTACGAGTTACCAGTTACAGGTTACGAGTATCCGGGTACTTGTAACTCGTAACTGGTAACTCGTAACCAGCAACTCACTACAGATTCAGATCCATCCCTTGGGGATACTTCACGCTGTAGCTGAAGGTATACGTTCGCGTCTCGCCCGCCTTGAGCATCTCATCCCACGTCACGACGCCCGTCTCCGTGTTGTTCGTTGTCGGCGTGGTCGTATCCTTGAGCAGTTCCACTTCGATGTTCTTCTGCGTCGAGATCGGATACTGATCCTTGATCGTCATGCGGACATCATTCTTGCGGTTGTTCTTCACCGTGATCGTGTATGCAAACACCTGCCGCGTGTCTGACCCGAAGACCTTCTTCGAGCTGAAGTCCTTCACCTTCTCGCGCTTCACCGTGATTCGCTTGTCCGTGCCTAAGGTCAGGGTGAGCTTCTTCAGCGTCGAGGCGTTGTCGATATACGTTTCACCAAGATAGATGCCGTCGTACGTGATCTGCGCCTCCCCACCGGGCAGGTCTAACTTGTCGCCCCCCTTCAGTTCAGCCATCAGGTAAGTCTCGCTGCTCAACTTCGGCGCGCAATAGAAATAATAGTTCGCCTCCGTCTGCTGCGTGCGCAGGTCGATGTTTTGCTCCTTGCCGTTGCCGGGGATGTCGTAAGGCAAATCGATGGCATACGTCGTCGTAACAGCCGCATTATCGTTCACGATCACGTGGTCATCTATCGACCGCTCCGTCGCTTCCTCCTCCTCGACGGCCATATCTGCCACATCAGCCTCCTTCATTTTACTCATAACTGCCCGTTTGCTATATGAGTTTTGCACCGCCATCTCGGCGAGCACCATCGGCGGTTGCTCGCGGAGGAACCACGTGTTGAAGAGCGGCGCCACGCGTCCGTTGTTTGGTGTGCCAGTGGAGAGTGTCAGCTTCACGTGCTTCCAATCCAGCCCCGTAGTCTGCTTCACCTTCGCCTTCTGCACGATGCGGATCGGCTTCTCGGTCGCCTCCACGTTGATGCTGTAATACGGTGTCCAACTGGCAGCGAAGGTGCAGTAGCTCACCTTCACACGAGCATTCCCAGCCGTCGCAGCCGTCACATTCAGGCGCAACGCCCCCGCATTATGACCGGCCTCAGCCAGCTGTTGCCTGAGCCGCTTGAGGATCTTTTCGCACGCCGCCTTCTCCACCTGCAAGCGCGCCTGATCGTTCTCGATGGCGATCGTCTTCGTCTTGTAATAATCCATGCTCCGAGCCAGCTCATCGAGCGACAATCCCCGCTCCGAGGGGGTAGACATCTTTTGCGTCATGCCCGTCTCAAGGATCTTGAGCATCTGCGCATTCACCTTCGTTTCCACGCCGATCTGCCGCAGCCTGTTCTCCTGCGCCTTGAGCGAATCCAGCATGCGCTGCGTGGCAGCGTCGGCGGCTTTTTCAGTTTGGTGTTTGGGCACATACTCGTACGCCGTGATGATGGCGCCGCCGCTCATCCCAATCCGGAGGCTACTCTCGTCGATGCCCGAGCTGAGTCCCTCGATCCATACTTCATTGTCACCCTTGTCCAAAGCGACCGTAGCCGCATGCTCCAGCACAGCGCCGCGATAAAACATGGTGACCTCATTCAGTTTCGCGGGCGCAGATTTCGGCTCGCCCGCCTCAGTTTCCATTGTCATACCCATAAGTAAAATGCACATTGTGATAAATCCTGTTGTTCTCATATCTCTTTTGATCTATTGGTTTACGCCTCAAAAGTAAAAGGGCAATTGCTAACGAAAAGAAACAAGGCGGGAAGCGTCCGGGGTAGCCGCATCGAATTGACGGCAAGCTCCCGTACGTGTGGTTTTGATCTCTGCCAGAGGTAATCGTGTAGGGACAAAAAACATCCGCAACCGATCTTCTGGGAGAAAGACCGATTGCGGAAATGTCTATGAAATAAAAAAGGGAGGTTCTTCTTGAGCCTCTTGTCGGATTCGAACCAACGACCCCGAGATTACAAATCACGTGCTCTGGCCAACTGAGCTAAAGAGGCAAGTGGGAAAGCTTTACTGCATCGCACCGCTACAACCAAGTACCCTTGCTGCGGTCAAGCCCTGGGGGAATTCCGAGGGAGCTGGTCGTGCAGGACTTTCCCGCCGCAAATGTAGATCAATAGACTAACCGCCCAAATTTTTTTCCTCCCTGAGGGTTTAGCCTACTTTTGCCGTAAATAATAGACACGAAGCACACGCATGACTATCACTGACCGATTTCTCCGCTATACCGCGTTCGATACCCAGTCGGACGAAGCGGCACGGACCATGCCCTCTACCCCCGGGCAGATGCGCTTCGCGGAATCCCTTACACATGAATTGAAAGCCCTCGGGCTGCACGACGTCTCGCTCGACGCGAACGGCTATGTCATGGCTACGCTGCCCGCCAACACGCGCCGCGCGGAGGTGCCCGTCATCGGGTTTATCGCACATATGGACACCAGCCCGGATATGTCTGGGCGGGACGTGAAGCCGCGCATCATGACTTACACCGGGGGCGAGATCGTGCTGAATGAGCCGTTGGGCATTGTGCTCTCTTCGGACGTTTTCCCCGAGCTCTCGCGCTACGTGGGGCAGGAACTGATCGTCACCGATGGGACGACGCTGCTCGGCGCCGACGATAAGGCGGGCGTGGCGGCGATTGTCTCGGCGATGGAGTACCTGCTGGCGCACCCCGAGGTGGAGCACGGCACGGTGCGCATCGCCTTCACGCCGGACGAGGAGATCGGGCGTGGCGCTGACCGTTTCGACGTGGCGCGCTTCGGGTGCTTCGGGGCGTACACCGTGGACGGGGGCGAGATCGGAGAATTGGAGTATGAGAATTTCAATGCCGCGCAGGCTGTTGTCACCGTGCGGGGGCGCAACATCCATCCGGGCAGCGCGAAGGGGCGCATGATTAACGCGTCGCTGGTGGCTATGCAGCTGAATGCGATGCTTCCTGCCACGGAACGTCCGGAAACGACCGAGGGGCGTGAGGGGTTCTTCCATCTGACGGAGATGGCGGGCACGGTGGAAGAGGCGCGGCTGACGTACATCATCCGTGACCATGACCGGACATTATTTGAGAAGAAGAAGGACATGCTGCGCGAGGCGGTGCAAGGCATCAATAAGATGCATCCCGAATGCTGCACGTTAGACCTGCGCGATCAGTACTACAACATGCGCGAGGTCATCGACCAGCGACCCGAACTGATCCGGTGGGCGCGGCAGGCGATGGCGGCGGCGGGCGTCGTGCCCATCGAACGCCCCATCCGCGGGGGTACGGACGGCGCGCGACTGTCGTTCATGGGGCTGCCCTGCCCGAACCTCTTCGCGGGCGGCATGAACTTCCACGGACGTTACGAATACCTGCCCATCCCGTCGCTCCGGAAGAGCATGGAGACGATCGTCCATTTATGCGCCCTCATCGCACAGTAAATCATTTACCAACACACATAATTCATTCACCCTAAAAAGAACAAGAGATGAAAACAACACCGTTTACCGACGTGCACATCGCCCTTGGCGCCAAGATGCACGAGTTTGCCGGCTATAACATGCCGATCGAGTACGAAGGAATTATCGAGGAGCACCTGACCGTATGCCACGGCGTGGGTGTCTTCGACGTGTCGCACATGGGCGAGATCTGGGTCAAGGGGCCGAAGGCGCTCGAACTGGTGCAAAAGATCACCTCCAACGACGCCTCCGCCATCGCCGTGGGCAAGGCGCAGTACAGCTGCTTCCCGAACGAAACGGGCGGCATCGTGGACGACATCATCGTATACCACTACGAGGACGAGAAGTACCTGCTTGTGGTCAACGCGGCCAACTTGGAGAAGGACTGGGCGTGGTGCGTGAAGCACAACGAGGGCGTGGGCGCTGAATTGGAGAACGCATCGGACAACATGGCGCAGCTGGCTGTGCAGGGGCCGAAGGCGAAGGAGGTGCTGCAGCGCCTGACGAAGGTCGACCTCGACAGCATCCCGTACTACTGCTTCAAGACGGGCGAGTTCGCTGGCTGCCCGGACGTGATCATCTCCAACACGGGATACACCGGCGCGGGTGGCTTCGAACTGTATTTCTACCCGAAGTATGGCCGCAAGATCTGGGATGCGCTCTTCGAGGCGGGAAAACCCGAGGGCATCAAGCCGATCGGCCTCGGCGCACGTGATACGCTCCGCTTGGAGATGGGCTTCTGCCTCTATGGCAACGACATCGACGAGACGACGTCGCCCATCGAGGCTGGCTTAGGCTGGATCACGAAGTTTGTCGACGGGAAGAACTTCACGAACCGCGCCGCGTTAGAGAAGCAGAAGAAAGAGGGCGTCGCGCGCAAGCTCTGCGCCTTCGAGCTGCAGGATAAGGGCGTGCCTCGCCACGGCTACGACATCGTTAGCCCGGAGGGCGAGAAGATCGGGCACGTGACCTCCGGCACCATGTCGCCCACGCGCAAGATCGGTATCGGCATGGGCTATATCCGTAAGGATTACACCAAGGTGGGCACCCCGATCGCCATCCGCGTGCGTAACCGCGACCTGAAGGCGACGGTCGTTAAGCCGCCGTTCAGGAAATGAGATAAAGCTCCCTGAGTGTTTTCCGTAAAGCCCTGTCGGGGGATCGTAAGGATCCGGCCGGCAGGGCTTTCTTTTTGCATACCCGGAGGAGGGGGGCGGCCTTTCACTCGCCGCCGTCCGCACGGATGTAGACGAGGCGGCCGTCGGGGAGGATGGTGTAACGGAGGGTGCCGAGGGCGAGCAGGTCGCTGAGGATGTGGCGGGCGGCGGGGCGGCGGATGCGCGCCAGGCGGCAGAACTCGGAGAGCGAGATGGCGGGGTGTGCCTCAAGGTATCGGAGCAGCGCCTCGACGGGCCGGGTGAGGCGGAAGAGGCGGCCATTGGGGCGGCGTTGCTTCTGCCAGGCGAGGACGAGGGTGCGATCGGCGGGGCGGTTCTCGTCGGCCACGCGCAGGTAGGCCACATAGCGGTCGTCCTTGTCGGGCGCTAAGTAGGGGCGATCGGGGCCCGGCGCGATGTCGACCTCGAGGACGGTGCGGCCGCCGACCTCCCAGCGTCGGGCGGTGAAGGGCACCGCGGGGCGGGTGTAGCGCTCGGAGGCGGCCTCGATCATGTAATACTCCTCCTCGCTGCGTACGCCGGCGATGCGTCCGTTGTCCTTCACGCCGATGAGCAGGCGTCCGCCGTCGGTGTTGGCGAAGGCGCTGAGGGTGCGGGCGATCTTCCGGCTGTCGCTGATTTCGAACTTGAAATCTTGCCGCTGGTGTTCGCCTTCTGCGATGAGTGCTTCGAGGGGGTGCATGTTCATTTCAACGAAAAGCGAAAAATGAAAAACGAAAAATGAAGGGGAGGTGGGCGCGAATAGGTTCAGCGGCGTGTCTCAGCCCAAATCGGAGGTCGGTTTCGCTTCAAACCATTGGTTTGGCCCAAATCGGAGGTCGGTTTCGCTTCAAACCATTGGTTTGGCCCGAATCGGAGGTCGGTTTCGCTTCAAACCAATGGTTTAGCCCGAATCGGAGGTGGGTTTTGCTTCAAACCAATGGTTTAGCCCGAATCGGAGGTCGGTTTGGCTTCAAACCAATGGTTTAGCCCGAATCGGGGGTGGGTTTTACGTCAGCGCCATGTCACGGATCTCGGGCGGGATGAAGGCGGAGATGTCCTTGCCGAAGTGCAGCAACTCGCGGACGATGGAGGAGCTGATGTGTGTGTGCTCGGGCTCGGTGAAGAGGATGAAGGTCTCGATGCCGGAGAGCTTACGGTTCACGTCGGCGATGTTCTTCTCGTATTCAAAATCGTTGACCGTGCGGATGCCGCGCAGGATGAAGCGGGCGCCGACGGTGCGGGCAAAGTCGACGGTGAGCGTGTCGTAAGCGGCTACACGGACGCGCGGCTCGTTGTGGTAAAGCGTACGGATGAGCGCTAAGCGCCTTTCGAGGGGGAAGTAGGTGCGCTTGTTTTCGTTCATGCCGATGGCCACGATGATCTCGTCCACCAATCCGAGGCCGCGATCGACGAGCGAGCGGTGGCCGATGGTGAAGGGGTCGAAGGTGCCGGGGAAGATGGCGATGCGGGGCATAGAACTAAAATCGAAAATCTAAAATCTAAAAACGGCCGGGGAGCGGGGGGAATCGAAAAGCTAAAAACTCCTGCCGGCAGGGTTTTTCGTTTTTCACTTTTCGTTATTCAGTTGTTCGCGAGGTCTTCTTCGACCACGAGGTTGTCGATGATGAAGTTCTGCCTGTCGGGGGTGTTCTTGCCCATATAGAACTCGAGCATCTCCTTGATGGCGTCTTCTTTCTTGACCGAGACGGGGTCGAGGCGGATGTCTTTGCCGATGAAGTGCTTGAACTCGTCGGGGGAGATCTCGCCGAGGCCTTTGAAGCGGGTGATCTCGGGGTTGCGGCCGAGGCGGCTGACGGCCGAGGCGCGCTCCTCCTCGTTGTAGCAGTAGAAGGTCTGCTGCTTGTTGCGGACGCGGAAGAGGGGCGTCTGGAGGATGTAGAGGTGCTTCTGCTTGATGAGGTCGGGGAAGAACTGGAGGAAGAAGGTGATGAGCAAGAGGCGGATGTGCATGCCGTCCACGTCGGCATCGGTGGCGATGATGACGCGGTTGTAACGCAGTCCGTCCAGCCCGTCCTCGATGTTGAGCGCCGCCTGTAGGAGGTTGAACTCCTCGTTCTCGTAGACGATCTTCTTCGTCAGGCCGAAGCAGTTGAGGGGTTTGCCGCGGAGGCTAAAGACGGCTTGTAGGTTCGGGTCGCGGCTCTTGGTGATGGATCCGCTGGCCGAGTCGCCCTCGGTGATGAAGAGGCTGCTCTCGGTCTTGTTCTCGCTCTTGGCGTCGTTGAGGTGGATGCGGCAGTCGCGCAGCTTGCGGTTGTGCAGGCTGACCTTCTTGGCGCGTTCGCGGGCCAGCTTGGCCACGCCGGCGATGGCTTTGCGCTCCTTCTCCGACTCCTGGATCTTGCGCAGCAGAGCGTCGGCCGTGTCGGGCGTCTTGTGGAGGTAGTTGTCCACCTCCTTCTTGACGAAGTCGCCTACGAACTTCGAGACGGAGACGTCGCCCTTGGGCGTCATGTTGCGCGATCCGAGCTTGATCTTCGTCTGCGATTCAAACTCGGGCTCTTCGACGCCGATGTAGATCGCGGCCACGAGCCCGCTGCGGATGTCGGCCGTCTCGAAGTTCTTGTTGTAAAACTCCTTCACGGTGCGGGCGAAGGCTTCCTTGAAGGCCGCCTGATGGGTGCCGCCCTGCGAGGTGTATTGGCCGTTGACGAAGGAGTAGTAGTCGTCGCGCGACTGGTTGACGTGGGTGAAGGCGATCTCAATATCGTCGGCTTGGAGGTGGACGATGGGGTAGAGGATCTCGTCGGTGATGTTTTCGTTGAGGAGGTCTTCGAGGCCGTTTTCGGAGAAGAACTTGGTGCCGTTGTAATAGATCGAGAGGCCGGAGTTGAGGTAGCAGTAGTTGCGGATGAGTGATTCGACGATCTCGTTGCGGTAGGCGTAGGCCTCGAAGATGGTGGGGTCTGGGGTGAAGCGGATCAGGGTGCCGTTCTTCTCCGCGGAGGGGGTGGGTGGGTAGTCGTCGATCAGTTTGCCGCGGGCGAAGTCGACGCGTTTCTCCATGCCCTCTCGGTAGGAGATGACGGTGAAGGTGGTCGAGAGGGCGTTGACGGCCTTGATGCCGACGCCGTTCAGCCCGATGGACTTCTTGAAGGCTTCGGAGCCAAACTTGCCGCTGGTGTGGAGGGTGGAGACGGTCTTGGCGAGGTTGCCCTGGGGGATGCCGCGGCCGAAGTCGCGCACGCTGACGGTGCCGTCTATGATCTGGATGTCGATGCGGTGGCCGGCCTTCATGCGGAACTCGTCGACGGAGTTGTCGATCACTTCTTTGAGCAGGACGTAGATGCCATCGTTGCGATCCTCGCCGCCGTGGGTGTTGCCGATGTACATGCCGGGGCGTTTGCGGACGGCTTCGAGGCCTTCGAGGGTGACGATGTCGCGATCGTCGTAGGCTGCGGTAGTCATAAATAGTGGGTAGTTATGCGGCCTTGTGGCCGCGGTAGTAGGGGCGAATAATTATTCGCCCTGGTAGTAGTGGGTAGTTATGCGGCCTTGCGGCCGCGGTAGTAGGGGCGAATAATTATTCGCCCTGGTAGTAGAGGGTAGTCAGGGGGTAGTCAGAGGGGCTTGATGAATGCGCGGCGCGACTTGTGGTGCTCGCGGCGGAAGTAGTCCCACTGGGCTTGCACGGCGGTGTTGTTCTCGAGTTCGATGTTGCTCTCGGCATACTCGGCGCCCATCTTGATATACTGCGGGATGAGGTCGGTGAAGAGCAGGGCGTTGACGCCTTTGTTTTGATACTCGGGGAGGACGCCTGTGAGGTAGAGGTCTACCACGCGGGCTTTTGACTTGAGGGCTTTCAGCAGTGGGAAGACGCCGAAGGGGAAGAGTCGGCCGCGGGCTTTCTGGAGTGCGTGCGAGAGGTTGGGCAGGGAGATGCCGAAGCCTACCACGGCGTCGTCGGCCTCGCGGACGATGACGGTGACGAGGTCGAGCCGGAGCATGGGGATGTAGATGTTGACGTAGTAGTCGATCTGCCGCTCGGTCAGGGGGGCGAAGCCGTAGAGGGGGGCGAAGGCGGCGTTGAGTGTCTCGAAGACTTTGTGGGCGTAGGGGTCGATGTCTTTGCGGCGGCGGAACTTGACGACTTTCAGGCCGTACTTCTTCTTGACGATCTCGGCGATGCGCTGGTGCTTCTCGGGGATGGCGTCGGGGATGTAGATCTTGAACTCGTGCCAGTCTTGATCCTTGGTGTAGCCCATGCGCGTCATGTGCTCGGGGTAGTAGGGGTGGTTGTAGATGGTGGCCATGGTGCCGACCTGGTCGAAGCCCATGATGAGCATGCCTTCGTGGTCCATGTCGGTGAAGCCCATGGGGCCGTGTATGGCTTGCATGCCTTTCTGGCGGGCCCACTCTTCGACGGCGTGGAAGAGGGCGTCGACTACCTCGGGGTCGTCTATGAAGTCGACGAAGCCGAAGCGTGCGCGGCGCTGGTGCCAGACGCGGTTGGCGGCGTGGGCGATGATGCCGGCGATGCGTCCGGCGATGCGTCCGTCTTTATAAGCCAGGTAATAGATGGCTTCGCAATTCTCGAAGGCCGGGTTCTTGTCGCGCGAGAGGGTGATCATCTCCTCGTCGATCAGACCCGGCACGTAGTAGGGGTTGCCTTTGTACAGGTCGATGGGGAACTTCACGAAGCGCCTGAGCTCGTCTTTGCTTGTGACTTCCCGGATGGTTACGCTCATATTGGATTAATGAAAAGTGTAAAGGGAAAAGGGAAAAATGCCGGGTACATTTCCATGTGCCCGGCATTGTCCGATTCGTACCCGGGGGGCCTTGTAGGGGCGTATCGCATACGCCCCAGCGCATACCCGGCCGCCGGTTGGGTGGTTCGTCGCCGCTGGCGACGTTTGAAGGGCGTATGCGATACGCCCCTACGTCCGGCGGCCCTACTGGGCGCGGGGGAATCATTGCCCGTCGGGTTTTTTGGGCGGTTCGGAGGGGATTTGGATGTCGTCGCCACTGCCACCGGTGCCGCCGCCTGTTTCGGGCTGCTTTGGCTTGTCCTTGTCTTCCGGCTTCTTAGGGGGTTCGGAGGGGATCTGGATGTCGTCGCCGCCGCCGTCGGGCTTCTTCGGATCCTTCGGGTCTTTCGGCTTGGGGTCTTTGGGATCCTTAGGCTTTTTCTTCCGATCAGCCTTGCGCTGGGCGAGGATCTGGCGAAACGTTTCGTTGATTTCGTCCATGCGTTTGTTCATCTGTTTGGCAACGGAGGTGATCAGTGCACGGTCGATCGTTGTTGCGCCAGAGAGGTAGGCTGCCTTCATTAAGAAGACGATACGCTCATAGACGGCGTCTGTCTTAGGGCGAGTCATAACAGCCGTGGGCAAGTCTTTCTCGGCGCGTGAAGTGGTACGTGCTGCGCGAACTTGATTAAATGCTGCATTGGCTGTCTCTAAAAGTGTGACAGCGGCGGTGAGTCGCAACTTGGCGAGGAGCGGTGTGGCGTCCGCCTTCTTCAGGTCGATCAAGAGGCCGTCGACATGTGTCGTCTCCTGTTCCATACTTTCATGCTGTATGCCTCTATACCGATGGGTTGCAATGTCCAGCTGTGCGGCGGCCTTAGCCTCGTCGGCATCAGGAGATTGCAGGTAAGTACGGACGACATTGAGAATGAATGAGACCAATTTGTCGCGCTCGGTATCCTTTTCATTCAACAGTTTGGTGTTGAGATTAGCCAGCGCCTCCAAATTGATGTCTTTCTCATCGTTGATATTCCCTTCCCATTCATTCATTAGGTCGATGGTCAAGCCGAGCTTGGTTACGTCGAGCGCATGGATGATGTCGTACACGTCTGAGTGATACCGTACATGCAGGGCATTGTCGAGCCTTGTAAGGCCCATTTTTTGAATCTCGATGATTGGTTCCATTGGGTTATTGTTCTTGTTTGGTGAATACTTTTTGAAATCATGTCTACAGCGGGGCAGAGCGTCATTTTACATGTTCATGCGATCGATTTTGAGCCTCATAATTGACCAAAAATGCTTTCGCGATCGATTTTGAGCCTCATAATCGACCAAAAATGCTTTCGCGATCGATTTTGGGCCTCATAATCGACCAAAAATGTTTTTGTGAACAATTTTGAGCCTCATAATCGATCAAAAATGTTTTTGTGGACCAAAAATTTCCGCTCCCCGGCCGCAGCATTTCCCCCGGAGCACCCGTCAGCCAAACAGATATATCCAACACAATAAGATCTTATAAGAAATGAAGAAACAAATGATGATTGCTGGGCTGACCCTGCTGTCAGCCCTGATTGGCGCCTGCGCCATGAAGAGAGAGAAGCAACAACGCGAGGCGGACGAGGCGTTCCCCACCCCGGCCGAGCCCATCGAACTGAAACACGCCGAGAAGGTGGCGACCGACAACGCCTTCACCTTCGACCTGCTCCGCGCCGTGCGCCAGCATGCGAAGGGCGCCAACATCTTCATCTCGCCGCTTAGCGTCAGCATGGCGCTGAACATGACCTTGAACGGCGCCGCCGGTGCCACGGCCGACGAGATGCGCGCAGCGCTGCACGAGGCGGGCTACACGCAGGAGGACATCAACGCCTGCACCCGCGAGCTACGCGAGGCCCTGATGAAGGTGGATCCGAAGACGACGATCAGCATCGCTAACTCCATCTGGCACCGCAAGGGCGAGACCCTCCGCGCACCCTTCCTCGAGGCCAACCGCACGTATTACGGCGCCGAGGTGCGACCACTCGACTTCGCCTCGCCCCAGGCACCGAAGCAGATCAACGACTGGTGCGCCCAGCAGACGAACGGGAAGATCCCGCAGATCGTCAACCAAATTCCCGCCGACGCCTTCCTCTACCTCATCAACGCGGTGTATTTCAAAGGCGAATGGGCGCAGACGTTCGACAAGGACGAGACGCAGAAGGCCAAGTTTCACAAGGCCAACGGCGCCATGCAAGAGGTGAACATGATGCATCAACAAGACGATTTCCGCTACGGCAGCAACGACATCTGCCAGCTTTTGGAGATGCGTTACGGCAACGGCGCCTTCGGCATGGTGATCATGCTCCCCCGCAAAGACAAGACGACACGCGACGTCGTGGCATCGCTCAGCAAGCTGTGGAAACAGACGGAGCAGCTCTCGACCGAGGAGGTGAACCTCTACCTGCCGCGCTTCCGCACCGAATGCCAGTACGACCTGGCCGAGAGCGTCCTGCCCACGATGGGGATGAAGGCTGCCTTCACGCCTGAGGCCGACTTCTCAGGCATCTCTAACAAGCCGTTGCGCATCTCGGGCGTCATCCACAAGACGTTCGTCGAGGTGAACGAGAACGGCACCGCGGCCGCGGCCGCCACGAGCGTAGAGGCTGAATTGATGTCCATGCCCATTCGGGAGAAAGAGCCCGTCCTCTTCCGCGTCGACCACCCCTTCGTCTTCGCCATCCGCGAACGGAGCACCGGCGC
>MIQB01000057.1 GCA_002890585.1 Tannerella sp. oral taxon 808
GTGAGCGTCTCACCGATGCGGGGCGCACGGAGGATGTGTAGCGGACGGATCATGCCGATGAAGCCGATCTTAACGACACCGTCGCGCTGGGGCTCCGTCTTCTCGCGATAGCCCATCCGCGCGGCGCATGTCTGTGCGATGATCTCCACCAAGGCTGCTTCCTCCACGCGTCCATCCGCGGTGCAGAAGAGGTTGTCGGGGCGCAAGGTGAACTCCGACCGAGCCACGATCGGGTCGTAATAGATCAGCCGATCGACCATGACGAAGGGTGGACGCTGCGGCAGCAGGTCGAGGATGTCGAAAGGACGGATCATGGCTGCGCATTGGGCTTCCGACAGACGAGGATGGAGTGACCGCCCTTCAGTCCGTCGTGGATCGTCTCTACCTCCAAGCCGCCCGCGGTGATGCAGCGGATGAGGTCGTCGGAGTGATACATCTTGCTGTTGCCATTGGCCATGACAGAGAAGTAAAGGCTGATCTGCGTGAGGCAGAAGGCAGCGATGTCGTTCGGCTGTCTGTCCCAGAGCGTCTCCATGACGAAGAGGCGGGCGTCCGGGGTCATAGCTTCGGCTGCGCGCCGCACGATGCTTGTGATCTCGCCCTCTGAGAAGCAGTCGAGGAATTGGCTCATCCAAATGGCATCGGCGCCGTGGGGGAAGGCGGCTGTCGGGTCGAGCAGGTCGATGGCGTGGCCGTCGATGCGATCGGCGCCGGGGTGCCCGGCGATGCGGTTGCGTACCATCTCGATTTGCTGCGGCAGATCCATGATCGTCACGCGCACGTCGGGGTTATGATCCACGCAGCGGATGGCCCACCGACCTGTGTTGCCGCCCACATCAAGCAGGTGCTTGGGTTTGCGAGCAAAGACGATCTCTAAGGCCTCGTCGAAGGAGTGATCGGAATAGAAATGATCGAAGTGAAACCAGCTGGCTTGCGTCTGTGTGGGCAGTTGGGAGAGGCCTTCGTAGATCGTCTTCCACTGGCCAAAGACTTTCAGCCCCTCGGGTTGTCCTTCGCGAAGCGCTTGCTCCATGCGGTGCATGCCGAGGTAGTTGACGTCGTGATTAAAGTCGATGTTGACAGCGATGAGCGGGTCGGTCAGGAGCACCCAGCCCAGCTTGGAGAGTACGAACCGGTCGTCGGTGCTAATCACCATTTCGGCTGTGAGTGAGGCCTCGAGAAGTACCTGCACGGCGTAGCGCGAGAGCCCGCTGCGTTCAGCCAGCTCGTCGAGTGTGAGGCCGTGGCGGGAGGCATTCAGCAGCTCGAAGAGGCCGAAGCGGCGCATCAGGCGTGCCACCTGGAAGGTGACGGGGGCGAAGGCGATCTCATGTGCGCGCCGTTGTGCGTCGAGGATGCGCATGCCGTCCTTCGTGAATTTCCGCTCAAGGGCGGGTGACATTTTCATCTTTCCAAAACGTATAAAAGTTAAACCATTGCTCAGGGTAACGCCGCACGATGCTTTCCAGCTCGCGGGCATAGGCGCGTGTCATGGCCTCGATGCGTTCGCGCTTGGTGCCACTTTGCTCGGGCGAGGGGATGCGGCGGACGTGGATGCGATAGAGCGAGGCTGTGATCTTGAGCACGAACATGGCCAGCACGGGGACGCTGAATTGCTGTGCCAGCGCGAAGGCTCCGATGGGGAAGTCGGCCGGGGCGCCGAGGAAGTCGCACTCCACGCACTTGCTGCTGCCGAGGGTGCGATCGCAGGGCATGCTCACCATCTCGCCGGCGGAGAGGGCCTCGTTGATGAGGAAGATGTGCGAGAGGTCGTCGGAAACGGGGATAGCGCGGATGTTGTTTCGCTCCAGGATTTTGATGCGGTTCTTCTGCACCTCTCGCGCCTCGCCGCCGTAGATGAGGCAGTTGATGCGCTTTTTGTGTTGCCCTAAGAGGTAGCCGCTCAGCTCCGGGTTGCCCACGTGGGCGCTGGCTACGATGCAGCCTCGGGGCTCGTCGAGCATGGCGAGGAAGAGGGGGTTGTCGGGGTTATCGACGCGGAATTTGCTGTGCCCGGCATAGACGGCGAAGCGATCGATCATGGCCTGCCCGAAGAGGAAGTGATTGCGATAAGTCTTGAGGAAGGATTTCAGGGGCGGGTAGCCGTGGCGGCGGCGGAAGTAGTGGTAGATGGCGAGGTAGCCCCTGTGGTGGAAGAGCATGTAGAAGGGCACGACGAGGGCCATGATGGCGTAGCCGATGCGGACGTCGAGGATGGCCAGCGCCGCCTTCATGGCTTTTTGCCCGAGCGTTGTTCCGCCCGTAACGCCGTCCCACTCTTCGCTTTTCTTCACCATCGCGCTTCCCCTTGCCTCTTCCTTGCCCGTTTGCTTTAGCCTTTCAGTTTCGATTCAATGTAGCCGTAGAAGTCGCGCACGGTCTTCACGTCAGCCATCTCCTCGGGCTTGATCTTAAAGCCGAAGGTCCGCTCTACGATTACGACGATGTCGACAAAGTCCAAGCTGTCTAATCCCAGATCGTCCTTCAGCAGGGCGTCGGGGCGGATCTTCTCTGCCTCGATCTCCATCTCTTCCACCAGGAAGTCGTTGATCTTCTCTTCAATTTCTCTTCGTTCCATGTTTATGTTATGTGTGATACGATTGTTTTCTGCCGTCTTCTTCTACCTATTTATATAGGCTCCCACGGGGCTGGTTTTACATTAATCCGCCATTGATTGAGATCACTTGTCCGGTGATATATCCGGCCCGATCTGAGGCTAAGAAACCGACGAGCGCGGCCACCTCCTCGGGCTGTCCGAAGCGTCCGGCGGGGATGGTCTGTTGGAGTGCGGCTTGGTCTAAATCCTTCGTCATGTCGGTTGTGATAAAGCCCGGGGCGACGGCGTTCACCGTCACGCGGCGTCGGGCCACCTCTTGCGCCAGGGCTCGGGTGGCGCCGATGACGGCTGCTTTGGCCGCCGAGTAGTTCGTCTGCCCCGGCAGCCCCTTGAGCCCCGAGAGCGAAACCATGTTGATGATGCGTCCATGGCGCCGCATGAGCATGCCCTTCAGCACGCGGCGGGTGACATAAAAAAAGCCGTCGACCGACGTGTTGATCACGTTGTGCCAGGCGGTGTCTGCCATGAAGATCATCACGGCATCGCTGCGTATGCCGGCATTGTTGACTAAGACCTCGATGGCATCGTCCGGGTGGCGAGCCTCCCAGCCCTCCAACGCCGTGTCGACCGCCTGCGCATCGGCTACATCGAAGGGCATCACCTCCGCCTGTCCACCCGCGGCCGTTATCTCGGCCTCGACCTGGGCAGCCGCCTCGGCGTTCTTCACACAGTTGATCAGCACGGCATATCCCGCCGCCGCCAGCTCCTTGCAAACGGCTCGCCCGATGCCTCGCGAGCCCCCCGTCACCAATGCGTATTTCGTCATTTCAATCCTTATTTATTACGGAAAAAGTGGACGCAAAAGTAAACGAGTGATCGAAACTTATTTGGCCGAAAGCCGGCGGTTCGGGGCGGCCACGGCGCGCCTCTGGCCGGTTTTGCCACGGCGGGGGCGCAGGCAATTGTGTGGGAGGAGCAAAACTCGGCGGGTTTCGAGCCTTGCATGGCGTTCGGATCGCAAAACCCGGCGGGTTTCATAACAGAAAGTTTTTTGATTCATGATTCCCGGCGGGAATCATAACAGAAAGGTGCTTGATTTATAATCCCCGGCGGGTTTCGGGCCTTGCACGGCGTTCGGATCGCAAAACCCGGCGGGTTTCATAACAGAAAGTTTTTTGATTTATGATTCCCGCCGGGGATCATAACAGAAAGATGTTTGATTTATAATCCCCGGCGGGTTTCGGGCCTTGCATGACGTTCGGATCGTAAAACCCGGCGGGAATCATAACAAACATTCGATCGGCTTATGATCCTCGGCGGGTTTTGGGCCGCGCCCCCTGCGCGGGTTCCGCAATATGGCGGGGCTGTGATTGATGATCAATGATTACCCAGTTTCTTTGTCGCCTCGCTGATTAATAATGTTGGAACCCCCTGATTACCCTTTAACTACCCGGGTGCACACATAGGTGCGCCCTTACTTTTTCTTATAACAATGACACATAGATGGTATCCCCTCCTTATTCTTTTCCTTCTTATCGCCGCAGGCGGTGCGGCGCAGGTGCATGTGAAGGGCACGGTCGTCCGTAGCGACGAGCCGCCCGAAGCCGTGGAGCAGGCAACCGTGAGGCTGCTGAATGCGGCGGACAGCGCGATGGTGAAGGGCACCGTGACGGATCGCGAAGGGCACTTCGACCTGAACGGCGTGCGCCAAGGCAACTACCTGCTGCATGTGACTTACGTGGGGCTTGACCCCATCTACCAGCTGCTACACATCTCGGGCAGCAAGACGCCGGTGGATGTCGGCACAATTACCATGCACGACGACGGGGTGATGCTGGGCGAGGCCGTGGTGACGGCGCGCGCCGTGGAGGTGCAGGTGAAGAACGACACGGTGGAGTACAACGCCGAATCGTACAAGGTGGCCGAGGGATCGATGCTCGAAGATTTGCTCAAGAAGATGCCGGGCGTCGAGGTGAGCAGCGAAGGCAAGGTGACGGTGAACGGGAAGGAGATCAAAAAGATCCTCGTCGACGGCAAAGAGTTCTTCTCAGACGACCCCAAGGCCGCCACCAAGAACCTGCCGGCCAAGATGGTGGACAAGGTGCAGACGTATGAGAAGAAGAGCGACCTGGCGCTGATGACAGGCTTCGATGATGGCAACGAGGAGGCCGTCATCAACCTCACCGTGAAGCCGGGCATGAAGCAGGGGTGGTTTGGCAACGTCTTCGCCGGCGCCGGCACACGCAGGCGGTACGATGTCAACGCGATGCTGAACCGCTTCGTGGACGACGACCAATTCTCCATCATGGGGGGGCTGAACAACACGAATAACATGGGCTTTACGGACTTCGCAGCGGCCACCTTTGGAGGTGGGCCGGGCGGTGGGCCCCGTCGCTTCGGGAGCTTCGGCGCGGGCAATGGCATCACGGCCTCGGGCAATGTCGGCACGAACTTCAGCAAGCGTTTCTCGCCTCGCCTCACACTGGGCGGCAACGTGCGCTTCGCAGGATCGGGCAACGATGCAAGCGCCAAGACGGATCGCCAGAACATCCTGCCGGGCGACAGCTCCTCGTACGATCACGCCCTCAGCCAGTCGCACACCGTGACCCGTAACACGGGCTTCAACCTGCGATTAGAATGGAAACCCGACTCCCTGACGCAAGTCGTCTTCCGCCCCGACTTCTCCTACGGCACCACGCACACAGATGCCAGCGAGATGGCCCACACACTCAACGGCGCCCACGACTCGGTGAACACCTCCCGCTCGCGCTCCACCGTCGATGGGCATGCCCTCGATGCATCGGCCAAGCTCGACGTGAGCCGGAAGCTCAACCGTCGCGGACGCACGCTCACGCTCTCCGTCTCCGGGGGCGGCAACCGCTCCGTAGACGACGCCATGAACCGCTCCGACACACGCTTCCTGCTCTTCCCAGACTCTGCGGAGACGATCGACCAAACGGTGCATAGCGACACGCGCGGCTACAACGTCCGCGGCAAGGTGGCTTGGGTAGAGCCGCTCGGGCATGCCAACTTCCTACACCTCTCTTACCGCATCCGCCGCACCCACCGCGAGCTGCTCCGCGACGCCTTCTTAGCCGATGCGCAGGGTCAATACACCATCCCCGACACCACCACGGGCCGCAACACCCGCAGCGACGCCACGGAGCATCGCGTGAACCTCTCCTTAAAGATGGTGCGCCCGAAGTACGACCTGACCTTCGGCATGAACTTCGATCCCACGCAGACCCGCACAGTGACGGAGGTGGCCGGCCGCACCCTCTACGACCTCTCGCGGAGCGTCGTCAACTACTCGC
Organism: Tannerella sp. oral taxon 808; assembly: GCA_002890585.1. Lineage (GTDB taxonomy): Bacteria > Bacteroidota > Bacteroidia > Bacteroidales > Tannerellaceae > Tannerella. The sequence goes on from MIQB01000057.1 coordinate 5,872, forward strand.
CCATGGCCAAGCTCCGCTTCCGATTCAATAAGCGCACCGACCTGCGCATCGATTACGACGGCCGCACCGAGCAACCCTCCATGACGCAGCTCCAGCCCGTAGCCGACGTCTCCGATCCGCTCAACACCATCGTGGGCAACCCCGACCTACGCCCCACATACACCAGCAACCTACGCCTGCACTTCGGCAAGTTCATCCCCGAGGAGCAGATCGTCTTCCTCGTCATGGCCGGCGGCAACTACGTGCTGAGCGACATCGTCAGCCGCACCTCCACCGACCGCCTCACGGGCCGACGCCTTACGACTTACGAAAACATCGACGGCAACTTCAGCCTCGATGCCCGCGTGATCCTCAACATGCCCCTCCGCAACAAGCGCTTCTCGATCAACTCCATGACCTACGCGCAGTATGGCCACGCGGGAGGCTTCATCGATGGCGAGCGCAACACGAGCCGGGCGACCGTCTTAACGGAGTATGCCGGCATCAGCTTCCGCTCCTCCGTGGCCGATGTGGATCTCCGCGCCAACATCCGCCACAACCGCACGCGCAACACGCTCAGCGCCGGCCGCGACCTCAGCACGATGAACTACGGCGCCAGCACAGCCCTCACCCTCTACCTGCCCCTCGGCATCCGCTTAGAGAGCGACTTGAATTACTCCACCAATTCGGGTTACACGGACGGATACCAGCAGCGCGAATGGCTCTGGAACGCAGCCGTATCGAAGTCCTTCCTCCGGAACAACGCCGGGCAATTGCGAGTGAAGATGTACGACATCCTCCACCAGCGCAGCAACATCTCCTACAGCGCCACGGCCAGCGCCATCCGTTACTCGGAGTATAACACCCTGACGAGCTACGTCTTGGTGCATTTCATCTATCGCTTCAGCCTCTTCAAGGGAGGCGCCAAGATGTCCGACATGCACTTCCCCGGCCCGCCCGACCGCGAGGGCCGAGGCCGTCGCCGTCCGAGGGATTAAACGAAAGAGGAGAGATGGAGAAGCTCATCTACACCATCGGTCACTCCACACATCCGATTGAGGTTTTCATCGCCATGCTGCATTCGTTTGGCATCCGCCAGGTGGCGGACATCCGGGGGCTGCCGGGCTCGAACAAGTATCCGCAGTATAACCAGGAGGCCTTGCAAGTGTCGCTTGCTGCGGCAGGCATAGCCTACATGCACATCCCCGCGCTTGGCGGCCGCCGCCGGGTGCACCGCGATTCGCACAACACGCGCTGGCGCAACGCCTCCTTCCGTGCCTATGCGGACTATATGGAGACGGACGGCTTCGCCGCTGGCATTGCCCAGCTCATCGATGCGGCGGAGCGTGAACCGACGGCTTACTTCTGTGCCGAGGCTGTCTGGTGGCGCTGCCACCGGTCGTTAGTTTCGGATTACCTCAAGGCGCACGGCTGGCGCGTGATGCACATCACAGGTGTGGGTCGCGCCGAGGAGCATCCTTACACGCAGGCGGCGCGTGTGGTGGATGGCCAGGTGCGGTATTACGATCCGGGGCTGTTTGATTAGCCTGCCGTCTGGGCAGGCTGCGTCAAATTGGCGGTAATCCCAAGTACGAGTGTTTTTGATTACCGCCAATTGGCGGTAATCCCAAGTACCGGTGTTTTTGATCTCCGCCAATTGGCGGTAATCCCAAGTACAAGTGTTTTTGATCTCCGCCAATTGGCGATAAGCCCAAGTACAAGTGTTTTTGATCTCCGCCAATTGGCGGTAATCCCAAGTACGAGTGTTTTTGATCTCCGCCAATTGGCGGTAATCCCAAGTACGAGTGTTTTTGATCTCCGCCAATTGGCGGTAATCCCAAGTACCGGTGTTTTTGATTTAATGCGATTGCCCTAACCTGCCCATCTGGGGGCGCCTTTTCCTGCTGCTATAAACGATCAATGGCCAACGGCCCGCCGTTTCATTCGGCGTGAGCCATTGGCCATTGGTAGCTAAGGGAGGGGAGGATGAATCGCCCCTCTTAGCACTCGATGCCCGGGCGCGAGGCAACGCCCTGGTTGTAATAATGCTTCACCTCTTGCATCTCGGTGACGAGGTCAGCGATCTCGACGAGGTCGGGTGTGGCATAGCGCCCGGTGACGACGACCTCGGTGCTGGGGTGACGGAGGTTGATGGCCTCGATCAGGTCGGCGGAGGTGAAGAGGTGGTAGTGGACGGCGATGGTGGCTTCGTCGAGGATGACGAGGCCGTAGCGCCCCGATTGCAGGATGCTGCGGACGTCGTAGAGCCCCTCGGCTGCACGGCGGATGTCGGCCACGGTGGGCGCGTGATCCACGAAGCAGGCCGAGCCGTAGCGATGCGTGGTGATGGAGGGGATATGCCGGTCGATGTAAGCGATCTCGGCGTATCTCATGCCTTTAACAAACTGTGCGATGAAGACGCGCCTGCCTGCTCCGGCAGCGCGCAGAGCCAGCCCGATGGCGGCTGTGGTCTTTCCTTTTCCGTTACCTGTATAAAGGTGTACAAAGCTCTGTTTTTGCATAGGGTTTAGAATTTAGGAGGGGGGGTATTAGAAATGAGAGAGCGGGGGGCGGAGGCTGTGAGGTGCGAGCGTCCCTCCTTGCCCTCTTGGTGAATGAATTTACTCTTTGGCGAAGGCCTTTTTGCCGTCGATATAGAGGGCTTGCTCGGCCTCGTTGAAGGTGTAGCGGTCGGCCTTGTAGGTGCCGTCGTCCGTCTTAGCGAGGATGACTGACTTGGGGCTGTCGCTATCAGGCAGGAAGATCTCGGCCTTGGAGCGGTCGTCGTTGAAGATTACGAAGGCGCTGATCACGGTTTCGCCCTCTTGCTTCTCTACGGGGTCGAGGCGGGTGCCGACGTTGAAGACCTGTATGCACTCTTGCCGGAGCTCGCTCCACGACTGCCCGGCGGAGGGGATGCAGCCATGTTCGTCGCGGTCGCCGCCTGTTGTTGGGGCTTCCTGCGCCTGCTCAGTGGAGTCGGCGGCTGTGGTGTCTTGTTGCTGCTGTGTGTTGTTGCATGCGATCAGGGTCAACAGGCTGATCGCGGGGATGAATACTCTCTTCATTGTCTTGTCGAGTGTGAATTAACGGGGGCAAAGATAAACAGGTAGGCAGGTGTGGCGAAAAGGGGTAAGCGATGAAGTGGGAGGGGGGAGGCGGTCGATGTGTCGCACGATGGGGATAGGGGCCTACGAGTCAGGCTTGTCGGGTCACTCGATGGCGTCTATATCCGTCGGCTCCTCGTCGCTGATTGTGCGGATGCAACGGAAGATCAAGTCGCGCTCGAAGCCTTTGTTTTCGGCGTATCGGATCAGCTTCACGGCTGTGTCCATGCCTGGTGTGGCGTGGATGGATTGCAGTTTGCGGCGGAGCAACTGGCACAGTGTGGTGCGGTAATCCTCCTCGTCGATTGCTTCAGCGAGCGCCGACTCGATGAGTGCTTCGGGCAGCTCGCGGCGCCTCAGCTCGAAGCGAATCTTGAAGCGTCCCCAGTGGTTGAAGCGCCATTTGTCTTCGGCGAAGCTGTGGCAATAGCGCGCCTCGTCGATGAAGCGCTCCGCGATGAGTTGGCTGATGATGCGCTCTTGCGCGTCGGGATCGGCGCCGAGGGCGGTCAGTTTCTTGCGCACGTCGGCCGGGCAGCGCTCCGTGGCCGAGCAGTAAGCCGCCGCCTTGTGCAGCAGCATGGTTTCGTCGGTTGTGTTCATTCTTTCATTTTTCATTGATTACTTCTATAAATCGATACCTGCCCTCCATGTCGCGCCACGTGTGTACGTCGGCGAAGCCCTCCGCACGGAGCAGCGCCACCGTCTCCGTAGCTAATGCGGCGTTGATCTCGAAATAGATCCGTCCACCGGGGACGAGCCAGCGCCGGGCACAGGTGGCCGTGCGTCGGTAGAAGCGCAGCGGGTCGCTATCGGGGACGAAGAGCGCCGTGTGGGGCTCATAGCGGAGCACGTTGGGCGCCATGCTTGCCTGCTCACTCGTGCGGACGTAAGGCGGGTTGGAGACGATGAGGTCGAAGGGTGCAGGCAGCGACAGGTCGGGGGTGAAGAGGTCGGCGCAGATGAAGTGTACTTCGGCGTCGTTGCGGTGGGCATTGCCGCGAGCCGTAGCGATGGCCTCAGCGGAGATGTCGAGGGCAGTGACATGTGGCTTGTGGAGCTTCCTTGCCAAGGTGATGGCTATGCAGCCGCTGCCGGTACCGATGTCGAGCACACGCAGCCCCGCCTCGCTCCGGTGATTCGTGACGATGCGCTCCACGAGCTCACCCGTCTCGGGGCGGGGGATGAGCACGGAGCGATCGACGCGAAACGTGAGGCCGTGAAAGCTGCATTCACCCAGCACGTATTGTATCGGTTCATGCTGCTCCAGCCGGCTAATGATGCGAGTTATAGCCGCCTTTTGCCCCTCCTCCATTTGCATACTTTTGCCCGCCATCTGCTGGGCGAGGGTGAGGCCGCACACGTGTTCGATGATCCAGTGCGTGAGTGTCCGGAGCTCTTCCGGGGTGTATATCTCCGCAAGGCGGGTGTGGATAAGGTCGGTGATCATATATATAATGTCAGGGCGGCAAATGTAGGCGCGGGAGGTTGTTGGGGGGCATGCGGGGCCTGCTGCAGGGGCGCCCTACACATAGGAGAGAGAGATGAATATGGACAATGAGAGAAGAAACGATGCGCGCTTCATGGCGCGTTGCTTGACGTTGGCGCGAATGGGGGCGGGGCAGACGGCGCCGAACCCGATGGTGGGTGCTGTGGTGGTGCATGCGGGGCGGATCATCGGCGAGGGATTCCATCGTGCGTATGGTGGGCCGCACGCGGAGGTGAATGCTATCGCTGCCGTCCGCGATGCCTCGCTGCTGCCTGCCTCCACGCTTTACGTCAGCCTTGAGCCCTGCTCGCATCAGGGCAAGACGCCACCCTGCACCGAGCTGATCCTGCGCACGGGCATACGGCGTGTCGTCGTGGCTTGCACGGATCCCTTCCCCGCGGTCTCAGGGCGCGGCATCCGGCGATTGCGCGAGGCTGGTGTGGAGGTCACGACGGGGGTGTTGGAAGCGGAGGCGCGGCGCCTGAACCGCTTCTTCCTTACGGCGCAGACGGCCTGTCGGCCATACATCATCCTCAAGTGGGCCGAGAGTGCCGATGGCTTCATCGACCGGAGGCGGAGCATCGCCGCCGTGCCTGCTGAGCCTGCCGTGCGCCTGTCTGATGCCGTCACCATGCGCGCTGTGCACTGCCTGCGGGCTGAGGTGGGGGCCATCATGGTGGGCGCCCGCACGGCCATGCTCGACGATCCCTCGCTAACGGTGCGCCACTGGGTGGGGGCGAACCCCATGCGCATCCTCCTCGACTACGAGGGCTGCGTGTCTGGTGACCTCCACCTCTTCGATGGCGCTGCACCCACGCTCGTCTTCACTGCTAACCAGTCCGCGACCCTCCCCACACCCCTTCACCCGTCCGTTGAGTTGCTCCACCTCGACGCGTCGCAGCCTGCCCTGCCGCAGATCTTGCGTGTGCTCCACGAGCGCCGCATCGACTCGCTCTTGGTGGAGGGTGGGGCGTACCTGCATGGCCTCTTCATCGATTCTGGCTTGTGGGACGAGGCGCGCATCGAGACTACCTCTCTCCGTCTCGGCGATGGTGTGCGAGCGGCCGACCTCCGCAGCCACGGCGGCGCCATCTGGCAGCGCGACCTCTACGTCGCTCCCGACCGCCGAATCTCGGTTTACCTGCATACGCCTTGGTGATGATCAATGATCAACGGGGTACTTCAATGGAGGGGGGGGGGTCTATTTCCGCCCGAAATCCGCGGGATTCTCGCCCCACGCGGTTGTCTCCCATTTCAGGATGGGGTTCGTGTAGGTGTGGGTGTGGAGCCAGGCTTCGGCGCGGCGGATGAGGTCGAAGAGGGGGGCGTTAGCGGCGGTGGGGGCGAGCTTCGTGCGACACTTCTTCAGGCGCACCCATAGGATGGCGTTGTGGCTGTCGGAGTAGATCGGCAGCTGGGTCTGCCCCGTCTTGGCACAGAGGGCGAGGGCGTGGACGATGGCCAGAAACTCGCCGATGTTGTTCGTGCCCTGCGCCATCGGCCCCACATGAAACACCTGCTTGCCGGTGGCTACATGCACGCCGCGATACTCCATGTCGCCGGGGTTACCGCTGCAAGCTGCATCGACGGCTAAGCTCTGCGGGATGCAGGGGCCGACGGAGGTCGCATCAGTGGATTTTAGTCGGGGTGAGTATGGCTTGCTGATATGCTCGTCTGGCGATTCGGAGAAGGCGCGCTCGGCCGCTTCGCGCGTGGGGAACGACTTATATCGGGCGCCGGATACGCCTTTGGTGCGCAGCAGGCAGTCTGTCCAATTATCGTAGACGCCGGGCTCGGTGCCCTTCCAGACGACGTAGTATTTCTTCTTTTTGGCCATGGCGGTTGGGAACTAAAAATGAAAAACGACCGGGGAGTGCCTGGCTAAACCTTTCCGTCCTCGATAAAGAAGTGAGGCCGGGTTATTGCTTGGATAGGTCTTTGACCAAAGACCGGAGATAATCGTCCGAGAGATTATCTATTTCGTTCTTGTCATAGATGGTAAGCAGGGTTATTTCTATACGCTCCTGTGTGGCAAGGAGGCGATAAGTGATCACTCGTGCACCACCACTTTTCCCCTTTCCCTTTGCAGCAATCGCCATACGGACTTTATATAAGCGGGCGCCAAGAGATACCCCTTGTTGCGGATTCGCTCTCAAATCCAAACTGAAGATTTTGAGGTCATCCGTGAGTGATGGATACTTTTTCTTCAACCGCTTGAACTGCCTCTTGAATTCTTCGCCCAAACGAATATCCACTATCACCTCAGCTCCTCCATTTCTCGGATAAAATCATCGACGGATTGCAGTGAGTGTCCTGCTATCTCTGTCGCTTTGAGTTCTTGATAAGCTCTGGTCAAACTCTCCTTCACATACGCCTGTTGGCGATCCAAGATTTGTGTAGGCTCCTCTTCTTTCTCTCTATACACGGATGTAGCCGTTACCCCGCGAAGCATACTGATGGCGTGGCGGATAGACTGCAGAGAGGTGCTCTCATCGAGTGTTACTAATATCTGTCTCATTTTTTTTCGATCAAAGTTAAAGCTATACCGGCTGTCGGTTGTGTGCGACGCGGCGTGCGACCAAGATGTTCATAGGGTGGCGTTCGTCAATGACCCTCATCTCACCCCTTGCATGCCGTGTAACGCCCAAAATGCAGTGAAAATTGGCCGCTGCACACGATCAACGCCCGAAATGCAGTGAAAATTGGCCGCTGCACACGATCAACGCCCAAAATGCAGTGAAAATTGGCCGCTGCACACGATCAATGCCCCAAAATGACCCTCATTTTCCCTGCGCATGACATGCGCACCCCGAAAATGCCCCGCTTTTTCCCTGCGCATAACATGCGCGACAAAAACTTGCCTCGTTTTGCTCCAGCATGACATGCGCGCCCAAAATGACCCTCTTTTTCCCTGCGCATGATATGCGCGACAAAAACTTGCCTCGTTTTGCTCCAGCATGACATGCGCGCCCCGAAATGACCCTCATTTTCCCTGCGCATGACATGCGCACCCCGAAATGACCCTCATTTTGCCCCTGGCACGCCGTGCGAGCCCCGAAATCGCCTACCGCCGCGACCGTTTACGATCCGGCTTCTGTCGCCAGGGCTTACCGAAGGGTTTATGATGATGATAAGGCTTACGCTCATCCTCGCGGCGCTCATCGTCGTGCATGGCGGAGACGGAGATGGGGCGGCCGTCCACCTCGTAACTGCTCATGCTGTCGGCCACGCGCCGCGCTTGGCTGCGCTCCACCTCGAAGTAGCTGCTCTCGCGGCCGATCTCGATGCGCCCGATGTCCACCTTGCGGCCGGGCACACAGCGGTTGATCAGGTCGATCACCTGCGCGGGGTAGAGGCCGTCGTCTTTGCCAAAGTTGAGGCGCAGGCGGCGGAAGCCCGTGTCGTCTCCACGGCTCTCGCGCTTGGCGGCGCGTCGGTCGGCGCGCTCCTTCTTGTCGCCCTTCTCGCGGCGCTCCGGGCGGGCGTCGTTCACATCCTCGATCACCTCCGCGTCGCGGTAATAGTCAATCATGCGGTTGAATTCTAAGGAGAGCAGCCGCTTGATGACGTCCTCCTTCTCGAGCCACTCCAAGCGGCGGAA
>MIQB01000058.1 GCA_002890585.1 Tannerella sp. oral taxon 808
TGCAGGAAAACCTCGACGTGTTAAGGAAGCAGGGACGGGAGATTTCCCGGTCTGCACTTAAAGGGTTAGAGCAACGCAAGCTGACGCTCACAGCCAGACTGAAGGACATCCGGGACACCATCGCCGAACGCAAGGACGACGTGGTGGACTTCAAAATGATGGGGATCGATCACCTGTTTGTCGACGAGAGCCACCAGTTCAAGAATCTGATGTTTAATACCCGCCACGATCGTGTGTCGGGCCTCGGTAATCCGAACGGATCGCAGCGGGCGCTCAACCTGCTGTTCGCCATCCGCACCATTCAGGAGCGAACAGGCAAAGATCTTGGGGCAACCTTCCTTTCAGGCACCACCATCAGCAACAGTCTGACGGAGCTATATCTGCTCTTCAAGTACCTCCGTCCGCGCGCCCTGGAGAAGCAAGGCATCGGATCCTTTGACGCGTGGGCGGCCGTCTTCGCTAAGAAGTCCGGCGATTACGAGTTCTCCGTTACCAACGAGATCATCCGGAAGGAACGCTTCCGTACGTTCATCAAACTGCCAGAGCTCTCGGCCTTCTATGGGGAAGTATGGGAGTAGGGAGCAAGGGGAAGCGAGAGAGCTGATGGGTAGCGACTTTTGCCGCATCCTGCCGAGGCTTGCACCAGAGGGAAAAGGCGAAAAAAGGGGCTTCAAAGAGGGAGTTCAGTTACCTAATCGTTCCCCTTTTTGCCTTTCGGCAAGAGGACGCAAAATGAGGTAACTAAACCGAGGCTTTTTCTCTTGTATTCAGTGTTTTGCGTAGCGAAAAGTATCTCTTTTAAGGTTCCACTTTGTAAGCAACAAAACGATGAAAGGAAAAACGTTGAAGCTGCTCTTTTACCTCAAACGGGGTGCAAAGAGCAAGGCGGGCAAAAGCCTGATTATGGCGCACCTCAGTGTGGGGCGAACGATGGTACAATTCAGTTGTAAGACGGCTTACTCGCCGTCGCTTTGGGACAGCCGTAAGCACAGGCTCGTCGGGAAAAGCTCCGAGGCGGTGGCCGTAAACGCCGAGCTGGACAGCCTGCAGGTTAGCGTCTGCCGAGCCTATGAGGACTTACGGAAGAAGGAAGGCGAGGCCGTGACCGCCGAGGAGGTCAAGGCCCTCGTCTTCGGACTTCGGAGCGATAGCCAAGGCCTGCTCTATCATTTGGAGGAATACCTCGCTCGCTTTCGGGAGCGGGTGGGGGTCGATCGCAGCGAACGCCGATACAAGTGTCTCCGGGTTTTTCGGGGGCATCTCGCAACCTTCCTTCGGCATCGCTACCGAGTGAGCGACTTTCCGGTGCACAAGGCGGACAAGGCCTTTATCGAGGATCTCGAGACCTATTTCGCGCAGGAGAAGGCCTTCAAACTCAACACCACCGCCGGCTATCTTACCGTGCTGGCGTCGCTCCTCAAAGACTTGTACAAAAGGCGTGTCATCGACACCTATCCCTTCATGGGCTACTCCATCCGATGGGACGTCGGCACACCGCGCTACATCACCAAGGACGAGCTGCGGCGCATCATCGATTTGGACGACTCGCAGCTGGGGAGTTACGAGCTTGTATCCCGAGATATGTTCCTCTTTTCCTGCTTCACGGGCCTCTCTTACACGGACATCTACCACTTGACGGCGGAACATCTGATCGAGGAAGGCGGAATGACTTGGATCCGCAAGCCGCGCGTGAAGACGGGGCGGGTGTGCCACATTCCCCTGCTGCCCGAAGCGTCGGTGATCATCGAGCGATACAAAGGCATCCACACGCGCGCCTTCCGCCATGAGCCGCCCCGGGGCTACCTCCTACCCATCCCCGGCTGCGACACCGTCAATATCCATCTCAAGAAGATCGCCGCGCTTTGCCACATCCCGAAACGGCTGACCTTCCACATGGCCCGTCACACCTTCGCCTCGCAAATGACCCTCGCCGAAGGGGTGTCGATCGAGAGCGTGTCCAAGATGTTAGGACATAGTGAGATCAAGACGACGCAGGTCTATGCCGAGACTTCTCCGGAGCGCATTTTCAAGGACATTACGCGCATCCTCCCTGCGATCGCCCATTATCATCTAACCAATTAATCCTCCACAAACCCAATGAAAAGTACCTTCTCGATCCTCTTCTACATCGACCGAAGTAAGCCGAGCGGCGAAGGGCTGTGCCTCGTTCGCTGTCGTATCTCGTGCAATGGCCGGACGGCCTCGTTCTCCACCCGGCAACAGACCTCGCCCGATGATTGGCTGGCGAAAAAAGGGAGAGTGGGCCCCACATCCGCGGTGGCGCAAGGTGTCAATCATGCGCTGAGTGACATCGAACAACGATTGAATGCACTCTATGAGTGCACGCTCCGGGAGGAGCGATACATCACGGCCGAGTACCTCAAGGAGCAATATCTGCGTCAGGACAAGCCGCGGCAGACGTTCGCCGACATTTACTCGGCTCTTTGTGAGGAGAAGGCGGCCCATAAAAGCAAGGCCACAGCGCGGGGCTTTCGAGACAGCTACAAGAGCTTCGTCCGCTTCCTTGACATGCGCGAGCTGCGGCGCTGTTTGCCCCACGAGGTGGATAAGGCGCTGATAGAAGCCTATCGTCTCTACATGCTGCGCGACTTGGGCTACAAGATGAGTTCGGTGGCCGTCTACCTGAGGCGTCTGCACCAAGTCTTTCGGTGGGCGATGTTAGAGGCGGGGCTTCGAGAGGATCCGTTCGACCTGATTGACATCGAGACGCCGGCCTACGAACGCAACGCCCTCAGTGCCGAAGACCTGCAACGGCTCTTGGCTTATCGCCCGCATCGCTCCGTGGACAACCACGTCCGGCTGATCTTCCTCTTGGGCTGCTTCACCGGCTTGGCCTTCTCCGACCTCAAGAAGCTCCGCATGGAAGACGTCTACACGCTCGACGATGGGCGCCGATACCTCTCCATCTGCCGTACCAAGACGCAGAACGCTTGCATCGTGCCCCTGCTGCCCATCGCCGAGGAGATACTGGCTTTTGCGGCGCAGGGACGCACCGAGGGGCTCTATTTTCGGGAGTTTCCCGTGAACAGCCACTTCAATCGAAAGATACGCGAGCTGCTCGTCAAGGCTGGTTGCTCGCCGCACACCGAGGCCAGTTCGCACACCGCGCGCCACACCTTCGCCACCACCATCTGCTTGGAAAACGGCCTGCCCATCGAGACGGTGAGTCGGATGTTGGGGCATCGTTTTATCTCCACCACCGAGCTATATGCCAAGGTGAGCAAGCAGAAGATTGCCCAAGAGATGCGTCCGCTGATGGGCAGCGAGCAGACGCAGAAGCTACGCCGTGCCCTGCGGGTTTGTCCGCCGAGGAAGAGGGCGCTGGATCAAAAGTGAACCGTCGTGTCGCACGGGCGAGACCGCTGGCTCCCAGCGGCGCCAAAATGTTGCATGACGGAGCCGCTGGATCAAAAGTGACGCCGTCATGCCGCATGACGAGCCCGCTGGATCAAAAGTGACGTCGGCATGCCGCATGACGAGCCCGCTGGATCAAAAGTGACGTCGGCATGCCGCATGACGAGCCCGCTGGATCAAAAGTGACGCCGGCATGCCGCATGCCGGGGCCGCTGGATCAAAAGTGAACCAAAAAGTCACTCGGGCGGAGGGAATTACTTACGATCAAGCCCATATGTTTCCAGTCTTTTCCTTCCTTATCCTCAGTGCGCCCTCGACCCGCAGCGCAACGTGTCCTTTCGCCGACTTTTGCCGCCAAAAGAAAAAGCAAGCGCGGGCAGTCGCACCGGCTTGCTTCAATCGAATTACGCAACCTCATACGAATCAAAGCACCATGCAAATCATCCTGTTAGATGGCAAGGCTTGGGAGCGACACCGCTCCGCTTTTGCCGACTTTATTCACCGCATCGAGCGGCTTATTGGCAACCCGCCCGAGGCCGACGAATGGCTCGACAACGACGCCGTATGCCGCCGGCTGAGCATCAGCCCTCGCACCCTGCAGACCTTGAGAGATACGGGCAAAATCGCCTTCTCCATGGTCGGGCATAAGTGTTACTACAGAGCCGGCGACATCGCTGATTTACTGAACTCAAAAGCTGAATGAACGATGGCAGAGCATGCAATCATTACGGAAGAAAGCTCTCAAATGCAGCTGTTTGTCCAGCTCATGGAGAACGTATTGAAGAAGCTGGAGCGCTATTGCGCCTCGGCCCGCCCCACGCTCGCCGGGGAGGTTTACCTGACCGGCGAGGAGGTCTGCGAGCGGCTCAAACTCAGCGCCCGCACGCTGCAGGAGTACCGCAGCCGCGGCCTCTTGGCCTTCTACAAAATCGGCGGCAAGATCCTCTACAAACAGAGCGACCTGCAGGCGATGCTCGACCGACATTATAACCCCATTCAAAAGCCTTCGGTATGACGATAGAAGAACTACGGCGCGCCAGATTGGCAGCTAAACAGGAAGCGATGGGCGGCATAGGCGGCGATGCCGAAACCAAGCGCAAGGCCCAAGCGGAGGCAGAGACCAAGGCGGAAGAATCGCTATTCTTTGATCCGCCCGCAGACGGTAAGATGACAGCAGAACAACGGCAGGCCGTCTTGACCGCCAAACTAAAGGAACTGGGCGACTATGGCGTCAAACATCGCACAGTAGAAGAGTCGCCCTTCTTTGATCCGCCCGCAAAGATCGAGCTGGAAAGAAGCACGCTTGATCCTCCTTCGGCGGATGAGCCTAAGGAAGAAGTCATCTCAGCCGCTCCACCCGCTTCGGTCCATCGAAAGGCCAAGAGCCACAAGGATGATTTGGCCGCATTTCGAGAGACATACCTCCAACCCGTACGCATCAGCCACCGCAAGGCGGTCTACGTCTCTGACGAGACTCAGCAAAGGCTAGACTTCGTTGTCCGCCGAATCGGTCTGCGAGGCGCCAGCATCTCGGGCTATGCCGAGCGCGTGCTTCGGGAGCATCTCGACGGGTACAAGGACAGCATCGAACAATGGCGAAAGCTCTGAACACATGCACGCTTAGCGTGCAATGCCCTCCCGAACACTTGCATGTATTGAGTGCAAGTGTTCAGGGTACGGGCACCTTCTATTCTGGGGCCCGGCAAGGTGTGTTTTTGTGCCACAAAAACCGTTTTGTGCTACAAAACGCCTTGCCCCCGGAGTGGCCTCCGCGGCGGTTCGGCTCCAAAGTCGCCACCTAATCTTATATGAAAACCAACCCCATGAATCGACCGAAGAAAACACCCGTTCGCCCCCCGAAATGGGACGCCCGCACCAAAACCAACCCGAAGCTAAGGGGCGATGAAAGAGAAGTGAAGGGGGCGATGCCGTTCGTCCATACGAAAATCGGGCAGGCCCAAGGGACTTTCATCCCTTTGGCCTGCCCGAGAACAGTTCGTTTGCACACTGCTTTTACACAGCGAGCCTCCGACGCTAATTCTTGATCAACTTCTCGGTATAGGTCTGTCCGTCTTTGATCACACGCACGAAATACAGCCCTGCCGGAAGTCCCGCGATCGGGATCTGGAAAGTCGGCTGATTCGTCTGGAATGATCTCAGCATCGCCAGCCCGCTCCAAAGTTGGATTTCATACGTGCTCGTCGTGCCCATTGCCGAGGGCGATCCTGGGGCGCGCTGTTCGCCTTCCACCCCTGTCAGTTTGAGCGTCACCACATCCACGGCCGGGTTGGGGGAGAGGGTGAAATGGTATTTTGACGAGATATGAACACTGACATGTGCTGTCGTTCCCCTGCCACACTGATCTATTGCCGTCATGCGGAAGCTGCCAACCCCCTGCTTTATGGGACTGACGATTACAAGTGGGGCATGCCCTCTTAAGGAAATAACATCTGGCGTTTCATTATGCAATTCCCAGGTAACATCCATCACGTGTTTACTTCCTCTCATCGCGGCAAATTCGACGGTGTTATTTAATCCCAGACCTCCGAGCAGGTCGATGTGCAACGATGTTGAGGGACTAAATGGTGTGTCATGATCTTCTCCCTCGGCTCGTACAAGCGTCTTGACAGCTCCTGCCCAGACCTCTAAGGGGAGGGTTATATTCAGATGGGCTGAGCGTAAGGTTGCCCTTATCGTACATTCTCCCGAACCGTTTTTCCTGAACACAGCAGTTCTCGTTCCCTGCCCGGAAACCAATTGTAAGTTTCCATTGCTTGTACTCCATTGTATGGAAGTTCCGGACGGAAGATCTTGGATGGTATATGTCTCCTGACTACAAACGACAAAGGGACCAGAGATAGCAAATACTGAATTAACAGCCTTGTATGCGTCAATAAGACCATAACCGTAAGTGTGATCAAATCCAGGAGCTCCCAAATCCTTGGCCGTATTCTGTAGAATTGTTCGCACTTGTGCCTCGGTCAAAGCGGGATTCGCAGATAACATCAATGCTGCAACACCTGCAACTTGTGGACAAGCAGCAGAAGTCCCATTAAATTTAAGATAGTAATTACCAGTATAGTAGCCCAAATCACCCATTCTATCCGTTGTAACAACATCTCCGGGGGAACCTCCACTGGGAGCAACTAAATCCATTGAGGCGCCACGTTGACTGTAATTACGAATAACACCTCGATTGTCGATTGCTCCGACGGTAATAACCCCGTCTACATTGCCTGGGAAAGAAACGTCTTTTATGCTTGGATAGCCATTTCCAGAGGCGAAAACAACGACACATCCCTTCCCATTGCGACCATATCTTCTTGCGTTGTTTATGGCTGAAGTGATATCGTTAGAGGCAGGTCCTCCTCCCCAAGAACAACTAAGAATGTCCGCTCGTTGCCATGCCCATTTAATGGCCTCTGCAATTTCAATATTAGAACCAAAACCTCCGGAAACAACACGGTTTTGGTAATCCAAAGTGACATAATCCGGTACGATGTTTACAGGGAGTATATTGATATTACTCGCTACACCTCTTATTCCAATAGAATTGTTTGTGGCGCCTATTATTCCGGCACAAGCCATTCCGTGGCCTTTACATGTAGATGATATATTCCCAGCATTTTGTGGAACTCCATATCCATTTGGATTACGAACGGTGTATCCCTCCAAAACTCGGTTACCCATATCTTCATGATTCCGATCTACACCTTCATCTATTACCTTAATTCCGCAGCACTTTTTCTTGTGATATGATTTTGTGTGTTGAGGCGTCTTTTTGCCTCTACATGTGATAGGAAGCGACCTTAGACTGGTATTAGTCCTTGCAGGCGCATAAAATCCCCCACCCAAGCCAATGGGGAAAATGAATGCCACAAAGAAATGCTGTTTATTCAAGGAAAACTTTAGAGTAGTATGCTTTATTGGTATAAAGGTTTAGAACGTTCTGCCTTCCTGTGCGCACCCATTTCGCTGGCACACTGACAAAATGCAGGATAAAGGCTTTCAATCTGCTTGTCTTTTTCAACGGCTTAACCTTTTCACTGATACGACGGACGAGATAGAGATAGAAGTTCTTCAGCATGGCGGTAACCATCATGAACACCATGTTCTCAGCCATAAAGGAAAAGGGCAGATGTGCCCAGCCGAAGTCATTGTTCTGTATGTCGAAGTTCTTTTCACTTGCTCCTCGTCCATTGTAAAATGTAATGATGTCTTTCTCGGTTGATACCCAGTCATTGGTAAGGATACAGCGATATGTGTATATCACTCCGAACATATCCGTCTGTTTCTTACCACCCTTGTCCCTTAAAGGACTTCGCTGTACGACAAGCCTGTATGACTTTCCTTCAATGAGGTTGTCCATGTTGATGGATGTGACATCGTATTTTTCATAACCAACCTCGACGCTCTTCCATTCTTTCAGTTGGCGGAACTCTTCATAACGAGTGCCACAGTTGGCAGCACGTATATAGAATGTGTTACAGCGTTGCTCTACGGTTTGGATAATTTCCTTTGAGAACGACCCACAGTCGGCACGGAAACGCTCTATTGTCACACCAAGTTCTGAGATTACTCGGTCCATAATGCGACGAAGCGTGTCTTCCTGATGAAATTTCACATTGGTGTTTCCATCACGATTCTCACCTCCAACGATAATGCCCCCAATGGAAGCCCAACCAGGGAAGTAGCCAAAATCCTGTTTGTAAGAATATTTTGCATCGAACTTGTGGGCAGGAATAAACTGATGATCAAAGTCCAAGTCAACATGGCTGCCTACCTTTATAAGCCCCATCTGTCGTATCATTCGCAGAAGTAAGGTGTCCAGTTTCTCTGCTGCATTGAAGCTATACGACTTCCCAGAGATCTCGCTCTTATAGACGATATTCTCTTCGGCAAGTTCCTTAAGTCCACGTCCTACAGTGTCGGCACCAGGCAGTTGCGTACCAGGTCTCTGCCTGAACTGCCCTATAAGTGTATTGATATTCTCAAGACATTCTCCACCACAAAGGTAACTGAAGAAGAGAGAACCGAAAATGCTTCCATGACTAAAAGCCTTATCGCTACACCCACGTTTGCCCAAGACAGATTCTGTAAGTTTTTCAAAGCCCAACTTTGAAAATACGTCCATAATATGATAAATTCCACCGAAAGAAGTGATATTCTCGTTTTTAATTGCTAGCTTTGCCATGTCAGATTTTTGCTTACTTGTTATGTTTGCAGCACCAAGATAGGTGAAATTTCTGACATATCCAAGTGTTTTGAGAACTTTGTTTCTCAGACACTTGGAGTTCTTACAAGAATTTATGCTGCGGAATTAAGGGAGACTATACTTATAGCTTGGAAGTTATTTATCGTTTGACAAGCCTTCATCTAATCGCTACCGCTTATAGCCTTTATTTTGCTTTAGGTTCTTATTGAGGTCTAATGCACGTGATGGGATAGGGAAGACGATAGTATGTCGGTCGGCTTCCGTTGCGGGTGCTGTACGGATGTCGTAAGACTTATGAAATCGGTTGAAACGGATGAGGTCATTACGACGCCAGCCTTCCCACATTAGTTCCATAATACGTTCGTTTAGGATATTCTCTAATGTTGCTGTTCTATTTCCCATTCCACTACGGCTACGAACAAGGTTCAGTTCTGTGTTGCCATTCTCTCCGTTACGCACAGCCGCTTCTGCCTTCATAAGTAAAACATCAGCATAACGGAAGAGAACAATGTCATTGTTAGGATTTTTTCCATCATTGTATGAGGTGCGGTCTACCTCATATTTCGCCATTCTCGCACCTGCAGTCTTAATATATGAACTGTTGGTAAGGTTTATCTCTACGGCAAGCGGCATATAGACAAGTGGCTTCCCATTCTCTAAATATACAACATTCCCATCTACTCGAACTGTGTCTGAATAAAGGTTATAGGCATATCGAGTGTCAACATTATTCGTCCCATACCCAAAGGTATTGACAGTAGATATCGTTGCACAAGCCCCGTTCTCAGCCCCTGTACCTAAAGCGCTTCCGTGTGCATAGTGACGAGAGCGGAAGAGATATTGGAATTGGTTCTTATAAAGGTGCTTGTCAACAGGAATGATAAATATATTCTCTGGTGAGGTCTCGTTGTGAACTGAGAAGTTACTGAGGTAATCTGGTGCTAACGTAAATCCATCAGCAGTGACTTTATCGCAGTAGTATTTGCAAGCCTGCCATATATTCATTTGCTGACCATCAACGGTAAAGTAAATTTGTTTACCATTAGGTTGCTGACTATCTGTCCAATCTGAATCAGAATAAACCTCACCATTCAGCATTAACTTGGCAAGTAAGAAGTTAGCCACAGAGCGCGTTACACGTCCATAGTCTGTGCCTGCAAGGTTGCTATGCCCAGTGGAAAGCAGTGGCATTGCCTCTTGTAGTTCCTTTACAATAAACTTATATACCTCCGGGCGACTTGTTTGTTTCGTGTTCTCAGTATCTTCGCTTACTGTTGTTACCAATGGTATGTTACCAAACATATCCATTAGATAATAGTAGTATAAGGCGCGGATTGCTCTGACTTCAGCCCGATAAGCCTTGTATTGATTGTCGGTCAGTAGCTGTCTGTTCTTGTCGATTGTAGCAAGTGCTTCATTACTGAAAACAATGACCTTATAGAGATACTTCCATGTGTCGTAAAGTGGTTTACTATCTACTGCCCAGTTGTGTCTGTATAAGTCTACCCAGAAGCCTCCGTCATACCAATCACCACCACGGACCGGTATGATAGCTTCATCTGTTGTGAACGTATTATAGTCGTACACACCACGATAAGTACCTTGTAGCCCCTCGCTATCTTTGTCACCTCCTATGTAGTTATACAAGGTAGCGACAGCATTAATATAAACGTCATTGTCTGTTGTATAGACATGCTGTGTATCGAGACAATCTTTGCAGTTCTCGTCCAGGCAGCCAGTTAACGTGAGGATGCTAAAAAAAAATAGAGGTCGAAGTAAGTATTTCATTTAGAATAGTATGCTTTGTTGTAATCAATTGCTTAGAACTTAATGCTTACTCCGAAAGAGTAAGTACGATAAGGGGGATAGGTGCGCTTGTCGTCAATGCCTAACGTGTTGTCAACTACATAGCTATTAATAATCGGTGTCAAACCACTATAGCTTGTAATTGTTGCGAGGTTATTGATGCTGAAAGATACACGTAATGAACTGATATATTTGTTTCTAACGGGTGTGTTCCAACCGATTGTAAGATAATCGAAGTTCAGATAATCACCACGTTCCAACCAATAGTCAGTCACGTTTTGGTCAACGATATTCCGTGCTGGAGCTTCTGCAAGGACGTTATAGTCTGGGAAATTCGACATATTCAGATAAGACAGGGCTGTGCCGTTAAATATCTTATGCCCGAAAGCACCATTCATCTGTAAGGAGACATCGAAGTCTTTGTATCTAAAACTGATGTTTGACCCCAACGTCATCTTTGGTGTAGCCTGTCCTGCAACATATCTGTCACCATGATCACTGAGGTCGATTACGTTATCATTATTCAAATCTGCAATGTCGTATTTGTTGTGTCCATGTCCGTTGTCAACGATTCCTTTGCAATGAGGAAGATAGAAAACACCTAACGGTTGACCTACTATCTGATAAATAATATCATTATAACCGCCATGGAAACCGGCACCATTCATGCCACCGATAGGAGTAATATCTGATGCTGTCATATCCCTTCCATTGAGTTTGCCATTGAGGGAGAGGAGTTTATTCTTTTGCCATGCCATATTAATGTTAACATTGAGCTCCATGTCTTTCTTTGAGATAGGAACGATGCCTATGCCCAACTCAAAACCACTATTAGACATTGAACCGATATTTGCCAGCAGCTTATCAAAGGCGAAAGTTGGTACTGGTACGTCATATTCATAAAGCATATCAGTTGTCTTAGAATAGTAATACTCTGCTGTGAGCAATAATCGATTTTTGAAGAAACCAAGGTCAGCACCAATATTAAAGGTGCTACGTGTTTCCCAACGTAGGTCAGGATTACTATTTCGTAAGGTACCCATTGTGACCGTTGGTGTTCCATTATATGAGATTAAACCAACCGGAATATACTGTTTTAAAGTCAGATAAGAACTGATTCCACCAAGGTTTCCTGACTGACCATAGCCTGTTCGTAGGTCCATAAGACTAACCGTATTGTTATCACGAAGGAAACGTTCTTTCTTAATATTCCATGTTGCTGAGATAGAAGGGAAGAAACCCCAAGTATGGTCTTTACCAACCATTGACGAACCATCTGCACGTGTTGTCAGATTAAGTGTGTATCGATTGAGCAATGTATAGGTAAGTGTACCCATAAAAGAGGCAAGACTTGGGTCGGCATAACTGCTCCCCGTACCTCCGTAAGGACGATCTGAAGCTACACCAAGGTTGTTATAACCAAAGTAATTGTTGGCTAATCCCTTTACTTGTGTCCAAAAGGCAGCCATCTTCTTCTTCTGATATTCGGCAAGAATGGTGGCAGAGAGGTTGTTTGCACCCCAACGATGCTTCCAATCAAGAGAGATATTACCTAATATTTCCTCTGCCTTTCGTTCTCCTCTATAAGCTAATCCCTGTGCCCATACCCATGTAGGAGCAAACTTCCCATTCTCCGTTGAGGTATAGGAATAGGAACCTAAGGCAGACAACTGCAGGTTATGAGGAAGCTGCAGGGATAATTGTAGATGTGAATTGAACGTAAGATTCTTCTCGTCGTTTCGTTCAAAGAGCAGTGGTTCAGTCGGTGCAATCTGTGAAGCGTTGTTGTTCCTTTGCCATCATTCTTGCCGAATATCAGAAGAAGAAGATGGCTGCCTTTTGGACACAAGTATGGTCTTTACCAACCATTGACGAACCATCTGCACGTGTTGTCAGATTAAGTGTGTATCGATTGAGCAATGTATAGGTAAGTGTACCCATAAAAGAGGCAAGACTTGGGTCGGCATAACTGCTCCCCGTACCTCCGTAAGGACGATCTGAAGCTACACCAAGGTTGTTATAACCAAAGTAATTGTTGGCTAATCCCTTTACTTGTGTCCAAAAGGCAGCCATCTTCTTCTTCTGATATTCGGCAAGAATGGTGGCAGAGAGGTTGTTTGCACCCCAACGATGCTTCCAATCAAGAGAGATATTACCTAATATTTCCTCTGCCTTTCGTTCTCCTCTATAAGCTAATCCCTGTGCCCATACCCATGTAGGAGCAAACTTCCCATTCTCCGTTGAGGTATAGGAATAGGAACCTAAGGCAGACAACTGCAGGTTATGAGGAAGCTGCAGGGATAATTGTAGATGTGAATTGAACGTAAGATTCTTCTCGTCGTTTCGTTCAAAGAGCAGTGGTTCAGTCGGTGCAATCTGTGAAGCGTTGTTGTTCCTTTGCCATCCATTTCCAACTTTATGGAATGAAAGTGTTGGATTCATTGCGGCGGTAGAATAGGAAAGTGCCTGAAGATCGAATATCTTTTCATCTTGCTGGGAAGAACCGAATACGCCAAAATCTATTTTCAATTTCTCATCAAAGGCAAGTTGCGAGATATCCAACTTAGCCATGAAGTTATTGTAATCCTTAGTTTTTATAACCGTCTGTCCACGCACATAGCCTAATGAGGCACGATAGTTGGATTTGTCACTACCTCCACTAAAAGCCACATGATGTGAATTGACAAATCCTATTCGTACTATTTCTTTCTGAAAATCAGTGTCATAACCTTTGTCAACGTAATCTAACCCTAAAGCTTTTGCAGCACTAATATACTCTGCTGCATTCAGCATACGAAGACGTTTGTATACTTTATCAAAGCCTACTGCTCCATCATAATAAATCTGAAACTTACTACCATTTCCACGCCTTGTCTTTACCTCAATAACACCCGATGCTCCTCGTGAACCATACTTAGATGTTTCTGACGCATTTTTAAGAATAGTAAAGCTCTCTATATCAGCTGGATAAATAGTAGATAGCGTTGCCAAATCACTTGAAACACCATCAATGAGGACCAGAGGGTCGTTACCACCAGTAAGTGATGTGGTACCACGAACGCGCACACTCGTCAACATTGCCATACGGTCCTGACCATTCGTAACGACATTTACACCGACAGCTTGTCCTGAAAGGGCATTGATAGCAGAATTAACTAAACCTTTATTCATCTGCTTTTCACCCACCTTTGCCATTGAGCCGATAACAGGAAAGGTGTCATTGACAAGGAATAATGGCTGCCTTTGCTCTGTAGTGATCGCTTTATGTCGTCTCTGTGCATTGGCAACATCTGTAACACCAATTACCAAAAGGCAGCAAACAAGAGAGCGGGTTAGAATGTATTGTCTATTCATGTTAGGATGCAATAAATGTTATTTATACTGATTATCCAAGCAAATATACATATTTTTCGGGAGATAGATCAGTGATTACAGTTTTTTTGCTACTTTTGCTGTGCTATCCTTATATG
>MIQB01000059.1 GCA_002890585.1 Tannerella sp. oral taxon 808
GCAGGTGGGGCTGACCTACAGTCTCGGCCTGACGGACGATTACAGGCTCTTCGATCGGCGCAACGTCACCTACACCGGCAAGCCGCACACGTGGATGATTTCAGCCACCGTATTCTTTTAGCCAATCCATAACCACATCAACACCCGGGGGAAGGAGGCGATGACGCATGAATCATGGCCTTCCTCCCCCGATTCTTGTTTTACACATTATATCATAGGACAAATGAAAAAGACAAGCATCCTGTTAGCCGCCCTGCTGCTGCTGACAACCGTGATGGCCGAGGCGCAAACCAGACGCCCACGGCAACAACAATACCGACGGACGACAACGACGCAATACCGCCGCGTCTCGCCCGTGCGCTTCGGCATTAAAGCCGGTCTCAACTTCGCCGGCGTAGACTCCAAGTACGGCATCGATGCCGATCGCGTGATCGGCGTGCATGTCGGGCCAGCGGCCGAGTTCAAGTTGCCCGTGCGCGGGCTTTACATCGACGGCGCCCTGCTCTTCAGCCAGCGCGGCATTGGCGAATCTTCGCGCCGCAACTTCGACCTGCGCAACGATTACATCGACCTGCCCGTGACGCTCAAGTATCGCTTCCCCGTCCGCCGCGTGGCGCCCTTCTTCTCCACGGGCCCCTACCTCTCCTTCCGCCTCACGGGCGACAAGAACCACCATGCGGAGATGCTCTATGTAGCGCGCGACGTGGCTGCGGGCTGGGACTTCACCGCGGGCATCGACATCGTGCGGCGCCTACAGCTCAGCCTCACCTACGACATGGGCCTCTCCGACGCCTACCGCGCCTTCCCCTACGGCACCTACTACGGCGCCCGGGCTTACGGCGTCCGCTCCAACGTGTGGATGCTTTCCGCTACGGTGCTCTTCTGAGGTTATTCATGGATAATGGTCAATGATTTGTAGGGGCGGATGATTATTCGCCCTTACTTATTTATCATGCTTTACGCCGACGTCCTCCTGCCGCTGCCCATGGCCGATGCCTACACCTACTCAGTGCCTGAGGGCATGGAGAGCGAGGTGCAGGTGGGCATGCGTGTGGTGGTGCCTTTCGGGGCGCGGCGTTACTACACGGGCATCGTCTGCGAGGTGCACCGCCAAGCGCCTGCCGCGAGCTATAGGCTCAAATCCATCTTCGTTGCGCCCGACGCCGAGCCGCTTGTGCAGCCCGTGCAGCTGCGCTTCTGGGAGTGGATGGCGTCGTATTACCTGTGTGCACCGGGGGAGGTTTACGGCGCGGCCGTGCCCTCGGGGTTGAGGCCGGACAGCGAGACGGTCGTGTCGTTGTCAGGCGATTATGCGTCGGCGGTGTCCCTGCCACGCAAGGCGCAGGCCGCGCTCGATGCGTTAGCCACCTTCTCCAAGCCGCCCACCGTGGCCGAGTTGGAGCGTCGGTCGGGGGTGCGTAACCTATTGCCTACGCTCACGGCATTGGTGTCTGAGGGCGCCGTGCGAGTGGACGAGGAGGTGAAGGCCGGCATCACTCCGCGGCGTGAAGTGTTCGTTCGCCTCGCTGCGGATTACCCCGACGAGGAGAGTCTGCGGCCACTCTTTGATACGCTTCGCCGCGCCGCCAGTCAGGAGCGCCTGCTGCTCCACTTCCTCGACATGGCCCAACCCTTCTCGCCCGGCGGTCGGCAGGAGATTCCCCGGAAAGAATTACTACAGACCACCGGCGCCTCGGCCGTCCTGCTCACGGCCCTCGTTCGCCGTGGCGCACTGATGCTCGTGGAGCACACAGTCGAGCCGCGCCCCCTCTTCCTCGATCGCATCACGCACCCCGCCCGACCGCTCACGCCAGCGCAACAAACGGCTTACGAAGCCATCCGCGCATCTTTTACTGCGAAGCCTGTCTGCCTGCTCCATGGCGCCCCTTCGTCTGGCAAGACGGAGATCTTCCTCCACCTCATCCTCGACACCCTCCGCGAGGGGAAGCAGGCGCTCTACCTCTTGCCCGAGATTGCCGTGACGACACAGATGACCGAACGACTGGCAGACGTCCTCGGCTGTCGGTTGCTCGTTTACCACTCCGGCCTGACGGAGCGCGAACGCGTGGAGGTGTGGCGCCGATTGCAGCACACGGAGGGTGAGCCGATGGTGGTTGTCGGGGTGCGTTCGTCGCTTTTCTTGCCTTTCACGCGGTTAGGGCTCGTCGTGGTGGATGAGGAGCATGAGCCGTCGTATAAGCAAGGCGATCCCGCGCCGCGTTACCATGCCCGCAATGCGGCGCTGATGCTGGCTCGGATGCACGGTGCGCAGGCGCTGCTCGGGTCGGCCACGCCGTCGCTCGAGACGTACTACTTGGCGCGCACGGGGCGGTATGGCCTCGTCACCCTCGCCGAACGCTACGGCGCCGCGCCCGAGCCGGAGATCATGCTCGTAGACACGAAGGAGCTGCGGCGCAAACGGCGCATGAAGCCTGACGCGCTCCTCTCGCCGCCCCCTGTGCGAAGCCATCGACACTGCGCTGGCCGAGGGGCGGCAGGTGATCCTCTTCCGCAACCGACGCGGCTATGCGCCCGTCATGGAGTGCCGATCGTGTGGCTACATCCCCCGCTGCGCCTATTGCGATGTCAGCCTGACTTACCATCGCACGCAGCAGCGCCTTGTCTGTCATTACTGCGGCCGCGCTTGGCCTGTGCCCGTGCATTGCCCCGAATGTGACGGCGAGGAGTGGCGCATGATGGGCTATGGCACGGAGCGCGTGGAGGACGAGATCGCGGCGCTCTACCCCAATGTCCGCATCGGCCGGTTAGACACCGACGCCGTCCGTACGCCGAGGGCCTATCGGCGTGTGCTCAACGACTTTGAGCAGGGGTATACACAAATGCTCATCGGTACGCAGATGCTGACCAAGGGGCTCGACTTCGGCCGTGTGGGCGTCGTCGGTGTGCTGAGCGCCGACAGCCTGATGAGCGTCCCCGACTTCCGCGCCCACGAGCGCGCCTTCCAGCTGATGATGCAAGTCAGCGGTCGAGCTGGCCGGCGCGATCGCCGCGGCACGGTCGTCATCCAAACCACCCACCCCGACCATCCGCTGCTGCAATGGGTGCGCACGTTCGACTATGTCAGCATGGCCACAGCCCTGCTCGCCGAGCGCCGCCGCTTCATTTATCCCCCCTATTGCCGCCTCATCACCGTCATCCTTCGCCACCGCAACGAGGACACCCTGCGCCATGCCGCCGAGACGTATGCCGAGCGCCTCCGCCCCTCCTTCACCGACGGCCTCATCGGCCCCTACGCCCCGCCCGTAGCCCGTGTGCGATCGCTTTACATCCGCCAGATCCTGCTCAAGGTGGCCCTCACCTTCCCCGCCACCGATGTGCGCCGCCTGCTGCTCACCACCCACCGCGACATCCTCTCTCAGCCCGATCACACCGGCCTCCGCATCCATTACGAGGTGGATTGAAGTCGGGGAGAGGATGAATTGCCAGCCCATGCAATACGTCCAAAACCGCGTTTTTGAGGATTGCAGACCAAACAATACGCTCAAAACCGCGTTTTTGAGGATTGCAGACCAAACAATACGCTCAAAACCGGGTTTTTGAGGATTGCAGACCAAACAATACGCCCAAAACCGGGTTTTTGAGGATTGCAGACCAAACAATGCGCTCAAAACCGCGTTTTTGAGGATTGCAGACCATGCAACGCGTCCAAAACCGGGTTTTGAACCTCCGTCGGTCGTAGTGAGCGCTCGCCCGAAGCCAATTTGGATGCGCCTCTATATTTGCGCCGCATTAATTATTCACACAAAACACCTATCTGTATGAACAAATTGAAGTATTTGACGCTACTCCTGTTCGTTTCCTTGGCCGCCTGCGCAGGCAGCCCTAACCACTCAGACAGTGAGGGCGAAGTGATCGTTCTGAATAAGGCTGATTTCCTGACTAAAGTGTTCGACTACGAGAAGAACCCATCGAAGTGGACTTACGCAGGCAGCAAGCCGTGCATCATCGACTTCTACGCCGACTGGTGCGGCCCCTGCCGCCGGGTGGCGCCGGTGCTGAAGGAGCTGGCTAAGCGGTATAAGGACGACATCGTGATCTACAAGATCAACGTCGACAAGGAGCGCGAGCTGGCCGGGACGTTTGGCGTGAGCAGCATCCCCATGATCCTCTTCGTGCCCATGAAGGGCGAGCCGCAGGTGAGCATGGGCGCCCTGCCGGAGGAGAGCTTCGTGAAGATGATCGAGGAGGTCTTATTGGAAAAGAAGAAGCAGTAAGCCCCACATGTCACACTCTGGGGGGGCACGCGCCCCTCCGGTGATGTGCAAAAACAAAGTGTCCGACCACCCCTCGATAGGGTAAGTCGGACACTTCGCGTTTAAATGTACCCGCCCGCCAGTCAAAAAGCGGCCGCGGGGGGCACGGGGGGGATTCCTTAGTTGGCTTCCGGGGCAGCAGCTTCCGTTGTGGCGGGGGCTTCAGCGGCCGGAGCTTCAGCAGCGGGTGCTTCGGCGGGCTTTGCGGCCTCGGCCTCTGCGGCAGCTGCTGCGGCGGCTTCGGCTTCAGCCTTTGCCTTGGCGGCGGCTATCTCGGCTCTTTTTTGAGCCAGCGCCTCGGCCTTGGCCTTGTTCATTTCCGTCTCAGCGTCGAGGCGTGCCTTGACGGAGGCCTTCGACTTCTCGCGCTCGGCGTCTCTCACTTGTTGCAGGGTCAGCTTCTTCTCCGAGAGCCATGCCTGAAACTTCTCTTCGGCTTTCGCCTCGTCAAAAGCGCCCTTCTTGACGCCCTCTAACAGGTGCTTCTTGAGGCATACCCCCTCGCGCGAGAGGATCATGCGCGCCGTGTTCGTCGGCTGTGCACCCGTCTGTAGCCAATACAAAGCCCTATCGAAATTCAAATCTATTGTGGCAGGATTTGTGTTGGGGTTATACGAACCGATCCTCTCAATAAACTTTCCATCTCGTGGAGCCCTGCTGTCTGCGATTACGACCTGATAAAAGGCGTAGCCCTTGCGGCCGAATCTTTGCAATCTGATTTTTGTTGCCATTGATTGAAATAATAAAACTCTGTTGGTATGTAAAATGTGGGCGCAAATATAGATGGATCCGTAAGCGCGCAAAGTGGGGATCCATGTAGAGAGGGGGCAGAGGCATCCATCGTATGATCCATTCCACATTCTATAGACAATAAAATAAGATGAACATCAAACGAATCATGATCGCCGCATGGCTTGGCCTGATGTGCGGCGCGGGGCTGCGGGCGCAGACGTATGAAGAGCTGATCGGCCGGAGTTATGACTGCCTGGATCGGGGCGACCTGCCGGCGGCGGAGCAGGCGCTTAAGGCGGCGCTGCACCTCGAGCCAGCCAACCGCAACAATTTCGCCCTGCTCTCCAACCTCGGCACCATACAGCGACGTATGGGGCTACGCGATGAGGCGCTCACCTCCTACACCGCTGCCCTGGGGCTGCAGCCGGACAATAAACTGATCCTTACGAATCGCGCGGAGCTCTTCGTCGAGCGTGGCGAGACGGAGCTGGCACTGGCGGACTACGAGGCGCTGCTCCGCGTGGATCCTGCCGACATCGACGCACGCTTCCGGCGTGGCATGCTCTACGTGGAGCTGAAGGAGTTTATGTCGGCCGATGCGGACTTTGAGCGGATCCTTCAGATTGACCCGGACTCGAAGCCGGGGCGCTTAGGGTTTGCCCTCTTGGATAGGGCGCGCGGTAATTATGCCGACAGTGAGGCGGTGCTCAACTACCTCATCGGCCGTGACCCGAACGACCTCCGGCTCTATGAGGAGCGCGCCGAACTGTATTTCCTGATGAAAAAGAACGCCCGCGCCATGGCCGATCTCCGTCGGGTGTTCGCGGGCGAAAAGGAGCCGTCGGCTTACCTATATATACTGCGCGGCAAGGTGCGACTGGCGCAGTATGAGAAGGAGGCGGCAGCGGCTGATTTCAAAAAAGCCCTCGACCTGGGCGCGGATAAGTCCGAGGTCGAGGGGCTACTGAAGATGACGTATTAGATGTGTGCGGCCACCCAGTCGCCCACTTCCGATGTGCTATAGGCGCGGGCGCCTTTGGGGGCGATGTCTTCGGTGACGATGCCTGCGGCCATGGATGCGTCTACGGCTTGGCGGATGGCGGCGCCCTCGGCGGATAGGTCGAAGGCGTATTCAAACATCATGGCGGCCGAGAGGATCATGGCCAGCGGGTTAGCGATGTTGCGGCCGGCGGCTTGGGGGTAGGAGCCGTGGATGGGCTCGAAGAGTGAGGTGTGCAGCCCGACCGACGCCGAGGGCAGCAGCCCGAGCGATCCGCTGATGACGGACGCCTCGTCGGTGAGGATGTCGCCGAACATGTTCTCCGTTACGATGACATCGAAACTTTTGGGCCACTGGATGAGGCGCATGGAGGCGTTGTCGACGAACATGTAATCCGTCTCCACGCCGGGAAATTCCTGCGCCACCTGACGTGCTACCTCACGCCACAGCCGCGACGTGGCCAGCACATTGGCCTTGTCCACCACCGTCAGATGGCGCCGCCGCTTCATGGCGTAACCGAAGGCCAGGCGCACGATTCGCTCGATCTCCTCACGCGAATAGACGCATGTGTCGTAGGCCACGCTCCCGTCTTCGCTGCGTCCCTGCGGCCGGCCGAAGTAGAGCCCGCCGGTGAGCTCGCGGATGCAGACGAAGTCGACGCCCTCCACCAAGTCGGCCCGGAGCGGCGAGCGCTCCAGCAGCGAGGGGAAGGCTGTTACGGGGCGGATGTTGGCGTAGAGCCCTAACCGCTTGCGCATGGATAGCAGCCCGTGCTCGGGGCGGACGCGGGCCGTGGGGTCGTTGTCGTACTTGGGCGAGCCGATGGCGCCGTAGAGCACGGCGTCGCTGCGCATGCATAGTGCGTGGGTCTCCTCCGGATAGGGATTGCCCGTGGCGTCGATTGCACAGGCACCCGTGAGGGCTGTTTCTGCGTGCAGCTTGTGGCCGTATTTCTCGCAGACGGCGCGCACCACTTTTAGCGCCTGATCCATCACCTCTGGGCCGATGCCGTCGCCCGGCAAGACGGCGATGTTGAGCTTCATATCGAGTATTTACTACGGTCGAAGGGTTCGTATTTCGGATCCATGGGCACGTACTGTTCGTCGTCCCAAAGCGTGCTGGTGATCATCAGGTCGGCGCTGTATCGGTTGCAGGCGATGGGCACGTTGTGCACGCGGCATTGGCGGAGCAGCATTTGGATGTCTGCCTCGTGTGGTTGCGGGTTCAGGTCGTCGATGAGGAAGACGGCGAGGTTGATCTCCTTGCGCACCACCATGGCGGCGATCTCCGTGTCGCCCCCCATCGGGCCGGAGTGCATGCAGCGGATGTTGCTGTATTCGATGCCTCGATCCTCGAAAGCCTCTTTGATGAGTGTGCCGGTGGTGCCGGTGCAGACTAAGTTGTGGGCGGCCAGGAAGTCGGCGTTGAAGATCGCCCAATCGATCATGTCGACCTTGCGGTTGTCGTGCGCTACGAGCGCGATTGTCAATTTCTTATGCATAATTATTAAGGGTTTATGGGTATGTGTCGGGGGCAAAGGTAGGCCGTCTCATGGCCTACGGTTTTTCGCCCCTCAGCGGAAAAATTCCGTGCGTGAGGTTTTGGACCTCTCGTGCGAGGTACAAAGTATGGCGTGCGAGGTTTTAGACCTCTCGCGTGAGGTAAAAAGTATGGCGTGCGAGGTTTTGGACCTCTCGCATGAGGTAAAAAGTATGGCGTGCGAGGTTTTAGACCTCTCGCGTGAGGTAAAAAGTGTGGCGTGCGAGGTTTTAGACCTCTCGCGTGAGGTAAAAAGTATGGCGTGCGAGGTTTTATTCTTCTCGTGCGAGCAAAACGGGTGCTCTGCACTGGATCTGATGCGATTTCTCATTGTATTTTCTATATCGAATGAGTGATTTAGATCAAAATAAGCGCAAGGACGTACGTCGTCCCTACGCTTTATGCTCTCTTGGGGTGATTTTCCCCTGTTTACATTCCAGCGATCACCTCGCGGATGCGCACCAACCGCTGGAGCAGCCCCTCCAGTCGGTCGAGCGGAAGCATGTTCGCCGCGTCCGACAGCGCCGAGGGGGGATCAGGGTGCGTCTCAAGGAAGATACCGTCCGTCCCCACGGCCACGGCCGCCCGCCCGATCGTTTCGATCAGTTCCGGCAACCCGCCCGCCACGCCCGAGGCTAAGTTGGGTTGCTGCAGCGAGTGCGTGATGTCCGTCACCACCGGATGCCCGAAGGCCTGCATGCGGGGGATGCCGCGGAAGTCGACGACGAGGTCAGTATATCCGAACGTCGTTCCCCGCTCCGTCAGCATCACATTCGGGTTGCCCGCGTCCACCACCTTTTGCGCCGCAAACCGCATCGCGTCCGGCGCCAAGAACTGCCCTTTCTTGATGTTCACGATCCGCCCCGTGCGCGCTGCCGCCACTAATAGGTCAGTCTGCCGGCAGAGGAAGGCCGGGATCTGCAGCACATCCACATATTCCGCTGCCATGGCCGCCTCATGCGCCTCGTGGATGTCCGTCACGGTCGGTATGCCCAACTGTTCGCGCACCTTACGCAAGATGCCGAGCGCCCGTTCGTCGCCGATGCCCGTGAAGGAGTCGATGCGCGAGCGGTTCGCCTTGCGATACGACCCCTTGAAGACGTACGGGATGCCCAACCGAGCCGTAATCTCCGCCACCCGTTCAGCGATGCGCAGCGCCATTTCCTCCCCCTCAATCACGCACGGCCCAGCCAGCAGAAAGAACTGCTTCTTGCCTCTCAATTCATTCAATTCCATTGTCTATTTCTTTTTGATTTATGCCGATACAACTACTTCCTCCATCTCCCCCTGACTGCTCTCTAACTACCCTTTGACTACCTTATATAATAGCTCCTCCGCACGCCGGATCATCTCGTCCGTGGACTGCGTTGCGTCGATCCAGTGGATCGTAAACCCTCGCCGCTCCATGCCTCGGAACCACGTCATCTGCCGTTTGGCAAACTGGTGGATAGCGATCTCGAGACCCCTCACCATCTCCTCGCGCGAGCGTTGCCCCATCACATACTCCGTCACGAAGCGATATTCCAACCCGTAATACATCAGATCCTCCGCCGCGATTCCTTCGTCCAGTAGCGCCTTCACCTCGTCGATCAGTCCCTCATCCAGCCGTACGGCAAGCCGTCGCGAGATACGCTCTCGCCGCAGCTCTCGGCTAATGTCCAACCCGATGATGAGGCTCTTTAGCGGCGCGAACTCCGTGCGTCCTGGTGCCTCGTGGCGGTAGTACTCTTCGATCTCTATCGCACGGATGGCGCGTTGCGCGCTGTCCACGTCCGTCTTGTTGTGCAGTGTCTTGTACGATGCCAACATCCGCTCAAGTTCCTCAAGCGGCACATCCTTTAGCCGTTCCCTAAGCGCCTCGTTCGGTGGCACATCCAATAGCCGGTATCCCTTCAGCACCGCCTCGATATACATGCCCGTCCCTCCGCAGAGGATTGGCACCACGCCCGCCGTGCGCAGCCTGTGGAAGACGTCGAAGAAGTCGTGTTGATAGCGGAAGACATTATAGCGCGTACCCGGTTCGCAGATGTCGATCAGATGACAGGGCACCTGCCGTCCATCTACCACATAGTCCTCCAAGTCCTTCCCCGTGCCGATGTCCATCCGCCGGTAGACCTGTCGCGAGTCAGCGCTGATGATCTCCGTGTGCAAAAGAGAGGCCCACGCCGCAGCAAATCGTGTCTTGCCGCAGGCCGTGGGCCCTAAAATTGTGATCAGTTCATGCTCCATTGCGCTTGTTTCGGCCAATGGGGCCGAACCCTTCACGGTCATGTTTGACCGCTACTAAAAGAACATGTTGTAGCACGCGAAAAACTTCTGTCTCCTGTTTTTTACGCCTGCAAGATTGTCTCCGCGGACGGTAGTCCGTTCATCGGGCGCTTCCGCCCTCGGTTCTTGACTCTCGCAGAAGTAGTCCCTCTTTTCTACATTGGGATCACTCCTGGCGATGTCGCCGGTTCGTGTACGAATCCACGCAGGATTCTTTGGGAATAATGTTTTCATCGCGATAAAAATTTAAGAGATCAAACGTCCTTGAGAAAGGGAACTCCGCTCCCTGAGCCCTTTTCTCGATGTAAATGTAACGCATAAGTGGAAAAATCGTTGATCGAATGTCGTTGGAGCGTCCGAATTTTACGATCATTTAACGGCTTCCGGTATGCCTCGGGCGGGACATTCCGTTCTCACCCCACGGCAATCTTAGCCACCACCTTGCGGATACTTCCCTGCCCGATGCCAGGTGCATGGCCATCCTCGGGGAAGTAGACAGCGAAATGCCCCGGATAGAGTTTGGTGTACGTCGTGGGGAAATCGAGGTAGAGGGTGCTGTCTTTCTCTGCATCGTAAGGTCGGGAGATGAGCATCAGTTCGTCACCCGCCTTCCATCCCACGCTTTCCACCCCGACGATGGGTGTGAGGATGTCGATATGCCGTTCGTGCGACTCCAAGACGGCGTCTTGCGGATCACGCCCGCGGCAGGTGGTGATGGAGAACGACAGCCGTGGGTCATCCGTCTCGACCCGCCCGTCCTCAACTTGCGAGAAGTCTGTCTCCTTCAAATAATCAAATGCCCTCTTAAACAAGGGATGCAACGACTCGATGTACTTCGAGTTCTGTAGGGAATCTACTATCATCATTGTATTTGGTTTATGGCTCCCAGCCAGAGTGGAGGGGGGGATGGTCCGCCGCCTGCCTGGGAATGCGTTCCCTATCATAACCGCCGATCCGAGATTTTTGTTACTCCAATAAATACGAAACTGTCACAAAAGACCTTTGTGCCCTCCTTTTTCTCCTGCTACGATCGGCACTTTTTCACGGCGGGAATAGTCAATCCCCCGAAAACTGCTTCCTTTGTCCCACTGAGTGGATAACGGAGGGAAGAACCTCCCTGTAATAAAAACAGCGAAATGGAATTGACAAAAGACACCAATGAGACGAGCGTTCCGGAAATGGATCGGGCGCCCGAACAGCTTTCGGACAATCTGTCTGAGAACGTGGACACGCAAGACGTAGCACACACCCCCGAAGAAAACGTAACCACACCGGAACCCGCCCCGACCGAGGCCGCCGCCGATGCAACCGAGGCGCCTGCCCCAGCACCGGAGCCAACCCCCGATCAACCCGAGCCTACTTCGGAAGTATCTGAACCGGCAGCGGAACAACCCGCCCCGCAAGAGGCACCGGCTGAGACGGTACGCGACATCGTCGTCAACGAAGCGGCCGTGCAGCAGGATCCGCAGATGAAGGAGCTTCCCACCACACCGGATGACTACTGCGGCGAACTGCAGGAAGCCATCGAAACGGGAGCCGTCGGTATGCTCAACAAGCACGAGATCATCGATAAGCTGAAAGAACTGGTCGGGCATGCGGAGGACGTCACGCGTGAACAGTTTGACAAGCTGCGCCAGTCGTACTACCGTATTGTCAAAGCTGAGTCTGAAGAGTTGAAGCGTGTCTTTTTAGAAGGTGGCGGGAATGAAGACGACTTCGAGACCCCGATCGACGACACACTCCCCGTATTTAAGGAGGTCGTAAACCGCTTCAAGGAACGCAAGGCCGAGATAGAGCGGGTGAAGGCGCGCGTGAGGGAAGAGAACTACGTGAAGAAGCTGAACCTCATAGACCGCATAAAGGGGCTCATAGAAAGTCCGGACGACTTCAACCGCCGATACAACGAGTTCCGCGACATTCAGCAGAAGTGGAAGGAATACGACCCCGTGCCGCAGGAACACGTCAAGGATTTGTGGCGCGATTATCAGGTACAGAGCGAGCGCTTTTACGACCTCGTCAAGATCAACCACCAGCTGCGTGATTACGACTTCAAGAAGAATTTGGAACGCAAGCTGGGACTGACCGAGGCCGCACAGAAGCTGCTTGACGTGAAAGACGTCGTCTCCGCCTATCGCAACATGCAGCAGCTCTTCCAGCAATGGCGTGAGATCGGCCCCGTGCCCCGCGAACAGCGCGACGAGGTGTGGAACAACTTCAAGGAAATCATGACCCAGATCAATAAGAAGCATCAGTCATACTTCGAGACGCTGCGTGCAAAGGAGGCGGAGAACCTGAAGGAGAAAACCGCCCTCTGCGAGATTGTCGAGGCTGTCGTGTATGACGACCTGAAGACCTTCAAAGACTGGGAAAAGAAGACCGAAGAAGTGATCGGGCTGCAGAAGAAATGGCGCACCATCGGCTTCGCCTCTCGGAAGCAGAACCAGAAGATCTACGACCGCTTCCACGCCGCTTGCGATGAGTTCTTCAAGAATCGCAGCGAGTTCTTCCGGAGCATCCGAAAAGACCTCGACGAGAACCTGAAGCAGAAGAAGGCGCTCCTGGAGAAGGCCGAGGCGCTGAAGGAGAGCACCGACTGGAAGGAGACGACCCAAGCCATGATCGAGCTACAGAACGAGTGGAAGAAGATAGGCCCCTCGCAAAGGCGCCATTCAGAGCCCATCTGGAAACGCTTCAATGCCGCTTGCGACTACTTCTTCGAGCGTAAAAACCAAGCCTTCGCCGGCCAACGTGATGATGAAAAGGCCAACCTCGAAGCCAAGAACGAGATCGTGAGGAAGATCGAAGCCCTCAACGAACTGCCCGACGACGAGGCCCTCACCACACTCAAGGCCCTCATCGCAGACTGGAAAGCCATTGGTTACGTACCCTTTAAGGAGAAGGAAAAGGCCTACGACAGCTTCCGTAAAGCCGTCGACGCACAGTATACCCGCCTCAACGTGGCGCAGACTGACCGCAAGCTCCGCGACTTCCGCTCGGGCCTCTCTGAGATGAGCGAAAAGGGCAAGACGCGCATACACACCGAACGTGAACGGCTCATGCGTACCTACGAGCGGATGAAGAGCGAGATCCAGACCTACGAGAACAACCTCGGCTTCCTCAACATCTCGTCCAAGGGCGGCAGCGGCCTGCTCAAGGAGATGGAGCGCAAGCTGGAGCGGCTCAGAGAAGAGATGGCGCTCGTGGTGAAGAAGATCGACGCGATCGATGAAAACCTGGAGTAGGCGTCTGCACTGCTTCAACCCCGAAAACGAAACGGCCGTCGGGGCTGGCACAGCCAACTACACCCCCAACGCCACCGCTCGGCGGATGGCAGGAGACCTCGAAATACTCCCCATTTGGTATGCCTCAGACGGCGACGCCGTCTGGACAACCGACAGCAAGGGGGCGAATCAATTCCTTGATTCGCTCCCTCTTTTTTTGCGCCCGAGCGTCAGCCCACTCACCGACAGTGCGCTCTGCCGCCTGAAGGCCGACGCCCCGCTGCTTGCCGTCCCCTGGGGACTCTCGCCCCACGTACTCGCACGTTTCGATCGCCTTCGCCAGCGCGGCGCGCCCCTCAGCATCCCCGTGTGGAGTGACGAACTCCGCACGCTCACGCACCGACAGACCGCCGCCCGTTGCCTCGAGGAGGTGCTCCGCAGGATGCCCGAGCTGCCCGACATCGAGCCGCCCACCTTCTGCACGGGGCTCGCCGACATCACCGATTACATGGCGCGCCGCCGCCCACCCTTCCTCCTCAAGACGCCCTTCTCATGCTCCGGTCGCGGACTGCTCCACATGGATGGCGACGCGATGAGCGCCCAGCAGCAGCAATGGATCACGGGCGCCCTCCGCCGCTGGGGGACGGTCAGCATAGAGCGGCGGTTGGACAAGACGTCCGACTTTGCCCTCGAGTTCTACAGCGACGGTCGCGGACGGATCGCTTACGCCGACCTCTCCGTCTTCGACAGCCAGTCCCGCGGTGCCTTC
>MIQB01000060.1 GCA_002890585.1 Tannerella sp. oral taxon 808
GATCAGCCGATTAGCCAAGAGATTGAGCAATAACATAGAGTATTCTGAAAAGCTTGGGAAGCCAAGCATTAAGATGAATGATGGGGAACGGTTGGGTGAAATAACATTAGAAACCTTCGTGTACATCTCCAAGCTATTAATCAGCTGCTGCTTAATGTACTCCATCTGCTTTTCTTTGCACTCTTCTTTCATAACCTTGGAAAGCCATGACCGCAAATTCTCTTGGATATGTGTAACATCCGTCACCGGGATGATCTTCGCCTGTGTACTGCTTATTCCACAAAGCAGTAGTAGCATGAGTATTATCTTTTTCATAAAGTCAAACTTTCAACTATCATCATTCATTAGAATAGGAGAGATATGTTTCTTTTTCTGCGACTTCCTTTCTTGCAGGAAGTCTTCTATATTCTCTTCCATCGAGGAATACATCTGCATTCTCTTTTGCAGTTCCGCCCAAACTTCGCCGTCTGTTTGGAAGGCCAAAAAGATTTCTGGAGCCAATTCAAGTCTCACGGCCGTTGCATACAGATCCAGAAAGCGGATGAATATTTCACTACATGGCTTTTCAGCGGCAAAGTGGTTCTTAATTGACTTCATCAGATTGATATGCGAATCATTCTTTATATGAAAAGCTTCTATGACCTGATCGTAAACCGTCTCTGTCGTTGGGAGCACATACAGCAACTGCGTGTTACTAATCATACTCTTTGTATAGTTGTTATCCGGCAACTGTGCAGGAGACTGAATAACCGTTGTAATCGCTCCGTTCTCCTTACGTATCTTCTGATAAAAGAAGGCGACGGCACTGTGTACATCTTCTCCAGAAAACGTATCCTTCAATGCTTGCGTTTCTGCATATTCATCAAAGACAAGATTCCCTTTAATAGATCGATCAGAAAGGATCTTGCTATCTACGGTATCAAACAGAATAGTGATAATGATAGATACTAAAAAAGGGTCTTTCTTTATCTGTGTAAGCTCAAAGATCACCAAATCGTTTTGTTCCATCTGCTTTTCAAGCTCGGAGTACTTACACACATTCTCATATATTCCACCGCTTACAAACTCACTTCCTACATGCAAGAAGTAATCCACATCAAAATACTCCTCTTTTATATCCAACTCTTTGTGAATGGATTCCTTCTTGTCCTGAATGAAGTGATAGAAGTCAGGGAAGCTGGGATATTCCGGCTTCATATCATAATAGTACTTTATCAATTTGGTAAGAGAAACAACCTGTGCCGTATCATCTGATAGATCATGCGATCTGAGAAACTTCAACACAATCTGTACAAGGATCCTGATCTTCGCGTTCGTCAATCCTTCAGATGTCAACAAAAACGGATTGATGCCCAACGGTTCCGATCCATTGTAATCAACATGCAACGTCCTACCTGCATACAACTGCCCCAACTGATAAAACGACTTTCCAAACTCCACTATAACAGTCTTGATTCCTTGATCAAGATTTTGCTGTATGATATTAAGTGCAGTAACAGACTTTCCTCCACCTGTGGCCGCTACAATAATGCTATTACGTGCTGGGATACGTCTCTTTTTAGCATCCCATATATCACGCCGTAAGGGTATCTGGTATATCCGATCATTGAAATAAATCCCCTCTTCGTCATCTTTAAAGATGTCATAATCCAGACTGAAGCAAAGTGAAGCGTGCAAATCTGTAAGAAATAGATACTCGGATGGTATCTTATGTTCTCTTCCAAGTACATTCGCAACATACAGTTCAAACAGACCTTCGAAAGTGGGCACATAAAACTTAAAATCGTTCGTTCTGAAAACATCTTTTACCTTGTCCACACAAGCATCTAAGATCTCATCATCATCTTCTAAGATCATGATGTTGAAGTTGTATCTGCACATCAAGTTCTTCTCTGCGATCATCTCGTTTTGGTAATCGACTAACTGTTTATGCTTATATCTGATGTCCTCTGAGAATTCCTGATGTTGTCCAAAAAGTTTTACTCGGATATCTAACTCTTTTCTATACAAACTACCTTCAAACTCCCATATCTCATTTACCACATGAGTGCATGGAAGATGGACACCGATCTTCTCAAATGTGGACATAAACAGCTCCGAGTTAGATGACTCTAACGTACTATCCAAAGTAGATACATACATCTTTTCCGGAAGATAATTTTCATCGCATACAGTAAACATTACTCCTTTCTTTTCTCCGCAATAAATTCTATCTCGAAATGAGATGTCTCTAATACCAGAATCTCCATGAAAACCGTTCACGAAATCGAAAATATAATCTTTGATATCGCGCTGTGTCATATAGCTCAGCCGTGTATCCTTTAAATCATTCAGATTGGCATATACGGTTTGTACACTTTCTAAAAAGGCATCTAACTTCTCTTTGTCTGCCTTCGCAAGACTTTTACGAAAGGATATGGGGTTCTCTACATAGGTCTTATTCAAACTCTCATATCCATAACTTATAAAGTTTAAAACACACTTCGATCGCAAATACAATCTCCCATCAAAATGCTTTCTTCTTGCATTCCCAAAGAACGTATCGGGGAAATTTCCTCGGTACTTATCTCTTATAAATACAGTCTGCTTATGTACGAATGTATTTGGCTGTAAAGTAGAGAAGGACTGAAAGAACTTATCATGCCGAATATTCATATCCTTCTGATCCATCGAATAGCATTCCGGGTTATCCAGCAAGCAAGGAACAGTAATAGCTCCTGCTTTAGATACAATCACGTTATCGATGAAGCCATCAATACCATAGGCCTGTTCAGTTGTAACCGTCCTCATTTCACTTCCGCACTGACATTATTTCGTTACATTGAGTATATCTCTATTGGATATGTTCATCTCCGTTTTGGGAAAAGAGACTCCCTTTCTTTCTGATTTATATGAGAACACTCCTTTACTGATCAATATGATGATTGCACAAAAAGCTAAGTGAAGAAAGAATCCTGCAACACTTTCCTTCGAAAAATTCTTTGCTAACGTCAGGAACTTACCAACCAGATATAAGACCAGCACACCAACAATCACACAAAACGGATAGAAGTACTTTGTATACATTCCAGCTATCCGCAATGGTGTCTCTAATCCTTTCCTAAACTTATAGAACCTCACAACAGACATATCATATCTGTAGGGTAAACTTACTATTCAGAAGGGTAATGACTCCTGCAACGACCAAACAAAAAAGAATCGCATATGCAAGATACCAAATCACATTAATGATGCCTTCTTTACGGCTTCCATCTCCATTCTTATCAATGATCTTATCCATGTTAGTAATAAGACCGGTAACGACTGATAACACCAAAATGGCAATCACAATAGGAAGCGCATAATCAGATAGCAGTGTATTCAATTCACCTCTAACATCTCCCTGTTGAGCAAACGTAGTCAGAGTATTCACTGCAAATAGAACAAAACAGGCTATTCTATTTATGATCTTTTTTTTCATATTACTAGGTATTGGTGAATAATGGCAGCGAATATACGCATATAGCCATATAAATATATATAGGGGGGGTTAAATATTTATAATTATACTTAACCGCGAGCTAAGAAAGGATGGAAAGCACCTCATTAGTCACTTTCCTATGAGCTCGCTCTATATCAAGATCTATTACAACAGATTCATCAAATCTGACATCCTCCTGTTCATTATACATTCTAAACCGCCCATAGAACTCTTTCTTGTTACAATGAGCTCCAGACAAAAGGAATTCTCCAGACTTTAATCCAGTGAAAAAATTCGTTGTATATTTATCTTCTTTTTGTGTACTTACAGTCTGACTAGTACTTGAAGAATGAGAGCTATGACCTGTCGTACGGCTTTTCTTCTTTACTTCATTCTTCCCAAAAATGAAAGGATAGTACTTCAATGCTTCTACGTCTTTCGTCCTTCCATAAAAGATGTTCCCAAAATTAGCTTCAATACTACTCCTATCAAGCTTCGAATAGAGCTTTTCTATCTTAGCTCCTGACTGAGTTAGGAAGGTAAAACTACACTTGTATTCACGCAATACGGAAGGTAGTTTTTCAAAATCTGGAATTTTGAAAGTGGTTGCTTCGTCAAGAAAATATACGAATGGAATCGTGTTGTTTAGCGAGAACGCACGAGAAGAGATGGTAAGCAAAAGGGCAATGATTGGAGATACATGCCGGTCGACCTTAATAGAGCTCGATACTGTGATCAGTTTAGGATCTTTCGGGTTGAGTAGATCGAAATCAAAATCGTTCCCAGAAAGCACATAGGAGATCTTCTTATCAAAAGCCAAACTAGAAATAGGATTCACCATACTAGAGAAATACGAGGCTTGTGCTTTCTCAGGGGCATTCAAATAAGCAGAAGCAAGCTGTCTACTTTCATCTGTTTTCTTCAAAAAGGCTTCCAATTGTTCAGAATTGGCAGACGTAGCTAAGTTAACCAAATGCGGAATTGTACAATACTGAGGATACAATGAAAACAAATTGTATGCGATCCCTTTAATGATACCAAGTCCTCCATTGAACCATTCATCCCGCTTCGTCTCTCCCATATAAGAAGTCAGCATATCATCTACTAACTGTATCAACAACACTTCGTCTTTAATCACTGAAGGTTTTAGTGGATTAAAACGCTTTGTCCTTCCCATGTCTGTAAAGGATATGTTATACACCTTATACGGATAGTTATATAACCTTGTAAGATAGTTGACTGTTCTTGTCAGATCATAATCCTTATAATCATATATGAAACCTGCAAAGTTAGCTCTTATATAGTTTGAAAGAAGGGGCTTTCCTATAGACTTCGTTTTTCCAGAATTAGCCCCTCCATAGATTAAGAAGTTATCGAAAGGATCAGAAAACTTAATCTTACACTTCTCCGTCTCAAGTATAAAAACATTGGATGTATCGATTTTCTGTTCAGGATCTGGAATAGCTCGATCATCACTCTTGACAAAAACAATGACCATAAATACACAAACTATCCCTATGAGTGCAATAACGTAAACAATGTCTATATCAAAAACGCTCATAGTAAGATTGTATTTCAGATACAAGAACAAAGGGATAAGGACTACAAAGCTACTCCTGTTAAGAGTCGCTTTAGACTTATCTTACATCTTTGCCAGTGGGTCGCTCCCCCAGCGTCACCTACTTCCTTTATTTATATATAGATATATATCTATAAGCCAGTATCTCTTAGAAATTCCCTAAGATAGTTAGTGATAACTACACGCTTTGTCGTACTATTACTTACACAATACAGATCGAACTTATGCTTCAGTTCTTTGGGTATCATTATATAGAGCGGTGTCAAACTCTCCTCTCTCATAGAATCATTATGGACTTCATTCACTGCTGTCACCTCTTTCGCTTCTTTATCTATAAAGTCCATCATCTTCGCTATACCTTTCTTCTCTGTTGCCATAACATCAAATCTTGACTATTTCTTTACATAGACTCTCATAATCTTCTGCTCCTCTTGAATTGGGAGCATAAGCAAATATGTCTGTCCTATTTACTTGACTCTCCTCGATCTTCACATTGCTCCTTATGAAGGTATCCAACAAGTGGTCTGGATACGCCTTGCGAATCTCTGATAAGATCTCCCTATGCGCTGTCTTTCTCAAATCAGTCCGAGTAGCAAGTATCTTATAGTTCTCCAAGTCTTTATTCACCTTAACTTTGAACATCTCGATGATCTCTATTAGCTTAGCCATCCCAGACAATGCAAAGAAAGACAACTCTATGGGGACAATAACTAAGTTCGTTACTGCTAAAGCATTCATGGTTAACAAACCAAGATTTGGAGCACAATCCAATACCACATAATCATATCTATCAAGATATTTCTCTATCACATTCTTCAAAAGGAACTCCCTACTTATCGCAGAAATAAACTCCATATCGGCCGCAGACAAGTCGATATGAGAGCATACCACATCCACATTCTCATAATGTGAAATCGGCAACTCACAGTCTCCTCTTAAAGCAGTATATATGTTCTCTTTCGATGGGGAAAACCCTAAGTTGCTTGTCAAGTTCGCTTGGCTATCCAAATCAATTAAGAGCACCTTATGTGCCTTTGATAAGGCTACTCCCAAGTTGACAGCCGTTGTGGTTTTTCCTACGCCACCCTTATGATTCAGTATACTGATGATCTTTGCCATGTATTTTTTGCGGCAAAGGTATAGATATATATCTATATATGTAACCAGAAAAAGAAACAATCTTATTTCTCGAAGTCCTGATCTTTAATCTGACTGATTGTCTTGATAGAGGCTACTGCAGCCTTTATCACATGGATTGGAGAAGGCACCTTTACAGCTCTTACTACACTAACTATAGACATAATACTCCCTTTGGCAAGATTGATTCGTTGTTTCTGCTCCTTATCTACTAACTGTTTCTCAAGTTCTACTTTTACCATAGAAAGAGGCTTTCTATGCAACATAACTAATGAAGACTTCGGGTCTATCTCTTTCGAATGTTTCCCACAATATCCACTCTCCTTATCATGAATCTTTGAATGTACATGTTCGTAGTACATATGATAAAATTCATTGGATGCTTCTTTTTGAAAAGACCCTAATTGGAACCCTCTTTGCATCTTCTTATCTCCATTTTCCCAAGACACCTGCTCTTTTCTCTTTGAAGTATTATTGTTCAACGGAGATAACTTAGACTTTCCATCAGCGCTCTTCCTACTAACAACCACATGGACATGATGATTCAAGCCTTCTTTTTCATCTCCACACCTCTTCTTGCCTTCAATCACTTCCGAATGATAATGTCGGTATATGCGTGAATGCTCGATCTTCGCATAATACAGTAGGTCTTTCTCTGTCTGTATATCCTTCCTACCAAATGCTTGCGCATACTTTGCCATTACATCATTCGTATAGCATTTCAGCTGCTTTTCTAAAGTAGCTTTCTGACTGGACGTAAGATCGCGGATCCCACTTACATGTGTATGATCAACTCCAGCAAGGTTACATAATTCTTTATGGGATGGACTGATTACAACCATATAGAACTTAGGAGAGTTTTTCGACACAGATACGGCAGAGTGTTTATCAAAGTCGTTCATAAAATCAGCCATCTTGTATTCCCTAAAAAAGAGATGTGCTGTCTCTGCTTTGCGTTCTTCTGGCGTATAAACAGATGCACGTAAATCTGCATAACTACCTCCTCCCAAAAGACAATGATTAAAGAAGTCATCTGGTTTTCCTTCCGCTTCATTCTCTTTTGTCAAATAGGAGAATAGCTTATTAGCACTACCCTTATTCTCTCCGCTATATATCTTTATATACATATATATTGGTGTGTATCATTGGCAAACTGAAACGATACGATCAACATAGTTTGCGATCCTATCGTACTCCCCAGACTTTAGGTAATCATGGATCTTTCGACAGCATCCTATAATGACAGACTTGTCTTCATAATTGGAGCCTTCCTGTATAGAAACTATGTCTTTCTTAAGTCTATCCACTTCATCTGATAATTGCTTTTTCTCAGACTCCAACTCTGAGACTTTTTTTCCCATCTCCAAGAAGTCTTCTTTCGTCAACTCTCGTTCCAATCCTATCTCATCACTAA
Source organism: Tannerella sp. oral taxon 808 (assembly GCA_002890585.1). Classification (GTDB taxonomy): domain Bacteria; phylum Bacteroidota; class Bacteroidia; order Bacteroidales; family Tannerellaceae; genus Tannerella. The sequence continues at coordinate 7,591 of MIQB01000060.1, forward strand.
AATCCTTCAAAGACTGTGAGGTCTTTTTCTCACGCAAAACGTCAGACAGATCGCGGCGGATTGTTCGGAAGAACTCCTTCTCTTGCGCCTTTTGGATTTTAACAATCCGCTCTATGCCTTTATTGAATACAGACACTATTCTCTCATCGATGTTCTCTGGCTTTATCTCCGTTACCTCAAAGTAATTCAGCATAAGGGACAAGTACTCATCTGTAGAATGCTTACGTTTTTGCTTCTTGAACCTTAAGAGTGTATCTTCTTTCAATCGAAGCATACACGTTCTCTCTTTTTCGTTATTCTCATTCATTTGTTTACATAAAAATCACAGTTAACTATAAGATATATAGGCTATTAACGCAAGAATGTTTACAAGCATGTAAACATTCGTAACTATAACATCCTGATAATCAAGGATACTTTTTTCAAGATGGGACTTAGTCCAATCTATTTCTTGCTCTACCTTATGGTAGAACCGAAAGCAAAGATAGTGCGACTATTCTAAGGATCACAAGTCCTATACAAGTCATCAAAACCACATGAAATATATTTATATATATAAAGATCCAGTCGAAATAAAAAAAACCGATGAAGGAATCAGATAATCCATTGACTCGCTCCATCGGTTCGTTTTGTGCAGCTCTCCCGTATCGGTCGGCTACCATTTGGTTAATCACAAAAGTAATACGTTTTTCTCAAACATTCCCTATTCGCTCCATCTATCCCCCCCCTCCCGTCCCCCCCCAAGGGGAGGAGCAACCAAATGGCAGCCTCTCTCAATGGAGTACTACCTCCGTATGAAATGCCCCAAGACGCAATCTCAGACGATTAGAGAGACTTTCTTATAGCCGGACATGAGAGAGACCAACAAACAAAAGATAATGCCTCAAACGTTCTCTATTCGCTCCATCTATCCCCCCCCCCTCCCGTCCCCCCCAAGGGGAGGAGCAACCAAATGGCAGCCTCTCTCAATGGAGTACTACCTCCGTATGAAATGCCCCAAGACGCAATCTCAGACGATTAGAGAGACTTTCTTACAGCCTTGCACACTTCATCTTATCATGTGTAAAATCACATCTAATCATCTGTATATCAGTTACATAAGTCATCATATAGTGAGTATTATGTTAACCCAAGAAAGGTTGTCTTCTAACTACCGCGCTCGCTTTCGCTCGCTTGGTTACCTTTTTCAAAAACAGTTCTCATTTCTCATCACGAAAACAAGTTCGATTTGCTCACAAATCGAACCCCTTAAACATTAAAAAATCGCCGCTTCGCGCGGTACGTAGTTTATAGTTACTTTATAGTACCTTTTTCTGTGCTTAGAGATCCCTTTACTGAAGCGGGTTCTGAGATGTGTCGAACTACAAATTTACGCGCTCGAACTACAAATTTACGCGCTCGAACTACAAATTTACGCGTTTTGAGGTGTTTCTGCACCATTACTTAGAAACTGTATTTTTTTTATGTAGTTTTGTTGCCATTATAAAGCATACAAACCGCGTAAATTTGTCGTTATGGAGAAAAGAAAGTTGATGCTTGCGCAGGATAACGCAATCACAAAAGCCCGTTACAAGTTCGATCTTATAGAAAAGAGATGTGTCTATCAAATTCTCGGTGCTATTCGCAGGGATTACGTCGAGACGAATAACAGAGATAGAATGCACTTTGAAAATCTGATTATACGGCTTACACCGGATCAATTAGACAAATGCATTGAAGGGGAAAGAAACAGAAGGAAGGTCTATCAATCACTGAAGAAATTGAACGCTAAACAGCTGGAGTTTGAGAATGCAAAAGAGTGGTATGTATGCCATTTCATCAACTATGCGAGACATGATCGGAAAACAGACACCTATGAGGTAGAAGTATCCAAACTGATTCTTCCCTATTTGGTTGATTTGGTTGATCACTTTACGACCTTTGATTTATCAGTGGCCTTGACTTTTTCGAGTCGTTACACGCAGCGGTTCTACGAGTTCTGCTGTATGTATCGTAACACGCAGCAGGCTTACTTCTTTATGAGTTTCGATGAACTCCGAGTGACTCTTGGTCTCAAAGACCAATACAACCGTTTCTTCAATTTCAAGAAAAGAGTCTTAGATGTGGCCGAAAATGAGATGAAGCAATCTTATGAAGATGGAGTTGCAGATATATACTTCACATGGAAGGAAAACAAGAAGATACCTGGACGCATAGACTTTTATGTTCATCAGAAGCGAGATGAAAGACAGGCACAAATAGAGTATGATCTAGCGACACAGGCTACCGGCCAAATCATCTCTACGTTAAAGATTTTTTTTCCTCGAGATAAGAAGTTCGTGAAAAGAGTGCAGACAGCATTAATGATAAATCCTCAAACTGCATTTGAGATTAGAGATAAGATTCAAAAGAAAGTATTAGACTACCCGAAAAGAGATATTCCGAAAATTCTTCGATATGTATTGCAAGAAGATTTTGGAATGAAGTGAGATCTTTATCTTGAAAGAGCTACATCCATTGTCTAAAGTAGCATATGGCTCTCAGGCTATACAATATGCCCAATGACATATGTATCTTTATATATAGATATAAATACATATATCCAGCTGTAATGAATTGCACATGAGAATCCATTCAGATGGATGCAAATAAAAGTCCTCTGATTTTTCAGAGAGAGAGAGAGAGGAGAGAGAGGAATACATCTCGTCTAAAAAGACGATCTAAAGACCCAAATCTGCTATCATGCTTTTAATGATAGCAACGTTTGCAGTTGAATAATCGGATTTATCGTACACGTCTATCAAGTAAACGCGGCCAGTACTTTCGGAAAAGCAAACGGTGTAAGTGATGATTCTTGCACCGCCTGCTTTTCCTCTTCCTTTCGATGTTATGGCAAAACGTATTTTTCGAATACCACTACCGAGATCTGCTCCTTGTATGGGATTCTCACTTAGCAAATCGATCAACTTATTAAGGTCGTTCTTAAAAGAACGATGTCTCTTTGCTAAGGTCTTTGCCTCGCGTTCAAAATGTGGAGTAACCCTTACTTCAAAGTTCATCGAGAAATGATTTGGCGTCCTTGGCTGGAAGTTTCCCTGCTTCAATGAGTTTAACTTCATTCAGTCCTAAGCTGATCCGACTAACGATTTTTTCCTCAGCCGTTACAGGAGTCAGCTTAAATGCACCAAGGCGAGAGGTTAGAAGGACAGACTCACCTTGAAGTGCACGAAGAAGTGTCGCAGTTTGATTTTCCCGAAACTCTCTTACAGATATTACATGCATGGCTATTGTTTCTTTTAATGGCAAAGGTAACAATTGATACCAAAATGGTATCCAAAGCACACATAAAAGATTTTTTCTTTTTGGGGGGGGGGGCGCAACTATATATATTGATATATATAAATATATTGCAATGTCTTTCTCCAGCAGAGCGTTCGAATGCCACAGGAGAATCAGGAGAAAAACCAATCATGCCATGATATCAAAAAGGCGGGATCTTCTGATCCCGCCTGAAAAATCTTATTTCTCTCCTGTCCATTTCTTTCCTGACGGCGTATAGGTATAGATCAGAATACCTATTGCAATAACAGCGACAATCAAGAAGGTTAGTACACTGACATCTATTGCTTTCATAATCACTACTTCAAAAACTTATTTCCGATTAAACCACATGCAAATGTAGACGCAATCCCTGAAACCATCACGACAAACACCTTTGTCATGGGAATATCATTCACAACAAACTGAAGCGCCGCACCTACAATCAAAGTAGTATAAGACACTTTCGACAGACCGAGGAAGAACTTCCCAAGCTCTTCGCGTCTTTTCTTTTCGCGCTCTTTCCTTTCTTTATTTTCTTTCCATCGACTCATATAGCAAACATATTAAAGGTTATCAACTCATGCTTCTGTATTCTCTTTATTTTATCGGATTCCAAGAGGAGGAAGAGTTTTTTACATTTTTCTTTTCTCTCTTTCAGCCGACATTTTTTTTTCGTCTTTCCTGTCGGAGTTTTCGTTTTTTACATTGGCAGGTTCATAGGCGCGGTTCATCGCGTGCAAGGTTTCTGACCTAAAAAATACGACCCGGAGCCTTGCTCCAGGCGTGGAGATTTTTTAGGCAGAACCCTGAAAGGGCTTGACCTTGCCACAGCCGTAAAGAACCGCGACAGACCTTTGCTAATGAAAAAAACGAAACCTTCGACAGGAAAAGAATAACTGGAGGCTGAAGAAAAGAGAGAAAAGCCCCTTATACCGCTCTCCCTCCCTTTAGGGAGGGGCTCTTTGCATTAGGAATTGAAGAGTAAATCCTTTTATATATCAATATATATATATTGATATATAATCCTTTTACCTTAGCGTGAAAAGATTGAATCGGAAAGTCCGACCCTCTTTAGAGGGGAATGCCCGGGAAGAAAAAAAATAGAGTGTAGCTTAAGTATCAAATGGGGAAAGTTTCCTGTCGCTTCCCTTGTATAGAAAAACGGTCGCTTTCTTGAACTGCATGATACCACACTATTTGCGGTTCAATTATACAGTTCAATTAATTACATTTGCACCAAACATCGATTTAACGCAAAATCATGATATACGGATATATGCGTGTTAGTACAGACGGGCAAAGTTTCGACAGCCAAAAGGTATTGCTATCGAAGCATCATTGCGATAAGATCTTCTCTGAAAAGTCATCAGGGGTAAAACCAAGGAAAGAGTTGAACAAGCTACTGGGGATACTCAAAGAGGGAGATTCGCTTGTCGTAACTAGATTGGACAGATTAGGAAGAACGCTGAAAGAACTACTAAGCATTGTCGAGCTACTATCCCAGCGAGGAGTAAACTTTATATCAGTAATCGACAAAATCGACACATCTACATCGATTGGGCGATTGTTCTTTCATATCAACGCAGCTTACGCCCAATTTGAGAGAGAGAGATTAGTTTCCAGAACAAAGGAAGGTCTTGATGCTGCGCGCGAGGCCGGAAAGAAGTTAGGAAGAAAGCCGGGGCTAACAGATTCAGCGAAAAGAAAAGCTGAATACGCCGCCGCTTTATATAAGAATACAACGCATAGCATATCGGAGCTTTGTGAGATCGTAGAAGTCTCCCGTGCTACATTATACAAGTATCTCAGGATAAAAGGAGCTATAAGTTAGTCTCATTATAGGCTACGAGTAGTGCACCGTGTATCATGGTAAGATACGCGGTATACTTATTTATCCGGGCTTTCCTTCAAAATAGATCGGATAGCATTGTACATGTCTCCAATCAAGCTGTATATAGCTACGAATATCGGCTTCTTCTTTTCCATCCTCCCAGTAGGAAGTGAACTATCACTTTGAATAGTCTCTCTGTCCTTCTTTTCATCAACACGCTTCACCCAGTGAAAAAGATACAAGAGAAGCATCACCCAGACCGCATATATCGCCGTATATAATACTGTTTTCATAGATAGGATCACCGATTCGCGATTTCATAAATGCGATTTTCTTTCCGCTGCTCTTTAACAATTGGAGCCAAGACACCAATCAAATCATACCTTTTGCCAATACCGAATACAGGGAGACGTGGCGTCGTTTTATCTTCCGAAAAGATGATCACTGTTTTTATGCCAAACACCATTTGAAGGAAGCTCTGTTGCTCCTTAAAATCAACAATACGGTACGTAAGGAAGACTTTGAGTTGCTGAAAGCTGGCAAATGGGAGAGAAGATAAGGCTTCAGGAGATAGTTACACTCTAAGGAAAGATTTAGCCATGAATGAGATTATATTGCGACCAAAGATCAGTCAATGGATAATCAGTATTTTCCCCGTTGTCGTTATGATGCTATGTGTTTGGGTGGCGACTTTTTTTGTGAGTGTCCCCTATATGGATGAAGTTATGTTCTTGTTGTTTGTCGTGTTCTTCATCTATCTCGTGTATTCGTATTTTGAAATGCTTATCTTTAGAAAGTGGACGATTACAGAGAAGAATATAAAGCTCGAGCATGGTGTCTTTTTCAGACAGGCCGAGTTTTTGGAAGT
>MIQB01000061.1 GCA_002890585.1 Tannerella sp. oral taxon 808
TGGCTGCACGATTACAGGAGATTGCGGAGAAAGCGCGCACCGAAGGCGAGTACAACAAGATCGGTGAGATCTACGGTTTCCCGGTCATGGTGAAGACGGAGAGCACGGCAAAGGATCTTTTCGATTGCTCCATCAACCGCTTTTTCGTGCAAGGCCGCAGCGGCATTCTCTACACCTATAATAATGGTCGTCTGGCTGCTGATCCGAAGCTCGCCTGCCAAAACTTCCTGAACGCTTTGGAGCGGATCCCGAAAGTCATCGAGACGCACGAGAGGGAGTTGGCCAAGACGAAGGAGCAGATTCCGGTCTTTGAGGCGGCCGCCTCAGGTGTCTGGCGGAAAGAGGACGAGCTACGTACGCTGAAGAGGAACGCGGCGGAGCTGGATAGGAAGATTGCACTCTCACTTGCACCACCGACGACGGAAAAAGGTGAAACTTCGATTGATGAGACTTCGATCAGTGAGAAGGCTTCTGCAGGGGAACAACCAACCGTCAAGGCCGAACTTCCACAGTCCGCGAACGATACTAGGCTGAAGATGAGCAGCGGGTGGAGGTGAATTTGTCGAGGCCGGAGGATGTTTCAAAAAAAGCGAGACTGCATCGACAGCGTAAAGCCGGATGCAGTCTCTGAAAACTTTTTATAGTGCAATACCGGGCCACCTTGGCCGGCGCTGGCACTTTTTTCATATGCAAAAGTAGCACGCTCCTTTCATTCGAAAGCCAAAAGCTCCTTCAAAAAGGTGTCTATAAGGCATACACGATCTCTCAATACCACAGCGATCGCCGGAACATTCATGGCCGTTGTAAACATCTCACATAAGGCCTTCTTTAATTCGTCGGCTCTGTTCTTTGAGATTTGTCCCAGCACATACAAAATGACAGTCAAGACTCCATTTAGCGAATGCCTTGTTTGATTGTTCATTTTCCTAGAAAGGCCTCTACTTACATTGAGGAGTTAATGGCTCATCGGTGAAATACAAGACATCTTCCCTGTTTACTAAGCGGCATAAATTTATGAAAGTGCGATGAGGGCAAATTTCTAAAAAGAGACACTTTCCTATGTAGTCTGAAATATTCCCTCTATCTTTGTAGCCGATTTCTCAGTTAGGGATATTCAAATGAACTATAAACATAAATAGTGCTAAAACAGAGAGAAAGTTTCGATTCCTAGTCAAGGAGTCGAGTAATGTTTCATTTCAGATAAATAATTATGTATGAGAAAAAAAGTTAGACTCAAAGCATTTGTGGCCGCGATTTTGGCCATGTTGTTTTTGTTGGCATTGTTCCACGATGTGCGCGCCTTTGGAGCCACATCGATTAAGGCGCCGGAAAATGCGAATTTCACGGAGCCATCTTTCGGCTCTGCAGTTGCCGTTAGTGATCTACTTGGGACTTGGACGGTCAACCGCGTGAAGGTCAAAAAGACGGTGGATGGTGTTTCTTCGGAGAACACCTATTCGGCCGGACAGCGGTTTGAGACGTTTGTTCCGTGCCCGAAGAAAGTAACGTTCTCGGCCGATGGAAATTCCGTGTTTGAATATGACAACGGAAAGACCGATGGCCCGTTTGAGTATACAGTTGAAGGGGATCAGATCAAGCGAATGGATCCTGCCGCCGTATATACCTATAAGTATACGGTAACGAACGGCGGAGAGCTCCAGTTGGTTGTCTCCATCAGCTATGCTCGCGATTCGAAACCGATTGAGGAGGAGTATACGTATTATGCAATGAAAAAGTAAGAAGAAATGAAGAAATTTTTACTCAGGTCTTTTGGGACGTTTGCGTTGCTCTTTTTGTTCAGCATACATCTTTTCTCACAAGGACAATCGACTACGCAGGGGAAAGAATTCTGGCTGAGCTATGGGCAAAACCTTACCGAGGCTCCTCATGATAATATGCTGCAAGTAAGAATTGTGGCTACGAAGCCAGCTACGGTGACGCTTACCTTTACTGAGGGTGGTACGGAAACGTTCAATGTAGCAGCTGGACAAGTATATACGCGTACTTTTAATGCTGCAGAAGCAGCGAAGGTGTATAGTAATGCTACGGGAAAATCCAATAAATCGTTGCATATTGTTTCCGACGAGTTGATCACTGTATTTGCTATAAATATTGTTGCAGTAACAACAGATGCTACAAATGTGCTGCCTGTAACCAACTATGGAAAATTTTATCGGCATGTTTCTTATAAATCTATTGCTGGATTAGGTGATGGATACACTGTGATTGCAGTTGAAGATAATACGCAGGTAAGTGAGAACGGGAATGTGGTTGCCAGCTTGAAGAGAGGTGAGGTGTACAGCAAGTATGTAAGCGGCGGAGATATGACGGGTACTTTAATCACGTCAGATAAGCCGATTGCTTATTTTACAACGAACACTTGCGTCCAAGTGCCTAATGGAACTACGGCTTGTGACTGTCTATTTCAGCAGCAGGTGCCGGTGCATTCATGGGGAAACAAGTTCCTCGTCCCAGTCACTAAGCGTGGTAAAGAGCGCGTTCGTGTTGTCGCTTCGCAAAATGGGACAACGATTACTCAGACAGGTGGTCAGGTTATTTCCGGTGTTGGTACGGGTGGCCTCGTTCTGAATGCAGGGCAATTTGTGGAATTGGAAGTTTCTCTCAGCGGTGGCGGATGCTATATTCAATCGGATAAACCAGTAGCTGTTGCTTCGTTTTTGACCGGATTGAATTTTGTGGGTCTTGCTTATAATAATGGAGATCCCGCTATGGCATGGGTGCCGCCGATTGAGCAGACGGTAATGAATGTGGCCTTAGCTCCATTCGCAGCAACGGGCTCGTCTGTATTGAAAGAACATTATGCGTTGATTGTGACTCCGACGACTACGAAGAATGCTACGACGATGCGGATTGGGAATGAGGCTCCGAAGGCACTTACTGGTGGAACATGGACGGATAATGCTGCTTCGGGCTTTTCATTCTATTCGATGCCTTTGACAGACCTAAAGGCTACTTACTATTTCGAAAATGCGGCCGGACTGTCCGTGATGGGCTATGGTTTAGGCTCGTATGAATCGTATTACTACCTCGCGGCCTCTTCCGCACGCCAGTTGAACCCTGCTTTCTACATTAACGATATCCACTTTGAAGATGCGAACGAGCAGACATATTGTGCGGGTGAGTTTAAGGTGAGAGGCGTTGCGCAAATGCAACTTGCCGGTGGCTCGGATGACATCACCTGGTTCATCGATAACGTGGAGCAGACCGCGGAGCGTGGAAAATTAGAATGGACGATTCCGTCGCTTTCGCTCAATACACAGCATGAGATTAAGATGGTTGTCAAAGCTGCATACAATGAGGTGTTTACGTTGACAACCAAAATCACAGTGGTAGATCCTAAGCCGCTGAAGATTTCGGGCGATCCCTATATCTGTCCGCCAGCTCAGAGCACGACGTTGAAGGCAGAAAGTGGTCCCGCGCGTTATCAGTGGTTTTTCAATGGGGATTCAATTACTGGCGAAACGAAACAAGAATACACCGTCACCAAGGATAAAGCGGGTAAATACACCGTCATCGGTTATTATGGAAAATGCACGTCTCCGATGAGTGACACTGTGACGGTAATTGATGGTTGCAAAGCCATCTTGAAGATGGCTTACGATGGAAACGGCTACACAGGTGGTTCGGTTCCGTCGGATGAGAATAGCCCCTATCCCGATAATGCTGAAGTAACGGTGAAAGGTCGTGGTGACCTGGCTCGTACGGAAGCGGCGTTTATCGGTTGGAGCTTTACGAAGAGAGATGAACCAATCGCTGCAAAGAGCGATGTGCCCACCGACTTGAAACAGGCGGGCGACAAATTCCACATCTCATCTGACACGACGCTCTACGCTACTTGGGCAGTGGATAAAACTGGCCCGCAGGGCAAGAGCGATACAATTCCCGACTACCTGCAAAACGGAGTCACCTACAATGGCAACGGCAACAACAGCGGCGCGGCTCCAGTGGATCCGAATCGTTACAATGCCAATACCGAAGTGACACTGAAAGGGCAGGAGAGTCTGAAGCGCGATAGCGCCGTGTTCATCGGTTGGAGCTTCACGCAGGCCCCGCTCGTTACGACACAAAGTGCCGAGCCAAGCGACCTGAAGCAGAAGGACAGCAAGTTCACGATCACAGCCGACACGACGTTCTTCGCTGTATGGGCGATAGATAAGACCGGCCCCGACGGCAAGCCTGATGACGTTCCCGACTATAAGCAGGCAGGTCTCGTCTATGATGGTAACGGTAACACTGGCGGCACAGTTCCGACGGATCCCAAGCGTTACAACGACGGCAACCCAGTGACAGTGATGGATAAAGGCTCCCTTGTTCACAAGGATGCCACATTCCTTGGCTGGCACTTTGAGAAAAAGTCGGTAGTTACGAAGAAGTCTGAGGTGCCAGACAGTATCCGGGTTGCGGGCAGCACGTTCGCGTACTCGCCGAATCGGTCTACACTTTACGCCGTATGGGGTGAAGACAAGACAGGACCGAACGGTAAGAGCGACGATGTGCCCGACTACCTGCAACACGGCGTCACTTATGACGGTAATGACAATACCAGCGGCACGGCTCCAAAGGACCCTAACCGCTACAATGACAATACCGAAGTGACCCTGAAAGGTCAGAACGACCTGAAGCACGACACGGCCGTGTTTATCGGTTGGAGCTTTAAGAAGGTGCCTGTGGTTACTTCACAAGCAGCTGAGCCGAGCGACCTGAAAAAGGAGAACGGCAAGTTCACCATCACGAGCGACACGACCCTCTACGCCGTATGGGCGATAGACAAGACTGGCCCGGGTGGCAAGCCCGATGGTAAGCCTGACTATGGCCAAAACGGGGTGGTTTACTACGGTAACGAAAACACCGGCGGCGTTGCGCCAACGGATGGCGCCCTCTATAACGATGGCGACGAAGTGACCGTAAAGGATAAAGGCAGCCTCGTTCGCGAGAAAGCCACATTCCTTGGATGGCTCTTTGAAGCAAAGCCCTTGGTGACAAAGAAATCTGAGGTGCCGACCGACATCAAGAAGCCGAATGACAAGTACAAGTACGCTTCCGGCTTATCTAAGCTCTACGCTGTATGGGCGGAGGATAAGACTGGCCCGAATGGTACCTCCGACGATGTGCCTGATTACCTGCAAATGGGTGTGACCTATGAGGGTAATAAGAGCGATGGCGGTGCTGCTCCAAAGGATCCTAAGCGCTACGACAGCGGTGACAACGTGACCTTATTAGGCAAAGGCGATTTGACTCGCGCCGAGGCAACGTTTATCGGCTGGAGCTTTAGCGCACAGGAGCTGATCAAAACGAAAGCGGAGCAAGATGCCGTAACCGATTTGAAGAAGCCGACAGAGACGTTTGCGATTACAACCGATACGACGGTTTATGCCGTATGGGCTGAGGATAAGACGGGTCCGAATGGAACCTCCGACGATGTGCCCGACTACCTGCAACACGGCGTCACTTATAACGGTAATGACAATACCAGCGGCACGGCTCCAAAGGACCCTAACCGCTACAATGACAATACCGAAGTGACCCTGAAAGGTCAGAACGACCTGAAGCACGACACGGCCGTGTTTATCGGTTGGAGCTTTAAGAAGGTGCCTGTGGTTACTTCACAAGCAGCTGAGCCGAGCGACCTGAAAAAGGAGAACGGCAAGTTCATCATTACGAGCGACACGACCCTCTACGCCGTATGGGCGATAGACAAGACCGGCCCGAGTGGTAAGCCTGACGGCAATCCTGACTATAAGCAAGCCGGTGTGAAATACTTTGCCAATGGTGCCACGGGTACTGTGCCGACGGATGACAACCTCTATAACGATGGCAGCGACGTGACCGTGAAGGATAAGGGCGATTTGACGCTTAGCAACACCATGTTCCTTGGCTGGCTCTTTGAGCAAAAGGGCGTGATTACGAAGAAGGCCGATGCGCCGGACGAAAGCGACTTGCTGAAGGCTAACGCCACGTTCAAATACTCAAGCGCCCACGCTAAGCTCTATGCCACATGGGCTGAGGATAAGACCGGCCCGAATGGCCATAGCGACGAAGTGCCTGACTACCTGCAAATGGGTGTGACTTATGATGGTAACGGTGGTACGGGTGCCGCACCCGTGGATCCTAACCGTTATAATAAGGATGACCAAGTGACCGTGAAGGGACAGGGTGATCTGAAGCGCACGCAAGCTGCATTTATTGGCTGGAGCTTTGGTGTTACGAGTGATCTAATCACAAAGAAGGAAAACGAGCCGAGTGATTTGATGAAACCGGATACCTCCATTAAGATCACGTCTGATTTGGTATTCCATGCCGTATGGGCTAAGGATGATAACAAGAATGGCATCCCGGACTACGACGAGGTGTATGTTACATGGCATCCGGGTTTCCAGCCTCGGGCAGGCAAGCAGCGGACGGATGTTTTATCTAGAGGGAAACAGTGTCAACTTACTTCTCAAGGCTATTCAGTACGCGGTTTTGTGTTGATTGGATGGTCTAGCAAAGCAAAACCGATAGTGAAAACGCAAGTTGCGGAGAATAAAGTGGATCCCCTTTATAAGATTGGTGAGTATTATCTCCCAGTTGACACACATGTGAAGTTGTTTGCTATATGGGCAATCGATAGAGATAATGATGGAATACCTGATTATAGGACCGGTGGGGGGCATATGAGATCAGGGCGTGCTTCCTTATTAAGAGGAAATTCCGAAGAACAGGATAAAGCCTCGTTTGAGGTTACTGAAGTACGTGTATGGGCGCATGAAGGAATGCTCTATATCGAGTCTGATCGCCAGACGCGTGCCGATATCTACACCCGGAGTGGTGCGTTGTATCAACGAATCAACGTAGCCGAAGGGCAGACAAGCCAACCGCTTGCTTCGGGCTTCTATGTAGTGGCTATCGATGGTAAGCGCTATAAAGTGCTTGTAAAATGAACAACAGAGATTTGATTATGATACGAACGAGAAAGAAGTATTGTATATGGGCTCTGGCAGCAACCTTCGGGTTGCTGTCAGCCCTCAATTTCGGCTCGCTGCATGCTGCTGACGTAAAATGGCATCCCGGTTTCCAACCTCGGGCCGGAAAATTAAAGACTGAGGTAGTAGCTACAGGCAAGCATCAACTTACTTCACAAGGCTATGCGGTACGTGGCTTAGTGTTGATTGGATGGTCTAACCGGGCAAAGCCGACGCTGAAAACTCAAGAGGCAGAAAATCGAGTACGACCTTTATATCGGGTAGGAGACTATCTTGATGTGCAAGGTGATAGGACACTATATGCCGTTTGGGCTGTCGATCGAAATAACGACGGCCGGCCTGATTACCAAGAAGGGAGTGGTCGGCTACAGGTAGACACGAAGTGGGTAGATAAAATGTTGGCAGACTTGGAGGCGAAAAGACGGGCAGCCGAAGGCGGTACAGCTCATCGAAGCAGTCTCCGTTCGGCACCTGTTTCCCTTCCTAAATGGGATATTCATGACGATATCTTGGCCTTTAAAGACAGGGTCTATTTTGTAGGCTGCACATATAACGAGGATACCACTTTGGATCATAAAATCATTGAGCCAACAATTGTTTTCGATAAAGACAACGCGTTTGGAAAGCTTGATCCTAAACTCTTGTTGGCGAACAGGGATATGGAGCTTGTTTTTGATTATGGAGGCGTATTAGAAGACACCTGCTTAGTGGGAGGAAAAGCCCAAAAACCACTTAGCCGTATTCCTTTCTTAAGGCTCCCATCAGCTGTTAGTCACGAGGATTCTTTGAAAGCATCAGCAAGCCAACTGTTTGGTGCAGATCCGATGATGTTTACTCGGATTAAAGAAGATGGTGAAGCGATGCTGAAGATGTATTTCGTCAAGAAGGGAACCGACACCTTAGCAAATTCAGAGAGTGCTACGGACACCTCTTTCTTTCAAATAAATGCGAATCCTGCTCATCCAGTGTCCTTTAAAGGACAAGGGAAACCTTTTATTAATGAAGAGACAGGTGAATTTTCTGACACGCTGACTCTCCGGTTCCTGATCTACAACCAGCCGGAGTTTGCTGCTACATCGATTAGTACAGATATCCTTTATGGCGATACGATCTATCTGAAATACGCCCATTTGCGCGGTACGCCTACGAAGTATATGATGCGGAGCTTCGATGGCGGTTGGAATTGGCATCCAGCCGATTCGCCTCTGACCGATGTGGAAAGAGATTTGCTTCAGGGTGATAGCGTACGCATCTGTTTGCGGCAACTTGATAAGACCATAGGATATGCTGCTTATCGGAAAGAGGCGTTTATGGATCCTGAACGATATACTCTTGATGATTTTAACAGTAAACTAGAGATTACGCAGGATGATCAAAATAGATATGTGGATCGTTGCACGTATCTGTATTATCGACAGATTTATGATAAGATAATTGGTAGTGGCTATTTGGACGAAGATTCTATAAGGCACTACTACAATGATTCAACAAGCGTGGGTCCGGGTGTTATTGATTGGGATAGTGATTACGATACCGAAATAGGAAGAATAGCCGAGGGCTTTAAATTCCTTTTGGAGGATATGTATAATGACGGGCCCAGCACTCATCCATGGTACAACGAAATTATTGTACAGACTGGCTATGATCCGAATAAAGCCAAGGATGATATAAAGGCCATCGAAATAAGGGATCTGAATACAGTTTTTGGGAAAGAAATGGCTGAGAAAGTGGTTGTTCCTGATTGGTGTCGGAATGAGCCGTATTGCTTCTATGTAAGTAAGGGCGCAGTTCCTATCATTGAGCGCACGGTATTTATCCCGCGTGTAGAGGGTGTTACGGTGCTTTCGCCCGAGTTGGGGCAAAACTCCGTGCGGTCGCAGAAGGATTTCACCTTCCGCTTGAAGTATGCGGGTAAGCCCATGAAAGTCATTGCCAAGCGGATGATCGATGGCCGCGTCATCGGAGAAGTCACAGGCACACCGAACGCAGATGGCGAATATGAATACGTGATTCGCCGCGTGATGCAAGACATCACGTTGGAGTTCACGAGTGCAGACGCCAATACGCTGGTAGATCAACCATCCGTATGGGCTTACGGCGGTACGCTCCGCATCCGCTCCCCGAAGGAAACCACGGTACGTATTTACTCGGCCTCGGGCCTCTTGGTGAAGCAGGTGGCAGTACATGGCGACACGACGGTGCCTCTCTCCGCAGGTCTCTACATGGTTGTCCTCAGCGATGGCACGACGCATAAGGTGATCGTTCAGTAAGGTAACGCAATACACACACTATGGTTACGGCCTCGCCTTCCCCAGCGCGGCGCGGCCGGGATAAGAAAGAAGCGGGCATACCGACAGAAATGTGCGGCGTGCCCGCTTCTGTTGTTGTACGGAGGGAAGGGTAAGTATTGTCAACGGGTGGAGGTATTCAAGTCACTTTGATAACTGGGAGGCTTACCGCTGTTCTACGATGAGAGGGCGTTGTCGTTCAATCAGCTACCATTCGGGCTGTATAGAGTATGAAAGTTGATCGGCTCCGTCAATGTAGTCGATAACCTGCGTGGGCGGAACCGAAAGATTATGGATTGTATTACAACTATGACGTTACACCGAGAAGTTGATCAAGAATTAGTCTCTTAAAATGGTAGCTGTGTAAAGGCAACGTGTAAGTGAATCGTATTAGGCAGGCTGAAGGGATGAAAGTCCCTTGGCCTGCCTGATTTTCGTATAGATGGACGGAAACTCCTCCTTTACTCACCCCTTCATCAGCCCCTGTAGTTTCGGGTCGGATTTGATGCGGGCAATTTCGGAGTCCACGAGCGAGAGGATCTCCTGTTTGATTTGGCGATAATTCGCGTCGATGGAGGTCTTCATCGTGTCGTCGCCCGAGGCGTTGCGGAAATCGGCGATGACGGGGATCGGGCGGTAGGCCTCCATCTCAGCTGACACTTTGGCGGTATCGATCACAATCTCCGCGTGGAAGATCTTCTGCTCGATGCGCTCGTCGAAGTTGTCGGACACGGCGCCGACAAACATGCCCTGCGTCAGGTTACTAATCTTCGACGCCGGAATCAGGCTGTCCATTCCGATGTAGTTGCGGCGATAGAATTCGATGGTGAGGTCGACGAGTTCCTTGACCGACAGCGTGGCGCGTGGTCGGTCGTTGCTGCGGCGGTTGATGCAGTAGGCGCAGTCGAAGATGCAGTGGTTGGTGAGCATGATCTTCAGCAGCGAGACGCAGCGGCCATCGGAGGTGAAGCTGTGGCAGATGCCGACGCCGCCGACGGTGTTGCCCAGCGTGCCTGCTGCATTGCGTCGTACCGTACCGCTCGAGGAGCACGAGACGTCGTATTTGGCGGATTCGGCCAGGATCTTCAGCTTTTCGAGGACGGTGTCGGTCATTGCTTGTTGAGATGTTGGGTGTTTAATTGTTTGTTGGGGTGTTGGGTGTTTTATTGTTTAGGAGTACGAACGTGTACCCGGTGAGGTTGGCCGGGGTCCCTGACCTCCCCCTTCCTTTTCTTCCCTTGATGGAAGAAAAGAAGGCAAAAGAAGATCAAGGCGCCAGGGGCGCCGGCCAACCAAGCCGTGTACCCGGCCTAATCATTAATCATTGACAATTAATCATTGTGACTAGTTCTGGTCTTTGAGGATCACGTCGTGCGCGCCGCCCTCCACGATGCTGGTGGAGGAGACGAGCGTGATCTTGGCGCGTTGTTGGAGCTCCTCGAGCGTGATGGCGCCACAGCTGCACATCGTGGCGCGGATCTTACCGAGGGTGATGTCAAGGTTGTCCTTCATCTTACCGGCATAGGGCACGTAGCTATCGACGCCCTCCTCAAACTTCAACGCCTCGGAGCCGCCCATGTCGTAGCGCTGCCAGTTCTTGGCGCGGTTGGAGCCTTCGCCCCAGTATTCCTTCACGTAATTGTTGCCGATGCGGAGCGTCTGCGTGGGCGACTCGTCGAAGCGGGCGAAGTAGCGACCCATCATCAGGAAGTCGGCTCCCATCGCCAAGGCCAGCGTCATGTGATAATCGTGCACGATGCCGCCGTCGCTACAGATGGGCACGTAAAGGCCCGTCTCCTTGCAATAGGCGTCGCGGGCACGCGCCACATCGATCAGCGCCGTAGCCTGTCCGCGTCCGATGCCCTTCTGCTCGCGGGTGATGCAGATCGATCCGCCACCGATGCCCACCTTGATGAAGTCTGCCCCGGCGTCGACTAAGTAGCGGAAGCCCTCGCTGTCTACGATGTTGCCTGCGCCCACGGGGATGTTGTAGTTCGCCTTGACCCATTCGAGTGTCTCCTGCTGCCATTCGGAATAGCCGTCGGACGAGTCGATGCAGAGCGCATCCACACCGGCCTCGATGAGCGCTGGGACGCGTTCCTTATAGTCGCGCGTGTTGATGCCTGCGCCGACCAGGAGCTTCTTCGTGGCGTCGGAGAGCTCGTCGGGGTTATTGCGGTGGCTGTCGTAGTCTTTGCGGAAGACGAAGTAGACCAAGCGGTCGTCTGCGTCGATGATGGGCAGGGAGTTCAGCTTGTGTTCCCAAAGGATGCGGTTGGCCTCGCTCAGCGAGATGCCCGATCGGCCGTAGATGAGCTTGGAGAAAGGTGTCATGAAGGCGGAGATCTTCATCCCCGGATCGTCCTTCTCCACGCGATAGTCGCGGCTGGTGACGATGCCAAGGAGTCGGCCGTTAGGCGTGCCGTCGTCGGTGATGCCGATGGTGGAGTGGCCCGTCTGGCGCACCAACTTGACCACGTCGGCCAAGGTCTGCTCGGGCATGAGGTTAGAATCACTGACCACGAAGCCAGCCTTGAACTTCTTCACCTTACGCACCATCTCGGCCTGGCTCTCGACGGGCTGCGAGCCGAAGATGAATGAGAGTCCGCCGTTGCGAGCCAGCTCGATGGCCAGTTCGGGGCCAGACACGGCCTGCATGATGGCCGAAACGAAGGGGATATTCAACCGAATCGGCGAGGGTTCGCCCACGGCATGTTTCACAAGCGGTGTCTTGAGCGACACGTTGGCGGGGATGCACTCCTTGGTCGTCAGACCGGGGATCAACAGGTATTCTCCGAAGGTTCTGGAGACGTCTTCTAAGTATACAGCCATATAAAAAGGTAGTTAGGGGTAGTAATAGGGTGGTTAGGAGTAGCAGAAATAATTAAAGAGGTAATTAAGAGACTTAGAGCCACGGGGCTTAACGACAAATGCCGACGCTCAGCCCACGGTAGATCTCCTTGTAAGCCGGCACGGGGATGCCCAGTTGCTCGGCCTCATGGACGACGTAACCGCAGAGGGTGTCCACTTCGGTGGGCCGACCCGCGCGGAAGTCGCGGTGCATGGAGGTGGTGGCTTGCTTATCGCCACCCCACGCCTCGATCAGCTCGCGGCGGCAATACTTCGTCGGCAGGTCGATACCTAAGGCGCGCGCCACGGTGGTGATCTCGTGCAGCAGCAGGTCGCACATGTCGGCATGGCGTTCGAAGGCCAGCAGCACGGGCAGGTCGAAGTAAGCCGAGGCGACGGCCGAGACGGAGATGATGATGAACTTCTTCCACATCTGCAGCACGATGTCGTCGTGCCACTCGCCGCGTATGCCCGCCTCGCGCAGGATCTCCTCCAGCTGGTCGCCCTTTTCGGTGCGTTTGCCACCCGTGCCGAAGAAGATTTTGCCGCGGCCGTGCACATTGCGGATTGTGCCGGGGCCCATCTTCATGGCCACGATATAAGTCAGCCCGTACCACACTTCCGCCCCGGGCAGCATGTCGGAGATGCGGCTGCGGATGTCGACACCGTTGAGCAGGGGCAAGACGACTGTCTCTGGGCCGACCACCGGAGCGATGCCGCGGATGGCCTCGGCGAGGTTGTAACTCTTCGTACAACATAACACGTAATCGGCCTGAATGTTGAGGAGCTTTGCATCCTGCACGATGTTTCGCGGGCGGACGGTAAAGGATCCCTTGGGTGTCTCCACTTGCAGCCCATTCAGCGCAATCTCCTGGGCGTGTTCCCCGCGTGCGACAAAATGAACGGCCACCTCATCGCTTTTCGCATAAGCGCGCGCCAGCATGCCGCCATAATATCCGCCGACGCCGCCTAATCCTGTTATTACGATATGCTTCATAACAAATATGTTTTAACGATTTGTTGATTCTACTGCAAAGATAGTTCAAAATAGGCGGTTTTTTGCCATTTATCCGCCTCTGTGGGGCATCCGCATCAAACCGACAGAGATCAAAAACACCAGTACTTGGGCTTTCTGTCGACCGACAGAGATCAAAAACTGGCGCGCGGAGCTTTCTGTCGA
>MIQB01000062.1 GCA_002890585.1 Tannerella sp. oral taxon 808
CAAACCATTGGTTTAGCCCAAATCGGAGGTCGGTTTGGCTTCAAACCATTGGTTTGAACGAAATCGGAGGTCGGTTTGGCTTCAAACCATTGGTTTAGCCCAAATCGGAGGTCGGTTTGGCTTCAAACCATTGGTTTGAACGAAATCGGAGGTCGGTTTGGCTTCAAACCATTGGTTTAGCCCAAATCGGAGGTCGGTTTGGCTTCAAACCATTGGTTTGAACGAAATCGGAGGTCGGTTTGGCTTCAAACCATTGGTTTAGCCCAAATCGGAGGTCGGTTTGGCTTCAAACCATTGGTTTGGCCCAAATCGGAGGTCGGTTTGGCTTCAAACCATGGGTTGAGCTGTCAACAACCCGCCTTCAACTGAGTAGCGCGACGGCGCGGGCGAGGTCGTCCGGGGTGTCGATGCCGACGGTGTCGTAGGGGGTGACGGCCACGCGGATGCGGTAACCGTTTTCGAGCCAGCGTAGTTGCTCGAGGCTCTCGGCGCGCTCTAACGACGATTGCGGCAGCAGGGTGATGGCGCGGAGCGTCTCGGCGCGGTAGGCGTAGAGGCCGATGTGCTTGTAGAAGGTGTGGCGTCGGAGCCACTCGGTGTAGCGCGCGCCGCGGATGTAGGGGATAATGGAGCGGCTGAAGTAGAGCGCGTCGCCGTGGGTGTCGAAGGCTACCTTGGGCGTGTTCGGGTTGAAGAGCGTCTGCTCGAAGTCGCCGTCGGGGTCGAAGGCCTTGGCGAGGGTGGCGATGCGCACGTCGGGGGCGTCGAAGCAGCGCTTGAGCTGCTCGATCTGCTCGGGGCGGATGAAGGGCTCGTCGCCCTGGATGTTGATCACCACGTCGGCCGTGGCGCCCACCTTGTCGCAGGCTTCGCGGCAGCGGTCGGTGCCGCTGCGGTGCGTGTCGGAGGTCATGACGACGTCGCCGCCGAAGGCTTCGACAGCCCGACGGATACGTTCGTCGTCGGTGGCCACCCAGAGGCGGTCGACGGTGGGGCGTACGCGTTCGTAGACGCGCTGAATCATGGGTTTGCCGCCCAGGTCGGCCAGCGGTTTGCCGGGGAAGCGCGTCGATGCGTAACGCGCGGGG
The DNA here is from genome assembly GCA_002890585.1 of Tannerella sp. oral taxon 808. Taxonomy (GTDB): domain Bacteria; phylum Bacteroidota; class Bacteroidia; order Bacteroidales; family Tannerellaceae; genus Tannerella. Next base: position 1,089 of record MIQB01000062.1, read on the forward strand.
ATGATGCCAAGGAAGTGCATAGGGGGTTAACGTTTGCGTTCCTGCCGCTTCGTGTGCTGCGCTTGCCGCTGGTTGCTGCGTTGCTTCTGCTGACGCTCCAACTCGGCTTGTTGCTTCTTCTGCATCTCGGCCATGCGCTCCATGAAGCTGCCGCGCTTGCGGGGCTTCTTCTTGTTCGCCTCGAGCTTGGCCAGCAGCTTGTCTTCGTTGATGAAGTAACGGAAGGAGGCCGTCTGCAGGATGGTGATCAGTGTGGAGACGAGGAAGTAGTAGCTCAGCCCCGCGGAGTTCTGATTGAAGATGAAGAAGAACATCACGGGCATCATGTACGTCATCATGGCCATGCCCGGCATCTGCTGCTGCCCGGTGTTGCTCATGCTCATGTTGATCTTGGAGTAGACCACGTTGACGATCGTCATCAACAGGCAGAAGAGGCTGATGTGGTTCCCCATGAAGGAGGAGATGATGGGGATGTTGGCGTTCCACGAGATGACGGCGTCAAACGTGGAGAGGTCCTTGGCCCAGAGGAACGACTGCTGACGCAGCTCGATGGCCGTCGGGAAGAGCCAGTAGAGCGCGATGAGGATCGGCATCTGGAGCAGCATCGGCAAGCAGCCACTCATGGGGCTGGCCCCGGCGCGACTGTACAGCTCCATCGTAGCCTTCTGCCGATCCATCGCCTGCTCCTGCTTCGGGTAGCGGGCGTTGATCTCCTCCACCTGCGGGCGCAGCACACGCATCTTGGCCGTCGACATGTACGACTTGTACGTCAGCGGGAAGAGCACCAGCTTGACGATGAGCGTAAGCAGGAAGATGATCAATCCGTAGTTCGTAAGGAAGCGGCCGAGGTAGTCGAAGATGGGCACGATGAAGTAGCGGTTGATGGGGCGCACCCATTTGTAGCCTAACGGCACAAGCTCGTCGAGCGAGAGGCGGTCGGCCTTGTCGCGACCCTTATCGTAGGCGCCGAGCAGCTTGTACTTGTTCGGGCCGATGAAGTAGCTGAAGCCGATGGTGTCTGGGCGAGACGGGTCGAAGTCGACGCTCGTCATGGCCGTGAACGTCTTCAGATGGGCCGTGTCCGTCTCGGGCGTCAGGCGCGACTCGAGCTTGGAGGCCGTGAAGGCATCGTCGGCAATGAGCACCGTGGCGAAGTACTTGTTCTTGTAGCCGATCCACTTCAGGCGGTTGGCGATCTGCTTGTCGGCGTCCTTCGTCTCGCTCAGCTTGTCCACGTCATCGGCCACGTATTTATAGTAGAGGCCGGTGTATTGGTTCTCGTACTTACGGCCGTGCTCCAGCTGGCGCGCGTGCTGCGTCCAGGTCAGGTCGAGCGAGCGGGTGGAGGGGGCGAGGATGCCGTTCATGCCAGCCGCGAGGATGGTGTAACGCATCATGTAATCGTCCGGAGCGAGCGAGTAGGTGAAGTCCATATGCGCACCGTCGCCCGCATCGAGGCGCATGGTGACTGAGCGACCGTCGGCGCCCTTGATCGGCGTAAAGTAGAGGTCGGCCGTGTTGACGACGCGCTGATTGGCTGTGATCATCGTCAGGTTGAGCGCCGACTCGTCCGGGCCGTCGAAGAGGACGAGCGGCTGCTTGTCGTAGGTGGTGTATTCCTTCAGTCGGGCGTAGCAGAGGCGGCCGCCCTTGGTGCTGATGCGCACCTCCACCTTGTCGTTCTCGAGGGTGACGAACTCCTCCGTACCGACGGCCGCACGTGCAAAGGCGCCGTATGTGCCGCGCAGGCGTTCCTCACGCACGGAGTCGGGCAGGCCGACGGTATCGCCCGCGGCCGGTGCAGCGAGCGTAGCCTCGGCCTTGGCTTGGTCTATCTGCGCCAGGGCGGCTTGTTCCACACGGGCCAGCGAATCGTTGTAGCGTTTCTGCGCCTCGATCTGCTCCTCACTCGGGCGGTTGAGCCAGACGAAAAGCACTAACACCACCCCGATCAGTATGAAGCCGATCACTGTATTCTTATCCATTGACATCGTTTGTTTCTCCTCTTATTTCTTATTGATCGCTGCTTTGATGAAGCCCATGAACAGCGGATTGGGATTGAGCACGGTGCTGTTGTATTCCGGGTGATACTGCACGCCGACGAACCAGCGCAGACTATCTACCTCGACGGCTTCGACGAGCCCCGTATCCGGATTCTCGCCCACGCACTGCATGCCGGCAGCCTCGAAGCGGTCCTTGTATTCGTTGTTGAACTCGAAGCGGTGGCGATGGCGTTCCTGGATGTGATCGCGGCCGTAAGCCTCACGGATGCGCGAGCCGGGGCGCAGGGTGCAGTCGTACGTGCCGAGGCGCATGGTGCCGCCCATGTTGACCACGTTCTTCTGATCCTCCATCAGGTCGATGACGGGGTGGGGCGTCTGCGGATCCATCTCGGTGGAGTTGGCGCCCTCGAGGCCGAGCACGTCGCGGGCAAACTCGATGACCATGCACTGCATGCCGAGGCAGATGCCGAGCGTGGGGATGTCGTGCTCGCGGAGGTAACGGATGGCGGCGAACTTGCCCTCCACGCCGCGTGGCCCGAAGCCCGGGGCGATGATGACGCCGTCCAGATTGGATAGGAGCTCGGCTGCGTTCTCGGCGTTGATCTTCTCCGAGTGGATGAGCCGCAGGTCGAGCTTGCGGTCGTTATATATGGAAGCGATGAGGAGCGATTCGTCGATCGACTTGTAGGCGTCTTGCAGCTCGACATACTTGCCGACGAGGCCGATGTGGACTACCTCGCTGGCATGCTTCTTACGCTCCAAGAAGTCTTTCCACGGGTTCAGCTCTGGCGTGGGGCCGACGGCCAAGCCAACCTTCTCGAGCACGATGGAGTCCATGTGTTGGCGTTGCAACATGAGGGGCACTTCGTAGATGGTGGGCACGTCGACGGACTGGATGACGGCCTCCTTGGAGACGTTGCAGAAGAGGGCGACCTTGCGAAGGATGTCGGCGTTGAGCTCGTGCTCGGTGCGGAGGACGAGCATGTCGGGCTGTACGCCGAGCTCTTGCAGCTGCTTGACGGAGTGTTGGGTGGGCTTCGTCTTGTACTCTTTGGCGGCGGCGATGAAGGGGACGTAGGTGAGGTGGACGCAGAGGCAGTCGCGGCCGAGCTCCCAGCGCAGCTGGCGGACGCTCTCGATGAAGGGAAGCGACTCGATGTCGCCCACGGTGCCGCCGATCTCGGTGATGACGAAGTCGAATTGGTTTTTGGAGCCGAGCAGTTTCACGTTGCGCTTGATCTCGTCGGTGATGTGGGGGATCACTTGGACGGTCTTGCCGAGGTAGTCGCCGTGGCGCTCTTTGTTGATGACGCTTTGGTAGATGCGGCCGGTGGTGATGCTGTTGGCGCGCGTGGTGGGGATGTTGAGGAAGCGCTCGTAATGGCCGAGGTCGAGGTCGGTCTCGTGCCCATCGACGGTGACGAAGCACTCGCCGTGTTCGTAGGGGTTGAGTGTCCCTGGGTCTACGTTGATATATGGGTCGAACTTTTGGATGGTCACCCGATAACCGCGCGCCTGTAGCAGTTTGCCTAAAGACGCCGAGACGATGCCTTTGCCAAGGGAGGAGACGACACCGCCTGTCACAAAAATGTACTTCGTATTTGCCACGATTAATCCTTTCTTTTTAACGGCGGGCAAAGATAGACGTTCATCCCTGCGGGCGCCGAAGACGTACTTCTAAGAATAATCCGTGAGGGCGGGTTGGTATTCGCGGCAGAAGTAGCGCATGTCGGGCTCGGTGATGGCTTCGGGGTATGTCATGACGAGCAGGGGGACGGGCGAGGTGCTCTTTTCGTAGGCTGGCTGGACGTAGGGGTGGAGGTTGAGGGCGAAGCCGACGCGGCGATAGAAGTTGATGCGGCGCTGCTTGAGTTCGTCTTTGGGGTATTCCACCTCGAGCCAGACGGGGAGGTCAGACTCGGTAAGGAAGCGGTGGAGGATGCGCTCGCCGCGCTGCATGCCGCGGAGGGGGGGGACGACGGCGAGGTGCTCGATGTATCGGACGTTTTCGAACTCCCACCAGAGGAGGATGCCGATGAAGAGCTTGTTGTCCATGACGATGTCGAAGTGATAGATCTGGCGGTGTAGGATGCGGCGTTGCGAGCTGAGTCGGCGGCGTTCGTCGGGGGGGAAGGCGGCTTTGTAAAGGCGCCAGGCGCGGGCGAATCGGGGATCGTTAGCGTCAGTCAGGCGGATGCGTTTCATTGTCGGTGTAGGGGGGGTGTTTGTCGTGTTTATTGGGGGTTAGGGTTGGGTGTTGGCAATGCGTGGCAGGTAGGTCTGCTCGATGTATTGGATGAAGGCGCGGTTGACGAGGCGGGTGCCGCCGGGGGTGGGGTAGTCGCCTGAGAAGTACCAGTCGCCGGGGTGATGGGGGCAGGCGTGGTGGAGGCCGTCGAGGGGCTGGAAGACGATGCCGATTTCGGCCTGTACGCCGTGGCCGCTGAGCATGCGGGCCATGTGGTCGGAGATGTCCTCGTCGGTGAAGGGGGCGTAGATGGCTTTCACGCAATTGATGCGCGACTCGTCGGGGGTGCCCCTCTGGCGGCGGGCTCGCTCGTAGGCTTCCATGATGACGTGCTCCATACCGCGGACGCGGAGCAGATCGATGGCGGTGCGGAAGGCGATGAACTCGCCGAGGCTGGACATGTCGATGCCGTAATAATCTGGGTAACGGATCTGCGGCGAGGAGGAGACGACGATGATGCGGCGCGGGTGGAGGCGGTCGAGGATGCTGATGATGCTGCGGCGGAGGGTGGTGCCGCGCACGATGCTGTCGTCTATGACGACGAGGTTGTCTACATGGGGGCGGATGCTGCCGTAGGTGATGTCGTAGACGTGCGCGGCGAGGTCGTTGCGGCTGTTGCCCTCGGCGATGAAGGTGCGGAGCTTGATGTCTTTCAGGACGACCTTCTCGCTCCTTACGCGCTGGGCGAGGATGCGGCGCACGGCTTCCGCGTTTTGCGCAGATCCGAGGGCCATCAGCTGCTCTGCCATGCGGCTGTCTAAGTGTTTTTGCAGGCCTTCGAGCATGCCGAAGTAGGCCATCTCGGCCGTGTTGGGGATGAAGGAAAAGACGGTGTGCTCCATGTCGCCGTCGACCTTACGGAGGATGGGGCCGACGAGGTTCTCGCCCAATTGTTTGCGCTCGCGGTAGATGTCGCAGTCGCTGCCGCGGGAGAAGTAGATGCGCTCGAAGGAGCAGGCGCTTAAGGGGTGTGGCGGGAGGAGCTGCTCGGTGCGGCGCACGCCTTCGCGATTGACGAAGAGGGCTTCGCCGCGGCCGAGCTCGCGGACGTCGGTGGCTTGCACATTCATCACGGTCTGGATGACGGGCCGCTCGGAGGCGACGACGACCACCTCGTCGTCAGCATAATAAAAGGCGGTGCGGATGCCCCAGGGGTCGCGCACGGTGAAGGCCTCGCCGCTGCCTGTGGCGCCACAGATGACATATCCTCCGTCCCACGTCTGGGCGGCGGGGCGGACGATGCGCGCCATGTCGAGGTGTCGCTCCACCTCACGCGTCACCTCCAGCCCCGTGCGCCCCTCGTCGGCTGCGAGTTGTCGGCGCAGGCGGTCGGCCTCTTCATCGAGGAGGTGGCCCATCTGCTCGAGTATAAAATACGTGTCGGCATACTTCCTTGGGTGCTGTCCGGAGGAGCGGATCTCGGCGAAGATGTCGTCGGCGTTGGTGAGGTTGAAGTTGCCACAGAGCGCCAGGTTGCAGGCGCGCCAGTTGCTGCGGCGCAGGAAGGGGTGGATATAGGAAAGGCCCGATCGGCCGGTGGTGCTGTAGCGCAGGTGCCCCATGTAGAGCTCGCCGGCGAAGGGCAGGACGGCCTCGGCGTAGGCCGGATCGGCGAGTTGCTCGGGCGCGACACCGCGGTAGTGGCTGTAGACGGTCTCGAAGATCTCCGTGATGGCGCCCGTCCCGGCTGCTCGCTCGCGAAACATATACTCCTCGCCGGGCTTGGCTCCGAGCTTGACGCAGGCGAATCCGGCGCCGTCTTGCCCGCGGTTGTGCTGCTTCTCCATGAGGAGGTAGAGCTTGTTGAGGGCATACATCCAGGTGCCGTATTTCCGGTGGTAATACTCGAGCGGCCGCAACAGGCGGATCATCGCCACGCCGCATTCATGCTTCAATATCTCCATTTGTTGCTTCCATTTTTTTGATGCGCAAAAGTAGAAAAGTGAGGCAGGGGCGGAATCGAAAGCGAACGGCCCATCTCCGCCCGCGGCAGGCCCATCCGTTGCCCTGCCAACGCATCCTCGCCCGCGGCAGGCCCGTCAGCTGCCCTGCCAGCTCATCCCCGCCCGCGGCAGGCCCGTCGGCTGCCCTGCCAACGCATCCCCGCCCGCGGCAGGCCCGTCGGCTGCCCTGCCGGCTTATTGACTCGTGTTTGGGTTTTATTTCCACCAGACGCCACGCTTAGGCAGTATGCTGAGTAATTCTTTCTATTAAAAAGAACGCTTATGCTGTCTGATTGCTTGTTATTTCTCCTAAAGAGAGTGCTTACGCAGAGTCTGTGGCCATTATTCCCTCCAAAAATGTCGCTTCCGCAAGGTGTATGTGTATAATATCCTTCGGCGTTTATACTTATGCATAGTGTATGAGTATAGTTTTCTCCGGATTTTATTCTTATGCATAGTGTATGAGTGTAAATGCCAGCGGCGTTTATTCTCATACAGTGTGCATGAGTGTAATTTCTTGCGGCGTTTATACTTATACATAGTGTATATGTATTGTTGCATGCAGAAATATTACATATACACTATGACTAAGCGAAGTATTTAGGCGCAAGAATGACCTATCTGACTGCCTATGTCTTCAATTTACATGAGCGTAAAGGCAAGTAGGTTGTCTATGCATCGTATACACTATATATTATAAGCCTGTCTACTGCCTAAGCGTGGCTTCTGATAAAAATAAAACCCAAACATGAGTCAATAAGCCGGCAGGGCACCCGACGGGCCTGCCGCGGGCGGAGATGCGTTGGCAGGGCAGCGGACGGGCCTGCCGCTGGCGGGGATGAGCTGGCGGGGCGGCGGACGGGGCAGCGGCGAGGCGGGATGTCCTATTTTTGTGTCATCGTAGAGAAAACAAGAGAATATGTATATGGAAACAACGACCCTGAATGAGGCTCAATTAGAGATGCTCAAATTGATGTCAGTAATAAAGACGCCCGAGGCGCTTGCCGATCTGAAACAGGCCCTCTCGGAGTACTTCGCCCGCAAGGCTGCGGAGGAAATAGACCGTATGTGGGCGGATGGACGCCTGACTGAGGAACGTGTGGAATCGTTCCGCCACCTTCATGAACGCATTATATAATCAGACAGAAAAAAATGAAGCGACTCTACACGATAGCCACTGCGCTGCTGCTGGCGCTGCTCGCGGCTCAGGCCGCCCGGGCGCAAACGGACAACTGGCAGCGCCTGGTGGATGAAAAACGTTTTGCTGAGGTGCTCGCCCTGGCCGAGGCGCGGCCGGATTCGCTCGATTACGCCGCATGCTATGCCGCGGGGCAGGCTGCGGAGGGGCTGCTGAAATACCCCCGGGCATACCTTTATTATATGCGTTGCCGAGCCATGGACAGTGCGCGCACGGAGCTACTCGTGGCGCTGGCACGCACGGCCGGGGCCATCGGCCGAACGGACGAGGCGGAGCAGTACCTGCTCAGGCTGCGCGAGCGCGACACGGCGGCCTTCTATGCCAACCATCAGCTGGCCCGGCTCTACGACAATCAGGGCGACACCAAGCGGGCGATGGCATACTACAACCTGCTGCTCCGGCGCGATTCGGCTAACCCGGTCCTGATGCGCAGCGTGGCCGACTGTGCCTGGCGGATGGGGCGGAAAAACCTCGCGATAATGACCTACATGGAGGCTTTCCACGCTGAGCCGGAGCATGCCCTGGCCGCGGCGGCGCTGGCCAACCGGATGCTGTCGATGCAAATGCCCGAGGTCGCCCTCGACGTCTGCGACACGGCCCTCCGCTACCACCCGCGCCACCGCCTCCTCAGGCAAAACCGCGGCCTGGCGCTCTTCAGCCTGGACGCATACCAGGAGGCCGACACGGTCTACTCCGCGCTCCTCGCCGAGGGCGACTCCTCCCTCCTGACACGCAAATACGGCGGCTGCGCCCGCTATTATTCCGGTCGCTTCATGGACGCCATCCCCCTCTTAGAGGCAGCCTTCGATGAAGACACGACCGCCGTCGACGTCTGCCTGCTCCTCGGCTCAGCCCTCGGACGCACCTACGACCGCCGGCGCGCCTTCGCCCTCTTCGACCGTGCCGAGCGGCTCATGCAGCCCGCCCCCGCCCTCACCGATATGCTCGTCCGCTTCCGCGCCGAGACCTTCGAGCGCGACGGCCAAAAGGAACGCGCCGACGCACTCTATTACCAGCTCTGGACCGAGCGCAACCGCTTCGATCTGCTGGGCCGCATCTGGGAGCATTACAACGACACCGAACGCGCCGAGAAGGACGAGGCCTATGCCCGTCGCAGCCGCTTCATCACCGTGCTTTTTGCTACCGAATACCTGGCCCGCCCCAAACGCGACGCCAAGCTGATGAGTTTCCTGAACACGCAACTGAACAAGTTCGTCTCCGATATGTTTTTCCGTCAGACTAAGCAACTGCCCACCCTCGCGCCTGACGGTAAGGTTGGCGTCTGCACCGAGCAACAGTTGCACAACCTCATGTCGCGTCTGCAAGGCGTGAAGCCGTGATAACGTGCCCCCCCGTTTTTCGTTTTTCATTTTTCGTTTTCCATTTACATAATGAACCCCGAACTCTTCGACTACCTACGCGAACTACGCGTCAACAACAACCGCGAATGGTTTCAAGCCAACAAGAAGCGCTACGACACCCTCCGCGCCGACTTCATCCACGACGTCAGCCGCCTCATCGACCGCATCGCCGCCTTCGACCCCGAGATCGCCGGTCTGGATGCCCGCAGCTGCATCTACCGCATCTACCGCGACCTCCGCTTCTCGCCCGACAAGACACCCTACAAGACCTACTTCAGCGCCTACATGACCGGCTTCGGCGGACGCACCAGCCCCTACGGCGGCTACTACATCCACCTCGAACCCGACGCATCGCAGCTATCCGGCGGCGTCTGGTGCCCCACCTCCCCCATGCTCAAGCAGCTCCGCCGCGACATCTCCGACAACATGGACGAGCTGATCGCCATCCTCCACACCCCCGCCTTCCGCCGCACCTTCGGCACCTTCACCGGCGAACAGCTCACACGCATGCCGCAAGGTTTCCCCACCGACATGCCCCACGGCGACCTATTGCGCTTCAAGAGCTTCGTCGTGACCTCCATCAAGCCCGAATCGTTCTTCACCTCCCCCGATTGGCTCGACCGCGCCACGGAAGACTTCCGCCTCTTGCATCCCCTCAATCGCTTTCTCAACTACACCATCGGCCAATTCTTCGGCAAAGAGCCATGAGGCGCCTCATCGTCCCCCTCTACCGCCGCCTCTTCTGCCGCAGGGGTTACGGCGTCCATTCGCCCTTCGTCTTCGACCTGATCACGAACGTCCTCGAGGAGTCGCACGGCTATTACGCCTACGCCCGCCTGCACGCAGCCCACGCCCTCGCCCCTCCCCACGACAGGCTCTCGCAACGCGAATGCCAGTGGCTCTTCCGCTTAGCCAACCGCTTCCATCCGCAACACATCATCACCGTCGGGACAGCCTCCGGCCTAATCCCCCTCAGCCTGACGGCCTACGTCTCGGGGGGCCTACACGCCATCGCGTTAGAGGAACACCCAGTCGCCGCTGAATCCGCCCGCACGCTGCTCCACGGCCGTGCCTCATCGCCCATCGAGGTGCGCCTCGGCGCCTACGAGACAGAACTCCCCAAAGCCCTCTCGGAATATGTCCACCCAGACTGCCTCGTCCTCGCCCCTCCCTCTGATCGCCTTCTTTCGCTCTTCGCCCTCTGCATCGACTACCTCTCAAGCGCCACCCTGCTACTCATCCGCGGCATCCACGCCTCTCCCGCCGCACGCCAGGCTTGGCGCACCATCTGCTCTCACCCCGCGGCCACAGTCTGCATCGACGCCTACACATGGGGCATCACCTTCTTCCGTCCCGGCCTCCCGCATCAGCGCTTCAAGAGCATCGTCTGAGCAGACGCATTTGTGTAGGAAATGACTTATCATACATTTGCGGCGCTTTCGAGGGAGCAATAAGACATTCACACCAAGGAGAGATGGCAGAGTGGTCGATTGCGGCGGTCTTGAAAACCGTTGAACCGAGAGGTTCCCGGGGTTCGAATCCCTGTCTCTCCGCTTGAGGTACTCTGAAAAAGTCATTCAGAGATCCTTTAGGAAAAACGTAAGTGCCATAACTTGAACAGGTTATGGCACTTTTCTTTTGCGCCTACCCTTCATTTCAGAGCACGTATTGAAGCGGCCGAAACGCTCAAAATACTCCCCAACGGCTACAATTTGGCTACAACTTTTTCGGCCAAATGAAAATTGTAGCCAAGAGTCCGTAGAGAGCACGTAGGGAGCACCCATATACAGCTGTTATTCAGTCATCTATGTAGAACTTTGCAAGCGTGATCGAAGAGAAAAAGTTTGCGCCAAAACACTGTATCCGGCTACAATCAACAGAGGTCTTGGCTACACTTCTTTTCTGAAGATCATGACTGCAGCCAAAAACAGTCATGTGTATGAAAACCATATTCAGAACCGCCTTCTATCTCAGAAGCAACTACGTGAACAAAGACGGGAAGGTACCCGTCATGCTGAGAATTTATCTCAACAACGAGCGACTTTCGCTCGGCTCTACCGGTATTGCCATCCTTCGATCTCAATGGGATGGCAAGAAGGAACGTGTGAAAGGAAGAAGCACGGAAGTGCTCAGCATCAATCTCGAATTGGATAACATTCAAAACGGATTGCAAAACATCTTCAGGAGAATGGAGTTCAACGAAAGTCTATCCTTGGAGCGCATCAAAATGGAGTTCCTCGGAAAGAAAGAAGACATCGGTTCGATCATGGAGCTTTTCGATAGGCACATCGCCGATGTCAAGAAGCAAGTCGGCGTGTCGGTTTCTTCCGCGACATTGCAGAAGTATAATCTGTGCAAAAAGCATTTCACGGCCTTCCTGAAAAGCAAATACAGCCGTACCGACTTAAAGCTCTCCGAACTGACCTACGTCGTGCTTCATGATTTCGACCTATACCTTCGGACAACCGTCGGGCAAGCGCACAACACAGCTACCAAGACACTGAAAACCTTCAAGACCATTACAATCTTCGGGGGGAAGTTGGGCGTTCTCCACCATGACCCCTTCGTCAATCACCGTTTCCACATGGAGCCGGTAGATCGAGGCTTCTTGACGGATGAAGAGATCCTCCGGGTAGCCAACAAGGATTTGGGCATTCAGCGATTGGAGCTGGTGCGGGATATCTTCATCTTTTCCTGCTTCACCGGACTGGCCTACATCGACGTGGCCAACCTCACACCCGACCACATTGTGACGATGGACGACAAACAATGGATCATGACCAAGCGACAGAAAACAAGCGTGGAGACCAATGTGCTGCTTCTCGACATCCCGAGAGCAATTATCGCAAAGTACAGCCACAAGACGTATCGAGATGGTAAGCTCTTCCCCATCCTGACGAATCAGAAAACCAACTCGTACCTCAAGGAGATCGCCGACCTCTGCGGGATCAAGAAGAAGCTGACCTTCC
>MIQB01000063.1 GCA_002890585.1 Tannerella sp. oral taxon 808
AGCCCAGGGACGCCCTCGAGGAGGATGTGTCCGTCGGAGAGTAGCCCGATGAGCAGCGACTCGATTAAGTGTTTCTGCCCTACGATCACTTGATTCATTCCCATCGTGATCGTTGTCACGAACGTGCTGTGGCGTTCGATCCGCTCATTCAATTCCCGAAGAAGGAAGAAGAGAAACAAGTCATCCGGCAGAACATCACAGGCCAGGCGCCTGAGATCCGCCGGGTGATGGACACGAAGCAGATCATGGCCGCCCGCGACATCGTCCGCGAGGTCTACATCGATGAGAAGATCGAACGCTACATCGTGGACATCGTCTTCGCCACCCGCTTCCCACAGGAGTACGGCCTCGCCGACCTCCAGTCCATGATCGCCTTCGCCGCCTCGCCCCGCGCCTCCATCAACCTCGCACTGGCCTCCCGCGCCTACGCCTTCATCAAGCAGCGCGGCTACGTCATCCCCGAAGACGTGCGCGCCGTCTGCCACGATGTCATGCGCCACCGCATCGGGCTCAGCTACGAGGCCGAAGCCAACAACCTGACGTCCGAAGAGATCGTCAGCGAGATTCTCAACAAGGTAGAGGTGCCCTAACCCCCGCCGCCCATCATCCGTATAGATCAATAGATAAGGATGGAGACGAGCGAACTCTTAAAGAAGGTCCGGCAGATCGAGATCAAGACGCGCGGACTCTCACGCAACATCTTTGCCGGGCAATACCACACCGCCTTCAAGGGGCGCGGCATGGCCTTCAGCGAAGTCCGCGAATACCAGTTCGGCGACGACACGCGCGACATCGATTGGAAAGTCACCGCGCGCTATGTCCGGCCCTACGTCAAGGTCTTCGAGGAAGAACGCGAGCTGACCGTCATGCTCCTCATCGACGTATCGGGCAGCAAAGACTTCGGCACCGTGTCGCAGATGAAGCGCGACGTGACGACCGAGATCGCCGCCACGCTGGCCTTCTCCGCCATACAGAACAACGACAAGATCGGCGTCATCTTCTTCTCCGATAAGATCGAGAAGTTCATCCCCCCGCAAAAGGGCCGCCGACACATCTTATATATCATCCGCGAGCTGATCGACTTCCGCCCCGACGACCGCCAGACGGACATCAACCAAGCGCTGAAGTACCTCACCAACGCCATCAAGAAGCGCTGCACAGCCTTCCTACTCTCCGACTTCATCGACCGCGGCAACTACCGCGACGCGCTGACCATCGCCAACCGTAAGCACGACATCGTAGCCATCCAAGTCTACGACCGCCGCGAGACGGAGCTCCCCGCCGTAGGTCTGATGAAGGTGTGCGACGCTGAGACGGGGGTCGAACGGTGGGTCGACAGCTCGTCCAAACGAGTGCGCGAGGCCTATCGCACGTGGTGGGCCAAGCGGCAGGCAGAGATGAACGCCGCCTTCCAAAAAAGCCGCATCGACGCCGTCTCCATCCGTACGGAAGACGACTACGTGAAGGCACTGCTGGCTCTCTTCGATAAACGAAACTGACTTTTCCTGATAATGAAATTGAAAGTGATAAGCGTCCGTATGCTCCTCCTCGCCGTGTGCCTCCTCGCAGGGTTCACCGCCGAGGCGCAGCAGACGCTGATCGACGTGAAGGTCGACACGGCCGACATCCTTATCGGCCAGCAGACGACGCTGCACGTGACCGTCACAACCGACCCGAACCGACGGATCATCATCCCCTTGCCCGGCGATACGCTGATGACGGGCGTAGAGGTGCTCTCCGTCTCCGACGCCGATTCGACGGTGGCCGACGGTCGCTTGGTCATTCGCCGCGACATCCTCGTCACCTCCTTCGATTCGTCGCTCTACCTGCTCCCGCCCTTCATCGCCATCGACGGCGCCGACACGATCGCGTCGAACCAAGTGGCGCTGAAAGTCTCCACCGTGCCCGTCGACGTGGACAACCCGGAGCAGTTCTACGACATCAAGGACGTTTGGAAGCCGCCCTTCGTCTTGGCCGACTATTATCCGTGGATCTTCGGCGTTCTGACCGCGCTGTTCATCATCTGCGTGATCGGCTACCTCATCCAGCGCTACCGCCGCCATCGGTCGGAGGTGCCCGTCAAGCCGGCCGAACCGGAGCTCCCGCCCTACGAGGTGGCCATCCGCGAGTTGGACTCCATCAAAGACCAAAAGCTATGGCAACAAGGCCTGAACAAGGAATACTATACGCAGGTGACCGACACACTCCGCCGCTACATCTCCCGCCGTTATGGCGTGAACGCGATGGAGAAGACCTCGGAGGAGATCCTCGCCATCATCGAGCGCGAAACCGACGAACGCTCCGTCTACGACACCCTGCGGCAAGTGCTCCGCCTGTCGGACTTCGTGAAGTTCGCTAAGCTGCACCCCCTGCCCGACGAAAACGACGAGAGCATGCGCAACGCCTACCTCTTCGTCAACCAAACGAAACGTACCGAGGCGCCGCAGCCCGACGAGCCCGCCACGGAAACCGTAACTAAGGAGGATAAGAAATGACGTTTGCCAATCCCGCCTATTTGTTTTTGTTGCTCCTGCTCGTGCCGCTGATCGCGGCGTATGTATGGAAACTGCGCCGCAGCCAGGCGAGCTTGGAAATATCGTCGTCCGAAGCCTTCGCGCAGCCGGGCATGACGACCGCCAAGGTGCGCTTGCGCCATCTGCCCTTCGTGCTGCGTATGGTAGCTATCGCACTCGTCATCGTCATCCTGGCCCGCCCGCAATCGACGGACAGCTGGCAGAACTCCTCGACCGAAGGCATCGACATTATGATGGCGATGGACATCTCGGGCAGTATGCTCGCACGTGACCTGCGTCCCGACCGACTGACAGCGGCCAAGAACGTAGCCGCCAGCTTCATCAACGGTCGGCCAAACGACAACATCGGCCTCGTGGTCTTCTCCGGCGAGAGCTTCACCCAGTGCCCCCTCACGACAGACCACGCCGTGCTGCTGAACCTCTTCAAAGACATCCAAAGCGGCATGATCGAGGACGGCACAGCTATCGGCGTAGGGTTAGCCAACGCCGTGAGCCGCATCAAGGACAGCCAAGCCAAGTCGAAGGTGATCATCCTGCTGACCGACGGCTCGAACAACCGAGGAGAGATCGCCCCCGTGACGGCAGCCGAGATCGCCCGCACGTTCGGCATCCGCGTCTATACCATCGGCGTGGGCACCCAAGGCGAGGCGCCCTACCCCTTCCGACTGCCCGGCGGCACGATCCAAATGCAGATGGTGCCCGTCGACATCGACGAGCCGACGCTGCAACAGATCGCCACCATCACCGGAGGCCAGTACTTCCGCGCCACGGACAACTCGAGTCTCAAGGCCATCTACGCCGAGATCGATAAGATGGAGAAGACGAAGATCAGCGTCCGCGAGTTCAGTAAGAAGCAAGAGGAATACACGCGCATCGCGCTCGTCGTGCTTGGATTGCTGCTCATCGAATGGCTGCTGCGCGTCACCTTACTCAAGAGAATCCCGTAACCCACTGCTATTATGTTTCGTTTCGCACACCCCATATACCTCTACCTGCTGGCCGTGCTCCCGGTGATGATCGGGGGCTACGTCTACACCCTGCTCGACCGACGGCGAGCCGTGCGTCGCTTCGGCGACCCGAAGCTCATGGCCGAGCTCATGCCGGAAGTGTCGCGTAAGCGCGAGCACCTGAAGTTCTGGCTCTTCTTCGCCGCCGTAGCCCTGATGATCTTCGTCATCGCCGGGCCACAGTTTGGCTCCAAGCTCGAGACGGTGAAGAAGCGCGGCGTGGAGATCATGATATGCCTCGACGTCTCCAACTCGATGATGGCCGAGGACATCCAGCCCAACCGCCTCGAGAAGGCCAAGCAGATGCTCTCCCGCATGACGGAGAGCTTCACAAACGACAAGGTGGGGCTGATCGTCTTCGCCGGCGACGCCTTCACGCAGCTGCCCATCACGTCGGACTATATCTCCGCCAAGATGTTCCTCTCCTCCATCAGCCCCTCGATGGTCTCCACGCAAGGCACAGCCATCGGCGCGGCCATCAACTTGGCCCTGCGCTCCTTCACGCCGAACGAGCAAGCGGGCAAGACCATCCTGCTCATCACCGACGGCGAGAACCATGAGGACGACGCCGTGAAGGCCGCCAAAGCCGCCGCCGATCGGGGCATCAGCGTCAACATCGTCGGCATCGGGCAGCCCGAGGGCGCACCCATCCTCGTCGGCGGAGGGAAAGATTACCTGAAGGACAACGAGGGCAACGTGGTCATCACCCGGCTCAACGAACAAATGTGTCAGGAGATCGCCGCTGCCGGCAAAGGCATCTATGTCCGCGCTGACAATACCAACTCGGCCCTGCGCACGCTGCAAAAAGAGATTGACAAGATGGAGAAGGCCGAGCAGGAGAGCCAAGTCTATTCCGAATACGACGAGCAATTCCAGAGTCTCGCGTGGATCGTGCTCCTGCTGCTCATCGCGGAGTATGTCATCATGGATCGCAGGAACCGAGTCTTCCGCCGCGTCAAGCTGTTTTCGAGATAAAACCGATGCGACACCTTGTACGCTACTGTACACGCACCTTGTACGCTACTGTACACACACCTTGTACGCTACTGTACACGCATCTTGTACGCTACTGTACAAGCACCTTGTACGCTACCGTTGCGTCACCCACAACGCTACTGTTGCGTCACTCACAACGCTACCGTTGCGTCGCCCACAACGCTACCGTTGCGTCACTCACAACGCTACCGTTGCATCGCCCACAATAAATGAATAAGAGTATGAAGAGAAGAACGCTATATATAATAGGTATAGGGATGGCGACTCTGCTACTGGCCGTCGGCAGCACGTCGGCGCAGAAGGCCGAGCGGTCGAACATCCGCCGCGGCAACCGGTTTTATCGCAACGAGAAATACACCGAGTCCGAGATCGCTTATCGGAAGAGCATCGAGGTCAACCCGCGTTCCGTGGAGGCGGCGTATAACCTCGGCAATGCGCTGTATAAACAGAAGAAATACCCCGAGGCGGCCGAGCAATACATGCAGATCGTGGGGCGGCGCGAGCAGTTGCTGGCCGATAACCCAGCCAATGGCAAGCGACTGGCAGAGGTCTATCACAACCTCGGCAACATACAGATGCAAGGCAAGGATTACGCCAAGAGCGTGGAGGCCTACAAGCAGTCGCTGCGCCTGAATCCGAAGGACGACGAGACGCGTTACAACTTAGCGCTGGCGCAAAAGCTGCTACACAATCAGCAGCAAAACCAACAGAACCAGCAGCAGAACCAGCAACAACAGCAACAGCAAGAGCAGCAACAACAGCAGCAGCAAAACGAAGACAAGCGCGAAAACAAGACGCAGCAAGAGAAACAGCAGAACGAACAGATGAGCCAGGACAACGCGCAGCAGATACTCGACGCCTTCCTGCAAGACGAACGCGACACGCAGGAGAAGGTGAAGAAGGCGCAGCAGCAACAACAGAAACGACGTAAAACAGATAAGCAATGGTAAAAGCAACGAAGCAAGTGATCCTACTCCTCGCCCTCTGGCTCACGGCCGGGGCGATGCACCTCATGAAGGCCGACGGAGTGACATTCCGGGCCTCGGCACCCAGCGCCGTCGTCATGGGGCAGCAATTCCAACTCACCTACACAGTCAACACCGAAGGCGCCACATCGCTCCGCACGCCCGACCTCTCCGCCTTCGAGGTGCTGATGGGCCCCAGCTCGTCCGTCAGCCGCAGCATGCAGATCATCAACGGGCAGACGTCAAGCTCTTACTCCCAGACGTTCACCTACGTGCTAATGCCGAAGAAGGAAGGCACCTTCAACATCGGGCCGGGCAGCATCAAAATCAAGAACGCCAACTACAGCTCCAACTCGCTCGTCGTTAAGGTGCTTCCGCCCGACAAGGCAGGCAGTGCCTCCGGTGGCGGACGCAGCAGCGGCGGATCAGGCAGCGGAGGCGCCTCGCAAGGCTCCACGAGCGTCGGCACCAACGAGCTGTTCGTACGCATGAACGTGTCCAACCGCAGCATCTACGAGCAGGAGGGCTTCCTCGTCACCTTCAAGATCTACTCCCTCTACGACGTCGACCTCGACGACATCAAGTTCCCCGAGTTCGAAGGCTTCCTCGCTCAGGACATCGATCTGAACCCCCAGTGGACACTCGAGAACTACAACGGCCGTAACTATCGCACCGCCGTCTTCAAGCAAACCATCCTCTACCCCCAGCGGTCGGGCAAGATCACCATCGGAGCCGGCCGCTTCAATGCCATCGCACACGTCCGCGTCAAGCGCTCCGGCAGCCTCTTCGACGAGCTCATGGGCGGCGGCTATCAAGACATCCGCAAGGTGCTCACCACAGCGCCCGTCACCGTCGACGTCAAGCCACTGCCCTCGGGCAAACCCGAATCGTTCAACGGCGCCGTGGGTGGCTATACGATGAAGGCCACCATCAACTCCAACCAAGCCAAGACGAACGAAGCCGTGACCATCACCGTCACGCTCACGGGCAACGGCAACATCAAGCTGGCCAAGAACCCCACCGTCACCTTCCCGAACGACTTCGAGGTCTATGACCCGAAAGTGGAGACGAACATCCGCACCACCACGTCGGGATCGAGCGGTACGAAGACGATCGAGTACATCGCTGTCCCGCGTTACGCTGGCGACTTCGAGATCCCCGCCATCCACTTCTCCTACTTCGACCCTCGCAGCGGATCGTACAAGACACTCACCTCAGAGCCCTTCAAGCTACACGTCGAGAAAGGCCCCGAAGGCGCCGCCTCGCCCGCCGTCTCCAACTACGGCTCGCAGGAGAGCGTCAAGTACCTCAGCAAAGACATCCGCTACATCAAGACCTCACGCCCGCATTTCGTCAATGCCCGCGGCGAGATCTTCTTCGGCTCCTTCACCTACGTGCTGGCCTACGTGCTGATTGCCCTCCTCTTCGCCGTCTTCTTCGTCATCTACCGCAAGCAGATGAAGGAGAACGCCGACCTCGCCTTTGTCCGCACCAAACGCGCCAACAAGGTGGCGCTGCGTCGCCTCAAGACGGCAGAGAAGCTGATGAAGGCAGGTAGCCGTGAAGCCTTCTACGACGAGATCTCCCGCACACTTTGGGGCTACCTCAGCGATAAGCTCAACATCCCACAGGCCGACCTGACGCGTGAGAACGTAGGCAACGAACTGGCCTCTTTCGGCGCAGACGAGACATTGGCCAAAGACCTGATGCAGATACTCGACACGTGCGAGTTTGCCCGCTACGCCCCATCGCAAGCCTCCGACGCCCTCGACACCCTCTATCGACAGACCGCCGACGCCATCGGACGGATGGAAAACATCATCAAACACTGAACCGACATGACCCTTATCAAGCAAACGACCCTCACCCTTTTGGCGTTCCTCCTCACCGCCGTCAGTCTGCACGCTGCCGACCGCGACGGCGAGCTCCGCGCCGCCGAAAAGGCCTACGCCGACGGCAACTATCCCGCTGCCGCCGAGCAATACGAAGCCCTGATCAAGAACTATGGCGAGTCGGCCGAGGTCTACTATAACCTCGGCAACTCCTACTACAAGCTCGGGCGCATCGCCCCCGCCATACTCAACTACGAGCGCGCCCTCTCCATGTCGCCTAACGACGGCGACACGCGCTTCAACCTCGAGATGGCCCGCCTCCGCACCGAAGACCGCATCGAGCCAGCCGACGGCTTCTTCGGTCGCTCCTTCGCCAGCGTCCGCAACCTCCTCAGCGTTGACGCGTGGGCAGCCACTGCCCTACTCTGCTTCGTGCTCTTCGCCGGCTGCCTCGTCCTTTTCTTCTTCTCCAAATGGATGCGCCTGCGCAAGACCGGGTTCTACCTCGGGCTCCTTCTCCTCTTCATCACCATCATGGCCAACGTCTTTGCCTGGAGCGAGCGACAGGATCTGATCGTGCGCAACGCGGCAATCGTCTTCGCCCCCACCGTCACCGTCAAGAGCTCGCCCGACCGCAGCGGCACCGACCTCTTCATCCTGCACGAAGGCACCAAGGTGACAATCAAGAACACCCTCGGAGACTGGCTCGAGATACGCCTCGGTGATGGTAAGGAGGGCTGGATCCCCCGCAAAGACTTGGAACGCATCTAACGCTCCCCGCCGCCATGCTCGAACAGATCCTCGTCTACGAACGCGACGCCTTCCTCTGGCTCAACAGCCTGCACACGCCCTACTTAGACCGCTTCATGTGGATCTACTCCGGCAATCCCGCGTGGATCCCGCTGGCCGTCTTCATCCTCTTCGCCCTCTGCTACCGGCGGCCATGGCGCGAGTCGGTCTTGCTCATCCTGGCCTTAACGCTGGCCATCACCCTCTGCGACCAGTTTGCCTCCGGCTTCTGCAAACCCTTCTTCGCCCGCTTTCGGCCCACGCGTCACCCGGACTTTATGCACGTGGTGCAGACCGTCATCAGCCCCCGCACCGGCCAACCTTACCTCAGTGGCCGTTACGGCTTCATGTCGAGCCACGCGGCCAACACGTTCGGTTTCGCGCTGTTCACCTCGCTGCTCTTTCGCCACCGCGTCTACACCGTCTGCCTCTTCCTCTGGGCCGCCGCCATGTCCTACACGCGTATCTACCTCGGCGTCCACTTCCTTTCGGACATCATCCCCGGCGCCCTCTTCGGCCTCCTCTTCGCGTGGCTCACCTTCCGGCTCTATGTCCGTATCCGCCCGCGCTTCATCCCCGACACGCCCCTCCTACCCTACCCCGCCATCGTGCCGCGCACTATTCTTTGTGGCATGCTCCTCACCCACGCAGCCATCACGCTCATCGCCGCGTGGTGGGTGTGGTAAAGCATTTAGCCCAGAGCCTAAAATATAGGCTCGGAATAGAATAAATATAGGTTCGGAACCGAAAAATTTAGGTCCAGGACCGAAAAATTCCGGTTCTGAACCGAAAAATTTAGGTCCCAGAACCGAAAAATTTGGGTCCGGAACCGAAAAATTTGGGTTCGGGACCGAAAAATATAGATCCGACACGCAAATGATCGCCAAACGCGAGAGTCCGATGGATGTTCCTCTGCTCTCGAAATGCTTCAATTCATAATTCGGTGCAAAAGCTCCTTCATGATCTCTCCGTTTGTCACGGACGATGTCACATCGATTCCCTTCGACCGGGCGTCGGCCAGGCGGATGGCATGAATAGCATGGAAGGCTTTTATTGCCGTGTAATTGCGCATCCCCGTCCGATAGTCTCGCGCTTGCATCGGGAAGCGAAAACCCAGCGTCATCATAATGCCTCGTTCCGAACGATCCGGCGAGTAGTAACAAATCAAGAGGTTCGTGAAGTAATTAAACAGCACCGGTAGCGTAGCTTGGATGGGATGATTGGCCGAATCGCTGTCAAAATACTGGGCGATGCGGTGTGCCCTGAGTGCATCTCGCTCCACAACAGCTCGGAGCAGCTCAAAGTTGTTGTAATCCTTGCTGATCCCTATGTTTCGCTCAATCATCTCCGGTGTAATCGTCTTTTCATTCTGGCTCTCAAGAACGATTTGCAGTTTATCCAAGATCTGATGCAATCGCGCCGGATCGTTACCGATATATTCACTCAACATGGCAGCAACCTTTCGGTCAACTGACAATGAGCGCCCACGAAGTGTTGACGATATATAAGCCTCCATGCGGTAATCCGGAATCTTATCCGATTCAAACACTACACCACCAGCCTTCTTTACCGCCGCAGATAGCGCTGTGAATCGCCGCTTACCGTCTTGTCGTTTCAGCTTACAACAAATCACAAGCACAGTTGAGGACAATGGTTTACGCACATAGGCCAGAATCGGTTCCAGATCAGTCAAGGCTTGTGCTTCACGAACGACAACCAACTGCCGCTCAGCCATCACGGGGAAGCGCCGAGCGGCATTGATCACATCTGCTGCCTTAGCCTCTGATCCATAGAGTACGGTCTGATTAAAGTCGCGGTCATCTGCCTTTACCACACGCGCCAAGAGCAACTCTGTGAGTTGGTCAATGAAGTAAGGCTCTTCACCAATCAACAAATAGATCGGGCTGTATTTCCCTGAACGTATATCACGGCAAACGTTATCAAATGTCTGTATGCCCTCTCCTGCCATTGCTCGTAACTGTCACTCTTTTTACCAATTAAACTTGATGTGTTGAATCGTCTTCTTCGCCGCGATGATCATTTCCAATGCAGCAATGCCAAGCTCCACATGTTCGGGTGCAAATTTTTGGGTTACGCCTTTATCACTCTCTTGCGTTTTGACGCCATTTTCTTCTAACGGCTTGTCCGAAACCATAAGCAACGCCCCGGTAGGAATCTGGTTGGCAAATCCAGCCGTCAGCAAGGTGGCTGTCTCCATATCTATTCCCGTGGCATGCGTACTCACAAGGTATTCCTTAAAGGCTGTATCGTACTCCCACACCCTCCGGTTGGTTGTATAAATAGTACCAGTCCAGTAGTCATGGCCCTTGTCGCGGATGGATGATGAAATGGCGCGAAGCATAGAGAAAGCAGGCAGTGAGGGCACTTCAGGCGGCAGGTAATCATTCGATGTTCCTTCACCACGGATGGCCGCAATGGGCAACACATAATCACCTAATGAATTGGCTCGTTTTAATCCGCCACATTTCCCTAAAAACAGCACAGCCTTTGGCATAATCGCTGAAAGTAAGTCCATGATTGTAGCAGCGTTAGAGCTCCCCATTCCAAAATTGATGATCGTAATACCTCCGCCTGAAGCATTCGGCATAGAGTTACGCAACCCCAATATTGGAGCATTGAAATGCTCGGCAAACAACTCTACATACTTCGTGAAGTTTGTCAGTAAAATATGGCTCGTAAAGTCTTCCAACTTCCTATCTGTATAGCGTGGAAGCCAATTTTCTACGATCTCTTGTTTTGTCTTCATCTGATGCGTATTTATTTTGTCCTACAATTTATTTGATTCTATTTTATTACTTTCAATGCGATCATACCCTACACTTAACCTCCCTCCCTGTCCACTTCGGGTAGAAATTCGGAATGGACGGCGCTACGTTCTCGATCTTTTACGACGTAAATATGTGGCACTTACGCCTGAGGAATGGGTTCGCCAGCACTTTATACATTATCTTTTATCACAGAAAAACGTACCTGCCGAACTGACAGCCAATGAGGTTTCTATTACGCTTAATAGCCTTGCCCGTCGCTGCGATACTGTAATTTATGACCGACAACTTCAACCATTGGCCATCATTGAATACAAGGCTCCTACAGTGCCTATTTCGCTCAATGTATTTAATCAAGCAGCACGTTATAATATGGTGCTCGGTGTGCCCTACTTAATCATTAGCAACGGGATCCATCACTTCTGTTGTCAAAAGAATAACTCAAGGGGTGAGTATACCTCAATAGATTACATACCTACCTACTCCGAAATGCTCCTTGCATTGAATCATTTGAATGAATAATGTATTGAGACGGAGATTCCACCATTATTTGAATGGAATGTCGCGATAAACAGAAAGGTTTGGATCTTCTGTTTTCTCTTCAGGATTACCCATGCTTGCTGCGAGCAACTCTTTGGCAGCGGGAAGCACTTCCTCTGGCTTAAATCCTTGTATGCAGCGCCCCAGCAAGAAGGAACAGGTGTATTCTGTCCAGTCTTTCCCTATGCGAGCTACAATCTCATTGCATCGGTCTAAGCAGCCATAAAATTGCGATTCCGTCAGATACCCAATCCAAAAGCACCATTTAGCTACGTTCACTGCGCGGCAAATGTCCCACGCATATGTTGAACGTACCATTTTAACCTCCTCTTCAGGCAGATCCAACTCACGTGAAATTCGCGCATAAATGCGGTTTAGTTCTTTATTAGTTTCATGCGTGCGAATGAACTCATCGAAACCACTACTCTTCTGTAATTGCAAAAGCGCATTGATTGACGCAACTGCAGACTGCTCATCTATGATGTTCCAACTTTTCTTCATCCCCTCTCGGTACGTCTCAATGCGCGCCTTGGGAATCATCGACAACACCGATTCGCCCCTCGATCGGGCCAGCACAGCACCATAGACCATGGCCCGCTGATGATTTTCTCCCAGCGGCTTACCCGAATAACGCGAATTGAACTCCTCTAACTCCTTGCGACGCGCCCGCCTCATCCGAAAGTTGGCGTACAAGAAATAGCCACACACAACCGCTGCAGCCACAGCGATAACGATATAAATTACTGTATTCATCTACCTTTTACTTATTTGATTCGCTGGCAAAAGTAAACGTAAAGTATAGCAGGGCACGAGTTTTCCCCAATGGGGGACCAGAGCAACCGTATCCCAATCATACGCTGTCGGGGGTACGGTGATCAAAAACACTCGTCCGAGAGATCTCCGTAGGGGTACAGAGATCAAAAACACTCGTCCGAGAGATCATCGTAGGGGTACGGTGATCAAAAACACACGTCCGAGAGATCTCCGTAGGGGTACGGTGATCAAAAACACTCGTCCGAGAGATCTCCGTAGGGGTACGGTGATCAAAAACACTCGTAGGTGGAATCTCCGTAGGGGTGCAACAACTCAAAAGCCCACGCATAACCCAAGCTCTCCGGCGTCCTGAGGCGGCCAGATTGGGCTTAGTCAGCGGAGGGGGGTTATTAAAAAAGGCAT
>MIQB01000064.1 GCA_002890585.1 Tannerella sp. oral taxon 808
TAGTGGCAGGCCAACATAGCTTAGGAGGGGTGTCCCTCATAGCTTAGGAGGGGCAACCCACATAGCTTAGTGGCAGGCCAACATAGCTTAGGAGGGGTGTCCCTCATAGCTTAGGAGGGGCACACCTCATAGCTTAGGAGGGTCGAGCCTCTTAGGTCAGGTGGGTGTCAGCCACATGGCTTAGTGGGTGTGCATGACAGCTTGCTACGCACTGCCCTCCCTGCGGTTGAGGGGGGTGGCGCATAGCCAGTAAGCACAGTGAGTGAGACTCCTGTATAAATGGATTGCAAAAATTGGAGGTGCACCGCGGCGGCCTGAAAGGTCGCTGGATGATAGCCCAGGGCAACGCCCTGGGTTCAGACGGCGCAAAAAAACCGCACCCTTTGGAAGCCTCCCCCCGGCAGGGTGGAGGCTTCCAAAGGGTGCGGGAAATCGGGGGGGCATCGCATCCCCAGAGTGCCGCTCCGCCCGAGGGGGCGTCGCTCTACCCTGGGCTATCATCCAGCGGCCCTTCAGGCCGCATGGGTTTTTCATCAGGCCGGCATCGCATCCCCAGGGTACCGCTCTGCCCGAGGGGGCGTCGCTCTACCCTGGGCTATCATCCAGCGGCCCTTCAGGCCGCATGGGTTTTTCATCAGGCCGGCATCGCATCCCCAGGGTACCGCTCTGCCCGAGGGGGCGTCGCTCTACCCTGGGCTATCATCCAGCGGCCCTTCAGGCCGCATGGGTTTTTCATCAGGCCGGCATCGCATCCCCAGGGTACCGCTCTGCCCGAGGGGGCGTCGCTCTACCCTGGGCTATCATCCAGCGGCCCTTCAGGCCGCATGGGTTTTTCGCCCCTCCCCTACGCGGTGTAGGTGGAGGCCGACGTGTCGCCGCCCTTGCCCGTCCAGTTGGTGTGGAAGAACTCGCCACGCGGCCGGTCGGTGCGCTCGTAGGTGTGTGCTCCGAAATAGTCGCGCTGCGCTTGCAGGAGGTTGGCCGGCAGACGCTCCGTGCGATAGCCGTCGAAGTAGGAGAGCGCGGCGCCCATCGAGGGGACGGGAATGCCGTTCGTCACGGCCGCGGCCACCACGCGTCGCCAACCGGCCTGCGCGGTGAGCACTTTCTCCTTGAAGAAGGGGTCGAGGAGGAGGTTTGTCAGGTCGGGGTGGCGGTCGAAGGCTTCCTTGATCTTGGCTAAGAAGGCGGAGCGAATGATGCAGCCGCCGCGCCACATGAGGGCGATGCCACCGTTGTTGAGCTGCCAGCCGTAGGTGTGGGCTGCTTGGCGCATAAGGGCATAGCCCTGGGCGTAGGAGACGATCTTGGCGGCATAGAGCGCGTCGCGCAGGTCGCGGACGAAGGCGGCGCGGTCGCCTGTGAACGCAGGTGTGGGGCCGGTGAGCTCGCGGGCGGCGGCGACGCGTTCGTCCTTCATCGCCGAGAGACTGCGTGCGAAGACCGCCTCTGTGATCAGCGTCAGGGGCACGCCTTCGTCGAGCGCTGCGGTGGCGGTCCATTTGCCGGTGCCCTTCTGCCCGGCTGCATCGAGGATGGTGTCGAGCGTGTACGTGCCCGACGCGTCGCGGTAAGCCAAGATGTCGCGCGTGATCTCGATCAGGTAGCTGTCCAACTCACCCTGGTTCCACTCCCGAAACACCTCGTGCATCTCCGCGTTGGACATGCCTAAGAGGTCGCGCATGATCTGGTACGTCTCGCAGATCAGCTGCATGTCGCCATACTCGATGCCGTTGTGCACCATCTTGACGAAGTGGCCCGCACCGTCTTCGCCCACCCAGTCGCAGCAGGGCATGCCATCGGCCCGGGCGCAGATGGATTGGAAGATGGGCCGCACGAGCTCCCACGCGGCCTTCGATCCGCCGGGCATCATCGACGGCCCATGGAGCGCGCCCTCCTCGCCGCCGGAGACGCCCGTGCCGATGTAGAGCAGGCCTTTGCTCTCGACGTATCGCGTGCGCCGGATCGTGTCCGGGAAGTGCGTATTGCCGCCGTCGATGATCACGTCGCCCGGCTCCAAGTGGGGGATGAGCTGCTCGATCAGCTCGTCCACCGCGGGCCCGGCCTTGACGAGCATCATCACCTTGCGCGGCCGCCGGATCGATCGGCAGAGCTCCTCCACAGAGTGTGTGGCGATGAACTTCTTGCCCCGCCCGCGCCCGCCAACGAAGCGGTCGACCTTCTCCGTCGTACGGTTATACACGGCCACCGTATAGCCCTTGCTTTCCATATTGAGCACCAAGTTCTCGCCCATCACGGCGAGCCCAATCAGCCCGATGTCTGCTAACTTTTCCATTTGATTCTTCTCTTTATATGGTTATGAATTGGGGTTGTTTTTGGCTGTCCATTGGGACGCCATCTGTTGCGCTTCCTCCATTGTGTAGCCATTCCTATCACCGCGGAGCCATGCATCTCGGCTCTCGATCACTTCTTGTATAAGATCTTCAATAGGAGTATCGCGAAGGAACGGCGCGATGTCATCGATTGGATCGTCGGGGGAATATTCGTTGGTCATAGGGATCTTAATCTGTTGAATATGAATGAAGACATGCATCTGGGGTCTCTCTTACATGGCCATATACCTTGAATACTGACAAGTGTGCCGTTATTTTCTATCGTATAGATCAATTTGTAGCGCTTATCTGCCACAAACGATCGATAGATTTCCCCAGGACGTTGCAAATACGGTTCTACCTGCCCTGCTGTGGGAAAGATGGCTAACGTGTCTGCCGCTTCGAATATGCGCCTCTTCAAACGATCGGCTCCTTGCTGACTATTCGCTGCATGACTGTCGTAAATGCGTTCAAAATCAATAATGGCTTCAGGCAGCCAAATGAGCCTTATTTGCTCTTCCATTGAGATGCGATCTTCCGTACTTCTTCTGTTGTATAGCCCCGCACCTCTCCACGCAACCACGCATCATGTCTTCTATAAATCTCTGCTCTAAGTTCTTCCATAGGCACGCGAAGGAACGGCGCGACATCTTCTTCATCTATCAGCGTGTCCGTTTCGTATTCCACCACTGGCTCTGCCACATGGTCGGCGCTATTCTTTTCGGGATATGTGTACTCTTTCATTGCTGTGTATCTGTTCGATTTTCTCGGTGGGCAAAAGTAAGGCGCGCCCCCATTCTCTATGCGCCAATTCTTTCGCCATCGGCTGTTTACTTTTGCGACCGTCATTTATGCCATACATTATATATATACACAACCTCCCCCAATGAAAAGAGACAAAAGCCACATCGCACGCATCCTCGCGACGCTCCGGGGGCGCGACCGCAGGCAGGAACAGGAAGCGGAAGAAGACCTCCTCAAGGCCATCTACGAGCAGGGGGGTAGCCTCGCGGCCGACGAGGTGAGCCATGTCGACGGCGATCGCACAGCCGCGGCCGTCGGGCGATTGGTGCTCAGGGGCGAACTGACCGCAGGCGAATGCCTCCAACTGACCGACACGGGGCGCGAACACGCCCTGCGCATCGTCCGAGCACATCGCATCTATGAGCAATACTTGGCCGAGCACTCGGGTTACGCCCCCGCCGAATGGCACGAGCGTGCCGACCACATGGAGCACCGCATCAGCGACGCCGAGCAGGAGCGTATCGTCTCCCTGCTGCGCAACCCCCTCTTCGATCCGCACGGCGACCCGATCCCTACGCGCTCGCTTGAGGTGGCCGACCGCGGCGACGACAGCCACACCCTGCGCCCGCACTCTTGGTGGCGCATCACGCATGTGGAGGACGACAACCGCGCGCTCTTTACCGAGATTGCTGACCGGGGGCTGACGAAGGACTCCGTGATCTTCATTACCGACCTCACGACTTGCACCTTCGCCTTCCGCTACGAGGGCGAACGCTTCACCCTACCCATGGTGGCGCTCGGGGCAATCAATATGGAACCGATAACGGACGATGAAGTGCGTCGTTGCCCCGACGCCAATGCCCGGCGCCTCACTCGCCTCCGTCTGGGTGAGACGGCGCACATCGTGGGCCTGTCGCCTTCTTGCCGCGGAGCGCTGCGCCGCCGCCTGCTCGACCTGGGTTTTGTGCGGGGCAGCACAGTGGGTATCGATCTGATTAGCCCCATGGGTAATCCTGTGGCCTATGCCGTGCGCGGCACAGACATCGCCCTGCGCCACGATCAGGCGCGCTATATCCTTATTGAAAGCGACCCCTCTTCCCCCTCCCCAATAGACCGACTATGAACCCGACAACAAACACCACATCTCTTTGCGCCAACTGCCCCAAGGCTGCGGGACATGGATTAGAGCGACGCGGCGACCGGGCCAGCGGAGAACGCTTCGTCGTGGCCTTAGCTGGCAACCCGAACACGGGCAAGAGCACCGTCTTCAACGCCCTGACCGGGCTGAAGCAGCACACGGGCAACTGGCCCGGCAAGACGGTGGGCAAGGCCGAGGGCTTCTTCGGCTTCCGCGACAACATGTATCGTATCGTCGACCTGCCCGGCACCTACTCGCTCGCCTCCACGTCGGAGGACGAGGAGATCGCCCGCGACTTCATCCTCTTTGGCCATCCGGACGTGACCGTCATGGTGGCCGACGCGACGCGCCTTGAGCGCAACATGAACCTCATCCTGCAAGTGCTACAGATCACCGACCGCGCCGTGCTCTGCGTCAACCTGCTCGACGAGGCCGAGCGTAACCATATCCACATCGACCTCAACGCCCTCTCGCGACGGTTGGGCATCCCCGTGGCGGGTTGCTCAGCGCGATCGGGAAAAGGCATCGATCAGCTGTTGGAGCTGATGCACGAGGTGGCTACGGGCACCTACGTCTGCCACCCGCACCGCGCCACAAACCTGCCGCCCGCCACGGCCGACCGGATCCGCGTCTTGACCGAGGCCGTCGCCCATGCACACCCCGACCTCTCGAACGCCGAATGGATCGCCTTCCGACTCATCGAGCAAGACCCGAGCGTGCGCCAACGCTTTGGCAACGACGCGCTGAATGCCTTGGCCGAGAACATCCACCTCCAGATCAGCAACAACTTCCACGACCAATGGATGGAGGACATCTACGCGCAGGCCGAGGCCATCTGTCGCGACGTCGTGACGCAGGGCAATCGCCGCGGCCGCCTGCCCATGGACGTGCGGTTAGACCGCATCCTGACGCATCGCGTGTGGGGCTTCCCCATCATGGTGGCCCTCTTGGCAGGCGTCTTTTGGCTGACCATCATCGGCTCTAACTATCCCTCTTCGTGGCTGAGCGACCTGCTCGTGGGGCTGGCTCATCCGGCTCTGCGCAGCCTCTTCGTGAGCCTCGGTGCACCGGCGTGGGTCACGGGGCTAATAGTCGATGGCGTCTACCTCTCCACCGCGTGGGTCGTCTCCGTCATGCTGCCACCGATGGCCATCTTCTTCCCGCTCTTCACGCTCTTGGAAGACTTCGGCTACCTGCCCCGCGTAGCTTTCAACCTCGACGAACTCTTCCGCCGCGCCGGGGCACATGGCAAGCAGGCCCTGACGATGAGCATGGGCTTCGGCTGCAATGCCGCGGGCGTCGTCTCCACACGCATCATCGATAGCACACGCGAGCGACTCATTGCCATCATCACGAACAACTTCTCGCTCTGCAACGGACGTTGGCCTACGCAGATCCTGCTGGCTACACTCTTCGTGGGCGCCGCTGTGCCTGCACGCTACAGCGGACTGGCCTCCCTCGTGGCTGTGATGGCCGTCGTCTTGTTGGGCATTGCCCTCATGTTCGCTTCCTCGTGGATGCTGTCGCGTACATTGCTCAGGGGCGAGGTCTCCACCTTCCACCTTGAGCTTCCGCCCTACCGCCCACCCCGCTTCTGGAGCACCATCTACACCTCCATCATCGACCGTACGCTGATCGTGCTTTGGCGCGCCGTCGTCTTCGCAGCCCCTGCTGGCGCCGTCATCTGGCTTTGCTGCAACCTCTCGGTGGGTGGCATGAGCATCGCGGAGCATCTGATCGGATGGCTCAACACGCCGGGGTGGATCATGGGGCTCAACGGCGTCATCCTGCTCGCTTACATCTTGGCTATTCCGGCTAATGAGATCGTCATGCCCACAGTGCTCATGCTGACGCTGCTCGTCCTCGGGCAGAGCGACGCAGGCGCGGCAGGTGTGCTGATGGAGGGCGGCGACATGGAGACGAAGCGCATCCTGCTGGCCGGCGGGTGGAACCTGCTGACGGCCGTCTGCCTCATGCTCTTCTGCCTGCTCCATCACCCGTGCAGCACGACGATCTACACCATATATAAAGAGACCCACAGCGCGAAGTGGACGGCCCTCTCCGTAGCCCTCCCGCTCGCTTTGGGCATCGTTGTCACATCGTTAGTTGCCTTCATCTGGCGCATAACCATCGGGTGATTCTCCCATAACTCGTACCCCGTAACTTGTAACTCGTAACTCGTAACCCGTAACTCGTAACCCGTAACTCGTAACCCGTAACTCGTAACTAATCACATACATGAACAGAAAAACAATCAACCTCAAGGGCACCCTGTGCTCGCTCGACGAACCCATAGTGATGGGCATCCTGAACGCCACGCCCGACTCTTTCTATGCTGGCAGCCGGCAACAGAGCGAGGCCGACGTGGTCAAGCGCATCGAAACCATCATCAGCGAGGGCGGCGCCCTCATCGACGTCGGCGGCTACTCCTCCCGACCAGACGCAGCCGACGTCAGCGAGGCCGACGAGTGGGCGCGCCTCGAGCCCGTGCTCAGCCGCCTCCAGCGCGACTATCCGCAGGTGCCCGTCTCCGTCGACACCTTCCGCTCGGCCATCGCCCGCCGCGCCGTAGAGGAGTACGGCGTAGCCATGATCAACGACATCTCCGGCGGATCGCTCGACGAAGGCATGTACGCCACCATCGCCACACTGGGCGTACCCTACGTCCTCATGCACATGCGCGGCACGCCCCGAACCATGCAGCAACAGACGGACTACGACGATGTGGTGGAAGCTGTCATGATGTACTTCGCCTCCGAGCTGCGCACACTGCGCCGATTGGGCGTCATCGACGTCATCCTCGACCCCGGATTCGGCTTTGCCAAGACCCTCGACCAGAACTACACCCTCATGCGCGCCCTCAGCGAGTTCGAAGCCCGCTTCGAGGAGCCCCTCCTTGTCGGCATATCGCGCAAGAGCATGATCTACCGCCTGCTCGGCGGCACACCCGACGACAGCCTGAACGGCACCACCGTGCTCCACACCTACGCCCTGATGCACGGCGCCAACATCCTTCGCGTGCACGACGTCCGAGCCGCCGTGGAAGCCGTCCGACTCACCCGCCGACTGCTCCCCCCGAAATGATCCGCCGCTCTCCCCCCTACTACTTCTAACTACCCTCTAACTACCGGGCGAATGATTATTCGCCCCTACTACCCTCTAACTACCAGGCGAATGATTATTCGCCCCTACTACCCTTTAACTACCAGGCGAATGATTATTCGCCCCTACTACCCTCTAACTACCGGGCGAATGATTATTCGCCCCTACTACCCTTTAACTACCCTTCCCCTATGTTCATCACCTTCGGCATCAAGGATGCGCTCGACGTCCTGCTGGTCGCCTTCTTCACCTATCAGATCTACAAACTGATGAAAAGCTCGGGCACACTGACCGTCTTCAGCGGCATCGTCTCCGTGGTCATCGTCTGGGTCATCGTCTCGCAAGTGCTCGAGATGCGCCTCATGGGCGCCATCCTCGACCGCGTCATCAGTGTCGGCTTCATCGTGCTCGTCGTGCTCTTTCAAGACGAAATCCGTCGCTTCCTCGTCACCCTCGGCTCCAACCCCGGCTGGCGCTTTGTGGCCAAGCTCTTCTCCCGCCGCCACTCCGGCACCGAGCAGGAGGATTACATCGCCCCCGTCGTCCTGGCCTGCATGAACATGGCCCGCAAGAAGACGGGCGCCCTCATCGTCATCCGGCAAGAGATGGACCTCTCGGCTTACGCCCAGACCGGCGAAATGTTCACGGCCGACGTCAATGCGCGCCTGATCGAAAACATCTTTTTCAAGAACAGCCCCCTGCACGATGGCGCCATGATCATCGCCGGCGGGCACATCGTAGCCGCTGGCTGCATCCTGCCCGTGGCCAAAAACGTCAGCCTACCCAAGGAGATGGGCCTGCGCCACCGCTCCGGACTGGGCATGTCGAAGGAGACGGACGCGATCGTCATCATCGTCTCCGAAGAGCGCGGCACAATCTGCGTGGCTCACAACGGCCGAATCGCTGCCGACGTCTCCTCCGAAGACCTCCGGCAGATCCTTTCCGGCGAGCGGGAAGTGTAGCCTACGTCCGAGGGCGCGGAATCCCCTCGTTATTTCCGGAATTATGGGTTATGGGTTACGGATGGCAGTGGATCGCATCGCGAGACTGGCATCCGTAGCGCGTTTCGCTATGTGATTCATAGCGGGATAAGCCTCCTTAGTCTGTTTTTGATTGTATACGTTGTATGAGCTCAGAAACAGACTCTGTTTTGGACTGTATACCTTGTATAAACCATGAAACAGACTCTGTTTTTGGATGTATACGTTGTATGAACTCAGAAACAGACTCTATTTTGGACTGTATACCTTGTATAAACCCTGAAACAGACTCTGTTTTGGACTGTATACCTTGTATAAGCTCAGAAACAGACTCTGTTTTGGACTGTATACGGCGTATACATCCCAAAACCCACTTGGGTTAGCCGTCCATACGGCGTATACATCCCAAAACCCACTTGGGTTTGGCTGTCCATACGGCGTATACATCCCAAAACCCATTTGGGTTTGGCTGTCCATACGGCGTATACATCCCAAAACCCACTTGGGTCGGCCGTCCATACGCCGTATACATCCCAAAACCCATTTGGGTTTGGCTGTTCATACGGCGTATACATCCAAAAACCCATTTGGGTTTGGCTGTCCATACGGCGTATACATTCAAAAACCCGATTAGTTTGGAAGTCACCCCACGGGATCGATTCTTAGGCGAGCCGATCATTCGTCTGCGCACACGATGCCGACACCATTCCGCATCGCGCCCCGGCCGGGGTATTCCGGGGAACTACCATTCCTCACCTCCTGCCTAATACCGCCGAAACACATACCGCCGTCCGTCGCTCTCGAGGCGCAGCTGCCGGCCGTCCACATGCTCCACGCGGAAGGTGCGCACACCCGACGGCCAGTCCGTAAGCGGCAGGAAGTCCTTGACCTTGATCGTGTAATTGGCCAATTGCAGGCGGAGCGTGCGGTCGTCGGGCTGCGTCTTGTAGCCATACGTGTATATATAGCGGCGCGCTGCGGGCTGGTAGATCTGATACATGAAGAGCGACTCAGACTGGAAGTTGTACCACACCGTGTCCACGCGGTGCCTCACGCCTTCCGCCTCCACCGTTTGCAGTTGCCACTTGCCCTTCAGCCGGTCAGCCGTGGTGTCTTTGCTGCACGCCGTGCACAGCAGCGCCGCGATGGCGCCGATCAGGCATGATGCGCGCAGGCTTTGATACGTTCTTTTCATTGGATGAGTAATGTTAAGGGGGGGAGCGGGGCCAAAAATAGTCAGCCCCCACAGCGCTACGCCAGGTTTTCGTTTTCAGATCCCCCGTCTACATTTGCCCGCCTGTTTAAGCGGGCGGGGAATTATCATCAAGCAGAAATGGTTTCAAACATGATTCAAGCGGAAGACGATGTCCATAATTCACGGACACTTAGGGGTGGGACTACCTCAAACTACTACCTACTTCACTTCTTCTGACTACCCTCTATAACTACCGCGGTCACAGGCCGCATAACTATCCTCTACTACTTTTTACTACCTATTTATTACACGATGAATATTTCATACAACTGGTTGAAGGATTATTTGCCGTTCCACCTGACACCTGACGAGGTGGCGGCAGCACTTACCTCCATCGGGCTCGAGACGGGCAGCATGGAGACGGTGCAGTCCGTTCGCGGTGGACTCGCGGGACTTGTCACGGGGCGCGTGCTGACTTGCACGGCGCATCCCAATTCGGATCATCTACACCTGACAACGGTCGATGTGGGTGGCGCTGAGCCGCTCCGGATCGTCTGTGGTGCACCCAACGTGGCCGCCGGACAGATGGTCGTCGTGGCCACGATCGGCACGAAGCTCTACGACGGCGACAAGGAGTTTGTGATCAAGAAAAGCAAGATACGCGGCGAGGAATCCTTCGGCATGATCTGCGCCGAGGATGAGATCGGCGTTGGCGCGAGCCACGACGGCATCATCGTCTTGCCCGATGACACGCCCGTGGGGTTGCCCGCGGCGGAGTATTATAAGGTCGAGACTGACCATGTGTTGGAGGTGGACATCACGCCGAATCGCGTCGATGCGACATCGCACTTCGGCGTGGCGCGCGATCTGGCGGCTTACCTACAGCAACAAGGCACACCCGCAGCGCTTCAGCGCCCATCGATCGAAGGCTTCAGCATCGATGATCCTTCGGGGTCGGCTATCACGGTGGAGGCCATCGACGAGGCAGCTTGCCTGCGTTACTCCGGCCTGACGATCCGCGGCGTGACCGTCCGCGAGAGTCCCGAGTGGCTGCGCCGCCGATTAGTGACCATCGGCCTCAGACCGATCAACAATGTGGTGGACGTGACGAACTATGTCCTCCATGAGCTCGGTCAGCCGCTCCACGCCTTCGACGCGGCGAAGATTGCCGGCAACCGGATCCTCGTCCGCACCATGCCTGCGGGCACACCGTTCACGACGCTCGACGGTGTGGAGCGCACACTCACAGCCGACGACCTGATGATCTGCGACGCCGAGAAGCCGATGTGCATCGGTGGCGTATTCGGCGGATTAGATTCAGGCGTAACGGAGCAGACGACGGACGTGTTCCTTGAGTCTGCATGCTTCCACCCCACATGGATCCGCCGCACGGCGCGTCGCTTTGGGCTGAGTACGGATGCCTCCTTCCGCTTCGAGCGTGGGCTGGATCCGAATGGCACGATCGACGTGCTCAAGCGCGCCGCACTGCTCATCCGCGAGGTGGCTGGCGGGCGCATCACGGGTGAGATTCAGGATGTCTACCCGCACAAAGTCGAGCCGTATGCCGTGGATATTACTTACCAAAAGATCAATGAGACGATCGGGCAGGCGATCCCGAAAGAGACGGTGAAGAGCATCCTCCGCTCGTTAGAAATAGCGATCGCCCATGAGACGCCTGAGGGCCTCGCGCTGCGTGTGCCCGTCTACCGCATCGACGTCCGCCGCGACGTGGACGTGATCGAAGACATCCTCCGCATCTATGGGTATAACAACGTAGCGATTGGCGACCGCCTGCAATCCACACTGAGCTATCGCACGCCGACGGATCGCAATTACCGGATGGAAACGCTCATCGCCGAACAGCTCTGCGGCGCGGGCTTCCACGAGATCATGAACAATTCGCTCACACGCCGCGCCTACTACGAGGGCCTCACCACCCTACCCGCCGAACGCTGCGTGACACTGATGAATCCGCTGAGCGCCGACCTGAACGTGATGCGACAGACGCTGCTCTTCGGCGGTTTGCAAAGCGTGGCATACAACGTAAACCATAAGCAGAAAGACCTCCGATTCTTCGAGTTCGGCAATTGCTACACACACCGCAATGCGGAAGGCGATGCGCCCCTGGCAGGCTACGAAGAGGAGTACCGATTGGGGCTTTGGATGAGTGGGCTGCGCACGGAGAACAGCTGGCTGCACGCTGACGAACAGACGTCAGTCTATGAGCTGAAGGTGCATGTGGACAACATCCTCCAGCGCCTCGGCATAGACGAACGGAAGGTGAAGCGTGAGACCTTCACCAACGAGCTCTTCGCCGCAGGCATGACCCTCACCACAGCCGCAGGACGCACACTGGCCACCCTCGGCACCGTAAACCGAAAGCTCCTGAAGCAAATGGACATCGACATGGAAGTCTGCTTCGCCGAACTCTCATGG
>MIQB01000065.1 GCA_002890585.1 Tannerella sp. oral taxon 808
AAGCCGGCGCCGCAGGCCTTGTCCGCACCCCGGGGGGGGAGATGGACAAGGCCTGAGGGGGGGGGGGCACATTGACGAACGCGGCATCCCTTTCAACTGCAGTGAAGACGGTGCGTAGCAAGCTGCCATACACACCCACTAACCCATGTGGCTGACACCCATATGAGCTACATGGTTCGACCCATCTAAGCTATATGGGTTGACCCATCTAAGCTACATGGGTTGACCCATCTAAGCTACATGGCTCGACCCATCTAAGCTACATGGGTCGACCCATCTAAGCTATATGGGTCGAACCATCTAAGCTATATGGGTCGAACCATCTAAGCTATATGGGCCGAACCATCTAAGCTATATGGGCCGAACCATCTAAGCTATATGGGTCGAACCAGCTAATCCATATGGCTGGCACCCACATGGGCTAATGGGTGCATTAGCGCGTATACAACAAGACCACCGAACAGCAACGTGCTCGGTGGTCTGATCCGGCCTGTAGGCCCGGTAAACGATAGCCCGGGGCGCCCCGGAGGGGCAGATTAACCCAGCCCAGGGTAGAGCGGAGCGGCACCCTGGGTCGAATGGCCGCATCCGCCGTCCCGCGCTCTGCAAACCTTCCCCCACCCTGCTCCAGCAGGGTGGGGGAAGGTTTGCAGAGCGCGGGGGATTTTCTTTTGGCATCCGCAACCCCAGGGCGTTGCCCTGGGCTGGGTTGATTTGCCCTTTCAGGGCGTACCTGCGGTGGATGATATCCCACCCCCCCCGTATTTTTGTCATCCGATTACTCACCCCATCAAACAACGAGACACAATGGAAACACGACCCTATCACACATGCCTCTTGCGACGAGGGATTACCTCCTCGCTCATCCTTCTCGCTTCACTCCTTCCGCTGCTCACCGCCGCGCAACTGCACGACGTCCGGCTGCGGGTGTTAGAGCCCGACGGTGCGCCGGCAGCCAACCTGATGTGTGCGCTCAAAGCGCCCGGAGCCGCCGA
The DNA here is from genome assembly GCA_002890585.1 of Tannerella sp. oral taxon 808. Classification (GTDB taxonomy): domain Bacteria; phylum Bacteroidota; class Bacteroidia; order Bacteroidales; family Tannerellaceae; genus Tannerella. The sequence continues at coordinate 996 of MIQB01000065.1, forward strand.
TGCCGCGGCCTTTGCCTTCACAGACAGCACGGGCGCCACCACCCTGCGCGTTGCGGCGACGGGTCACTACGCGCTGTCGGTGCGGTCGTTTGGCAAGGTGCTCCACGAGCAGGAAGTGGACATCGCGGGCGCCGTTGATTTAGGCGACATCACCCTCCAGTCGGCCACGCAGCAGTTAGACGAGGTGATGGTGACGGCCGAGCGGCGCGCCGTGAGCAACCGCGATGGGCGACTCATCTTCGACGTCGGCTCGCTGCCGCTCAAGGCCGACTATACGGCCGTCGACGCCCTTGTGCGCACGCCCTTAGTCAGCTACTCGTCTGACGGCGTCTCGATCGCTGGGCTCCCCGGCGAGATCCGCATCAACGGCATCCGGCAGCAACGCGCTGGCGGACTCTACGACTACCTGAGCGCCATCCCCATCGACCGTGTAGAACGCATCGAGGTGCACGCTGGCCGCAGCGCCGACCTCGACGCCTCGAACCGCGGCGGCTATGTGGACATCATCCTCCGATCGATCTACGGCGTCTCGGGCTTCCTCCGCGGCGGCCTCTCGTACTACGGCATGAGCTACGATGCCCGCCGCCGCGCCCTCCTCACCGAGTCTGCCGCCGCAGGCATCACGTATGGCAAAGAGAAGTGGAGCGCCTTTGCCGACGTCAACTTCGGCACCGGACGCAGCGCGGGCGTCAAGAGCCGGCGCGAGACCACCTTCCTACAAAGCGGCGAGGAGCGCACGGGCCACGGCACATCGTACGGCGATCGGCGCCGCGGCCTGAACGCGGACGCAGGGCTGAGCTTCCACCCGAACGAGCTGCACACCTTCAGCCTCGAGGCCTCGCTTACGCACATGTTCCCACCCACGAACTACGCCGAGGGCGCGCAGCAGATCCAGCGTGGCAGCCTACGCGAACAGTATACCCGAACGACGGAGACGGATTACTCCACCTTCGCCAGCAGCCTCATGGGCAACTACCGCTATGCCTCGAAAGACGGGCGCCAGAAGGTGAATTGGTTAGCGAACTACATCCACGACCGGAAGGACGAGGAGGCGCGTTGGGATGTGCTGTACACCCTGCCCAACACGCTGCGGCGCCGCGAGGTGAACACCGATCGCAGCCGCTCGGAGATGTTCTACACACAGCTCGCCTACACCCACCGCCTCAGCAAAGAGGTTGAGCTGATGGCCGGCGGCAAGTATGCGCACACCGCCATGCGAAACGATAATGGATACACCGAGGAGGGCCGACCCGCCACCGAGAGCCGCTTCCGCTATGTGGAGCAGATCCCCGCCGCCTTCACCGAAGGCAACTACTCACGCGGCCCGCTCTACCTCTCCGCTGGCGTGCGCATGGAGCACACCGACCTCCGCTCGCACGGCGGCGACATCCGCCAGACCTACACCGGCCTCTACCCCTCCGTCCGCGCGTCGTACAACTTCCCCGGCGGACTCTCGGCCAACCTCAGCTATTCGCGCACGCTCTTCCGCCCGCCCTTCCAGCTGCTCACCCATTACTCCGTGAAGATGTCTGAGCGCGAATATTCCGTCGGCAACCCGCTGCTCAAGGCCGAGGTGGACGACAACCTCAGCCTCCGCCTGACCACCGGCGCGCACACGCTCTACCTGCGTTGGGGCTACTCACCGAACCCGATCACGAACATGTTTTACAGCAGCGGCGACACGCTCTTCGTGACCAACCTCAACACCGCGCGTAAGTATGAATACGCCGTGTCGTACAGCTTCAGCGGCCGCCTCCGCCCGTGGTGGCATCTCTCAGCCGAGGTGGAGCTGCAGCACATGTACCTGCCCGAGAGCCAGTACAAGCAGCGCATCACGCAGGCGTTCGTCTCCATGCGCCACACATGGACCGTGGCCAGCGCGGTGAGCATTGACCTGAACGCTAACTACTCCTCGCCGTGGATCATGAACGACAAGTGGATCGCCGACCGCTTCAAGGCCGACCTGAGCGCGCGCTACACGTTCGCGAAGAGCGGCGTCACCCTCTCGCTGACGGGCCGCAACCTGCTGGCGCGCCGGCGCCGCGAGACGATCCTCCGCAACGCCATGCTCCACAACCGCGAGTGGGCGGAGTCGGCGCCGCTCAGCATTATGGCCGGCCTGACGTGGCGCTTCTCCGCCGGCCGCAAGAAGGTGAGTGAGGAGCGCATCCAGGACAGCAATATGGATCGGTATCGGCTGTAAACGGAAAGTGAAAAATGCCGGGTATATGTGGGGGGGCTTCCCCGCATGTGAGATATAGTCGAATGAAAATGGCTTGCAAACATGTACCCGGTGCGGCCTGAAGGGTCGCTGGATGATAGCCCAGGGTAGAGCGACGCCTGGAAGGCGGAGTGGCACCCTGGGGAACACGATATTAACCCGCCCCCCTCTCCTTGTCAATCAGCTGCCGTGCAGGTCGGGGACTGATTGACAAGAAGAGGGGATTTTTTTGCGTCGCCACAACCCAGGGTGTTACCCTGGGCTGGGTTGATTTGCCCTTTCAGGGCGTATACCTGTTGCGGCCTGATAGCCCGAGCCCCCCGGGGCGCGGACAAGGCCTGCGGCGCCGGCTTGGCGAATGCTTATACCGATCTGTTTTCGGGCTGTCATCCGAGAGACACGGTTTCCGATCGTTTAGCAAACATGAGTTCAATGGATGAATAAAGTCGGTGGAACGTTTGCGCTGGGTTCCGCGGCATTTGCCGAGACGTTTGCGCAGGTTGCGCAAGTCTCGCGGAAAAGCGGTTGGCGTTTGCGGGAGTCCCGCAAGTCTCACGGAGAAGCGGTTGGCATTTGCGGGAATCCCGCAAGTCTCACGGAAAAGCGGTTGGCGTTTGCGGGAGTCCCGCAAGCTCATCTCCGGAGGAAAGCGCCCTCCATTCTTACGTCGGACGTTAGTTATTCGTTCCGGAAGCGATGTCGAGCAGCTCAGTAGTGATGGCTTGCTGGCGCTGCTTATTGTAGGCCACGGTCAGGCTGTTGATCAGTTGATCGGCGTTCTCGGAGGCGGTCTGCATGGCGAGCATGCGGGCGGCGTGCTCAGAGGTGTTCGAGTCGAGGACGGCGGCGTAGAGCTTCAGGCGGATGGTCTTTGGGATCAGCGCCTCGAGCAGCTCTTGGCGCGACGGCTCGACGAGATAGTCCGTCGGCGTGGACGCATCCGCATGCGTGGGGAGGGCGAGCGGCAGGAGCGGATCGTGGACGAGGAGCTGTGTGCCGGTGCTTTTGAAATGGTGATAGATCAGTTCGACGCGATCGGTCTGACGGGCGATGAACTGCTGCATGAAGTCGTCGGCCAACGCAGCCACGGCGTCATAGTCAGGGTGCATGGCCATGCCCTCGAGGTGCCCCCGGACGGTGCAACCGCTCTTGGCCAGGGCCTCGTAGGCTTTCCGTCCGATGGTGTAGAGGCTGACCTCGGCCTCGGGTGAGGCGGCGCAGAGGCGGTCGATGGTGTGGAGGGTCTCACGAATGACGTTGGCGTTGAAGACACCGCAGAGGGAGCTGTCGGAGGCGAAGGCGACGAGGGTTGTGCGGCGCACCGGGCGACTGTCAGAGAGTGGGCCGGCATAGTCCGTACCCAGAAGGGCATCAGTCACGCGGCGTAGGGCATCGGCATAGGGCAACATACCGTTGGCCGTGTTCTGCGCCTTATGGAGCTTGGCGGAGGAGACCATCTTCATGGCCGCAGTGGTCTTGAGGATGCTGCTGACGGAGTTGATGCGATGCTTGATTTCTTTTAAGGGCATGAGATCGAACTAAAAGTGAACAGTGAAAAACAGGATGCCGGATGGGATGCCCTCCCCAATTCAAATTGGAAATGAAGGCGCCCACCCTGACTGCGGCGCTCCTATTTCGCTGGCGCGGGATCGGTGAAGGCGATGGAGGCGGCTACGGACTCGATGGCGGAGGTGACGCTGGCGTCGAGGCGGCCAGCGCGGAGCGGGTCGAGCACGTCGGCGCGGTGGCTGTCGCGGAGGATGCGAAGGAACATCTGCTCGAAGTCGTGGACGCGGTCGACGGGGATGTCACGCAGCAGGCCGTGCGTGCCGCAGTAGAGGATGGCGATCTGCTCCTCCACAGGCATCGGTGCGTATTGCGGCTGGATGAGCAGGCGGGTGTTCTTCTTCCCTTTGTCGATGGTGAAGGCAGTGACGGGATCGAGGTCGCCGCCGAACTTGGTGAACGATTCGAGTTCGCGATACTGCGCCTGGTCGATCTTGAGCGTGCCGGCCACCTGCTTCATGGCCTTGATCTGGGCACTACCACCGACGCGCGAGACGGAGATGCCGACGTTAATGGCTGGCCGTACGCCTTGGTTGAAGAGGTCGACCTCGAGGAAGATCTGTCCGTCGGTGATGGAGATAACGTTCGTCGGGATGTAGGCCGAGACGTCGCCGGCTTGTGTTTCGATGATGGGTAGGGCGGTGAGCGATCCGCCGCCACGCACGCGTCCGCGCAGGCTCTCGGGCAGGTCGTTCATGCGTTCGGCCACCTCCTGCTGGCCGATGATCTTGGCGGCGCGCTCCAAGAGGCGGGAGTGGAGGTAGAAGATGTCGCCGGGGTAGGCCTCGCGGCCGGAAGGGCGACGCAGGATGAGGGAGACCTCGCGGTAGGCGACGGCCTGCTTCGAGAGGTCGTCGTAGACCACGAGTGCATCGCGCCCCGTATCGCGGAAATACTCACCGATGGCAGCGCCAGCAAAGGGTGCGAAGTATTGCATGGCGGCGGGGTCGGAGGCGTTGGCCGCCACGACGATGGTGTAGTCCAAAGCGCCCTTCTCACGCAGCGTCTGGACAACGGATGCCACCGTGGATCCCTTCTGCCCAACGGCGACGTAGATGCAATAGACCGGATGGCCGTCGCGGAAGTTGTCGCGTTGGTTCAGGATGGTGTCGATGGCTATGGCGGTCTTGCCCGTTTGGCGGTCGCCGATGATCAGCTCGCGCTGCCCGCGCCCGATGGGGATCATGGCGTCGACGGCCTTGAGGCCTGTCTGTAGGGGTTGGCTAACGGGCTGGCGGAAGATGACGCCGGGCGCCTTGCGTTCGAGCGGCATGCGGCAGCGGTCGCCGTCGATAGGTCCGCGGCCATCAAGGGGCACACCAAGCGGGTCGACGACGCGCCCGAGCATGCCCTCGCACACGTCGATAGAGGCGATCTCGCCCGTGCGCTTCACGGTGAAGCCCTCTTCGATCTTATCCGTCGGACCGAGAAGCACGGCGCCGACATGGTCTTCTTCGAGGTTCATAACCACGGCGCGTATGCCGTTCTCGAACTCCAACAGCTCGTTGGCCTCAGCGTTACGCAGGCCATAGATGCGGGCCACGCCGTCACTGACTTGCAGCACGGTGCCGACCTCCTCAAACCGGAGGCGGGTATCCATATTCTCGAGTTGCATCTTGAGCACCTCAGAGACTTCGCTCACTTTGATTTGATCTGTCATTTCTTCTAATGGGTAGTTATGGGGCTGCGCCCCGGCAGTAGGGGCGCCCCTTGTGGTCGCCCGGCAGTAGGGGCAACCCTTGTGGTCGCCCAGTGTAGGGGCAACCCTTGTGGTCGCCCGGTGTAGGGGCGCCCCTCGTGGTCGCCCGGCAGTAGGGGCGACCCTTGTGGTCGCCCGGTGTAGGGGCGACCCTCGTGGTCGCCCAGCAGTAGGGGCGACCCTTGTGGTCGCCCGGTGTAGGGGCGACCCTTGTGGTCGCCCGGTAGTTAGAAGTAGTTATAAGGCTATGGTATGGACGCCGATGCGCAGCTACTTCTAACTACTTATGCTACTTCTTACTTCTACTTGTAAAGCTCACGGCGGATGCGGCCGAGTTGCCCTTTGACGGAGGCGTCGAGGCGGTAATCGTTGAGGCGGAAAATGAAGCCGCCATCGATGGAAGGGTCTACGCTGTTCTCAAACTCCACCTCGCCGTGTGTACGCAGTGCCACCTGCCTACGGATGCGCGCCAGCGCCTCGTCGCTCATGGGCACGGCCGAGACGAGGCGGACGATGCTGATATGCTTCTTCCGGCGGTAATAGTCGGTGTACCCGAGGGCGATCGCGCGCAGAGACTCTTCGCGGTGGCGCGCCAGAACGAGGCGAACGAAAGCGAGGTACGACGGTTCAGGCTGCGGTCCGGCGGCCTCGTTGAGCAGCGTCGCCCGGTCGCGGAGGGAGAGGGTGGGGTTACGCAGCGCCTCGCTCAGGTCGGGCAGGGTGGCCAGCGCAGCCGCCAACGTCTGCATGCGACCGTAGAGCACCTGCTCCTGGCCAAGCTCCGCGGCGTAGGCGTAGAGCGCCTTGGCATAGCGCCGAGCGATGAGTCCTTCGTTCATATCTGGCTACTCGATTCGTCCCGCTCCACCTCGTCTAACAGTCGGCTGACGAGCGCCTCTTGGCTGTCGGCATTACTCAGCTGGCGTCGGATGATCTTCTCCGCCATGTCGACGGAGAGGCGGGCGGCCTCTCGGCGGAGGTCGTCGGCTGCCTTCATCCGTTGCGCATCGATGCGTTGCCCGGCCTCGTCCATCAGCTTGCGCGCCTCGGCAGCCGCCCGGTCTTTGGCCGCCTGCACGATCTTCTCCCCCTCGGCTGCTGCCTCCTTCATGAGCTCAGTCTGGCGCACACGCGCAGCGCTGAGCATGGCGTCAGTCTCGTCCTTGATGGCGGCCAGCTTACGGTTAGCCTCGTCGGCTGCGTCGAGCGATTGGCGGATGTACTCACGCCGCTCGTCCACCTGCCGAGTGATGACCGGGAAGCCGTACTTGGCCAGTAGTCCGAAGACGATGGCGAAGGAGAGCAGCATCCAAAACAGCAGCCCGAAGTCTGGCGTCAGTAGTGACATGATCGGGTTTACTTGTTCACTGCCATCAGGCAGACAATAATTGCCAGCAGGGCCACGCCCTCGATGAGGGCCGCCACGATGATCATCGACATACGAATATCACTGGCTGCCTCAGGTTGCCGCCCGATGGCTTCCATGGCGCCTGCGCCGATCTTACCGATGCCGATGCCGGCTCCAATCGCGGCAATACCCGCGCCCAATGGGGCAGCAAAGGGGCCCCAACTCGTTGCTGTTGCCTGCAACAGCGTGCTCAACATTGATGTCATAATTCTCGATTTGTTATTTGATGAATGATCTATAGGAATCGGGCAGACGCCATAGGTCTGCCCCTACTCGTGCGGTTGAGATAGTCCGATGAAGATGGCCGACAACATGGTGAATACATACGCTTGGATGTAGGCCACCAACAGCTCGAGGCAGCCCATGAAGACGGACAGCAGGACGGAGAAGAACGTCATGCCGGCGCTCATTGCCACGCCCATCCGAGCCGTGATGAAGATCAGGCAGGTGAGGGCCACCGCTACAGAGTGGCCCGCCATGATGTTGGCGAAGAGACGAATCATCAGCGCGAAGGGCTTTGAGATGACGCCGAACAGCTCGATGATGGGCATCAGCGGCACGGGCACCTTCATCCACATCGGCACGTCAGGCCAGAAGATGTCCTTCCAATACGCACGGCTGCCGAAGACATTGACTGCGATCGTCGTGCAGGCCGCTAAGACGAACGTCACGGCGATGTTGCCCGTCGTGTTGGCGCCGCCGGGGAAGGTGGGCAGCAGGCCCATCACGTTGTTGATGAGGATGAAGAAGAAGGCCGTCAGCAGGTAGGGCGAATAGCGGGCGTAGCGCGGGCCGATGCTCTTGCGGATCACGTCGTCCTCGATGCTCATGACGAGCATCTCCACCGCACCGACGAATCCGCCCGGCACGGCGTGCTTCGGGTGACGCCGATACCACCGCGCAACGGTGAGGAAGATGGCGAGCATCAGCAGGGAGTTGATGACGAGTGCGAGGGCGTTCTTCGTCAGCGAGAGGTCTAAGGGGCGCTGCTCCGTGCCGTCGGGGGCGGACTCTACGATCTTGCCTGCCCGATCGCCGGTGGTGGCGATGTGGAAGCCTTCGTAGGTGCGGCCGGCGGCCAGGCGCGACGAGGAGAAGACGTGCCACGTGCCCCGCTGCGACGAGCGGACAATGACGGGCAGGGGGATGGCGACGGGATGGCCGTTGACGGTGGTGATGTGCCACTCGTAGGTGTCTTGCACATGCTCGAAGATGAGATCGACGGCGTTCACATCTTCGTGTGCTTCGGCCTTGGCGGTGCCGATTGTCAGGGCGGCGCACAGCCAGACGAGGAGGGTTTTAAGTGTGCTTGCCATGCTTCCTCCCGTGCCGTTTAGCGTGCTTGTGTTGGTGCTCGATGTTGTAAAAGACGAACACCTTGAGGCACATGAACCAGATGTAAAAGAGGCCGAAGACGAGCAGGAAGGTGCTGTGATCTTCACCCGTGAAGTAGACGTAGGCCATCAGCAAGCCGATGGAGAGGAGGAGCTGCGAGACGTTGAGCAACATGATCCGCGCCACGGCGCGCCCGGGGTGTAGCCGCCGGCTCTCTATGCGCGAGACGAGCAGGAGCACCGCCGCGCCAAGCACCATGTAGTACACCGGGATGAAGAGCAGGTGGCGACTGTAATGCTCTGCAAAGAACACCCGCACGACCATCAGCTCGAGGGCGCCGAAGAGCGCAATGCCGCCCATGACCACGGTGTTTACCACCTTATGAGAATAGGTCTGTTCCATCTTCCTATACGTATTATATACACATCACATCTCACAATTCCACGCAGGCCGTGATCACATTGTCTTTCACCTCCACGAACCCGCTGCCGATCACCGCCTCGTGCGCCTCGCCATCGGGCGTGATGTAGGCGATCCGCCCCTTGACTAATGACGCGAGGAGGGGCGCATGGCGGGGCAGCACCTCAAACCGGCCCGCGCCGCCGGGGAACACCGCCCGCAGCACATCGCCTTCGTAGACGGTCGCCACGGGGGAGATCACTTTCAGTCGTAACACCGGCGTTGCCATCACTTACCCGTCTGCGATTGGATACGCTCGGCCTTGGCGCGGGCGTCGTCTATCGTTCCGACGTTGAGGAAGGCCTGCTCGGGCAGGTCGTCCACCTCGCCGTCGAGGATCATGTTGAAGCCGCGGATGGTGTCTTCGATGGATACCATGACGCCCGGCACGCCCGTGAATTGTTCGGCCACGGAGAAGGGCTGCGAGAGGAAGCGCTGCACGCGCCGCGCCCGGTTGACGGTCTGGCGATCGGCGTCGGAGAGCTCCTCCATGCCGAGGATGGATATGATGTCTTGCAGCTCCTTGTTGCGTTGCAGGATCTGCTTCACGCGCTGCGCTGTGTTGTAATGAGCCTCGCCGACGATGTTCGGATCGAGGATGCGCGAGGTGGAGTCTAAGGGGTCGACGGCGGGATAGATGCCCAGCTCGGTGATCTTGCGGCTGAGCACGGTGGTGGCGTCGAGGTAGGTGAAGGTGGTGGCCGGGGCGGGGTCGGTCAGGTCGTCGGCGGGGACGTAGACGGCCTGCACGGAGGTGATGGATCCGTTCTTCGTCGAGGCGATGCGCTCCTGCATGGCGCCCATCTCCGTGGCCAGCGTGGGTTGGTAGCCCACGGCCGAGGGCATGCGCCCGAGCAGCGCCGAGACTTCGCTACCGGCCTGGGTGAACCGAAAGATGTTGTCGATGAAGAAGAGGATGTCGTTCGCCCCGCCGCCTGCGTCGCGGAAGGATTCGGCCACGGTCAGGCCTGTTAGCGCCACGGAGGCGCGCGCGCCGGGCGGCTCGTTCATCTGCCCAAAGACGAGCGTAGCCTGCGACTGCTTGAGCTCCTCGGGGTCGACCAAGGAGAGATCCCAGTCGCCGCGCACCATCGCCTCTTGGAAGGCTTTGCCATAACGGATGACACCCGACTCGATCATCTCGCGCAGCAGGTCGTTGCCCTCACGCGTGCGTTCGCCCACGCCGGCGAAGACGGAGAAGCCGTGGTGCCTGCGGGCGATGTTGTTGATAAGCTCTTTGATGAGCACCGTCTTGCCGACGCCCGCGCCGCCGAAGAGGCCGATCTTGCCGCCCTTGAGGTAGGGCTCGAGCAGGTCGATGACTTTGATGCCGGTGAAGAGCACCTCTTGCGAGGTGGAGAGGTCTTCAAACTTCGGCGGCTCGCGGTGGATGGGCAGGGCACCGGTGGCATCGAGTGGCGGCAGGTCGTCGATGGCCTCGCCGATCACGTTCAGCACGCGCCCTTTGGTTTGCTCGCCCACGGGCACGCGGATGGGCGTATAGTCTGACACGGCCTCCATGCCGCGCGCCAGGCCGTCGGTGGAGTCCATCGCTACGGTGCGCACGGTGTTTTCGCCGATGTGCTGTTGTATCTCGGCCACGAGCGGCCGGCCATCCGGGCGCGTGATGTGCACAGCGTCGTGGATGGACGGCAGGCGGAGGGCCTCGTCGCCCGACTCGCGCTCGAAGCTGATGTCGACCACCGGCCCAACGATCTGCGACAGCCGGCCCGTTATCCTGTTTTCCTTGTTCATCTTTTCTCTGTCTATGGTGATGCCTTCCCTCATGCGAAAGCGGCGGCAAATATACCCTCACACCCCCTCCGATGTTCAAAACAGAAGCGGCCTGTAGGCCCGGTGGACGATAGCCCGCCAGCGAAACCCCGGGGGGGGGATGATAGGAGCGTAACCCCGGGGGTCGGACGATAGGGGCGTAACCCCGGGCAGTAGGGGCGAATAATCATTCGCCCCTACAAACGCCCCGGCAAGGGGCGCATGATCCGGGCGGGGACGATCAATCATCAATCATTCATTCCGTCCAGGGTTCCCCCCCCCCCAGGGTTTCGCCCTGGGCTATCGTCCCCCGGCCCTACAGGCCGGATGGATGTGCCCCTACGAGGCTATGCATCCCCTTCACTGCTCGGAGTGAAGGAGACGGGGAGCCTGTGCGCATACACACCCACTAATCCATGTGGCTGATACCCATATGAGCTACATGGGC
>MIQB01000066.1 GCA_002890585.1 Tannerella sp. oral taxon 808
CACATCAAGGAAGACTCCGTAAAGGAGGTCGGCTCGTACAACGCCATAGTAAGGCTGCATAAAGAAGTGTCGGTGAATATTCCTTTCGAGGTGATCTCGGAAGCATGATCGCCACCGCACCGCAAGTCATTTTTATTGACTGACAGGAAAGAAGAGAGAGAGAGTGCCTGGACACACGTTCGGGTGCTCTCTCTTTTTGTCTCCGCCGCCGCTTCCGATGCTCCTCCCCACAGCCTACCTCGCCCCCATCCCTTACTACAGCCTGATGCTGCGCACGGCCACCGTGCAGATCGAGGCATGGGAGCACTACCCGAAACAAACGCTCCGCAACCGTTGCCTCATCGCCACCGCCGGCGGTGTGCAGGCGCTCACCGTACCCGTTGCCCGGCCAGACAACCCCAAGGCACCCACGCGCGACATCCGCATCTCCGACCACGGCCACTGGCAACGCCTCCACTGGCACGCCCTCACATCGGCCTACGGCATGAGCCCCTTCTTCGCGTATTACGCCGACGACTTCGCACCCTTCTACGAGCGACATTACACCTACCTGCTCGACTACAACTTGGCGCTACAATCGCTCGTCTGCGAGCTGCTCGACATCCGCCCCACGGTCAGCCTGACCGAGGCTTACGCACCCGAAGCGACGGACGATCTGCGCAGCGCCTTCACGCCGCGCCAGCCGCGCCCTGTGCACCCGGATCTGCCGCCACTGCACCCCTACTATCAAGTCTTCGAGCGCAAGCACGGCTTCCTGCCCGACCTCAGCATCGTCGACTTGCTCTTCAATATGGGCAATGAGAGTGTGATGTATTTATAGTCCATGCCACTGGCCAGAGGGCGTAAGGAGCGCTTCGTCAGGCTGTTTCCCGGAGGAAATTCCTCCACCCACCCCCGGTTGAGGCTGTTGCTTCGAGACAATTTGTCCAACGACCCCCGGTTGAGGCCGTTGCTTCGAGACAATTCGTCCAACGACCCCCGGTTGAGGCCGTTGTTTCGAGACAATTCGTCCAACGACCCCCGGTTGGGGCTGTTGTTTCGAGACAATTCGTCCACCGACCCCCGGTTGGGGCCGTTGTTTCGAGACAATTCGGGGCGTGCATCGTTCTCCCTCTGATCGGCCCGTGGAAAATACCCGGCGCGTTTTCGCGTTATGGGTAACGCGCCCCGGGGAAAGGTCTCAGGGGGGCCTTTTGTCCTACTTTTGCCCACCTCTTTTATTAATAGAACAAGATGAAGATTATACGGTTGATCGGGCTTTTGTGCCTGTTTCCCGCATGCCTTGCGGCTCAAAATGGCAACGAAGTATTCCGGTTTTTACGTTTCCCCACGTCGGTGCGAGCCGGTGCACTGGGGGGGCATACGGTCTCGCTCGTGGAGGCCGACCCAGCCTTAGTTTTCCACAACCCTGCACTCTTGGGGGGCGAGATGAACGGCATGGTGGGGGTGGGCTACATGAATTACATCTCCGGCATCCACGTGGGCAACGCCATCTACGCACGCACACACGGCGAACGTGGCGCATGGGCCGTCGGGATCTCCTACATCAACTATGGGAGCATGAAGGAGGCCGACGCGCAGCGCAACCTCACGGGCAACTTCTCAGCCATGGACGCGGGGCTGAACGCCACCTACTCCTACGACCTCTCGGAGCGCTGGCGCGGCGGACTTTCAATGAAGCTGCTCTACTCACACATCGCTGAATACACGGCCTTCGGGCTGGCTACCGATGCGGGGCTGAGCTACTTCGACGAGGAGTCGGACTTCTCCTTCGGCATCACGCTGAAGAACATCGGGGCGCAGCTGAAGGCTTACGATTCGCGTCGCGAGCGCCTCCCGTGGGATGTCCAAATGGGCTTCACCAAACGCATGGCTCACGCCCCGATCCGCCTTTCGGTCACGGCGATGCACCTCAATCAATGGAAATTCAAATACATCGATGAGACGCTCAAGGAGCGCGATGCCGACGACAGCTTCGTCTCTACGCTGGCCAAGCACTTCGTCTTCGGCGTCGACTTCGTGCCCTCGCGCAACTTCTGGGTTGGGCTCGGTTATAACCCCAAGGCGGGCATGGACATGAAGCTGAAGGAAGGGGGCAATCGGTTAGGCGGATTCTCCGCAGGCGCGGGGCTGCACGTCTCGCGGTTCGACGTCAGCGTCTCTGCCGCGCGTTACCATCCCTCCGCCATGTCGCTGATGTTGGGGGTGGCGATATCATTGAATGAAGACAACCCCTGAGAGACTTTACATGCGCCCCGAAGGGGCAGCTCATCATCAGCCCGGGGTAGAGCGAAGCGGCACCCCGGGAGGATGAAGCCCGCCCCCTCTCCTTTCGTCTATTGAAATGACCCCGACAGGGTCATTTCAATAGACGAAAGGGAAAAACCACTACCGCCAACATCCGCCCCAGGGCGTTGCCCTGGGCTGGTGATGAGCTGCCCCTTCGGGGCGCATCCCGATACACCAACGAAATAACTCCCCCCTCTATGAAGAAGATCATCGTAGCCATTGACGGGCTCTCGTCGTGCGGCAAGAGCACGATGGCGCGCGAGCTGGCCCAGGAGGTCGGCTATACCTATATAGATACTGGCGCCATGTATCGCGCCGTCACGCTCTACGCCCTGCGCCACGGACTGCTTGCGCCAGACGGGCAGATCGATACTGCGGCGTTAGAAAAGCAGATGGGCGACATCCGCATCACCTTCCGCGTCAACCCCGCGACGGGGCGATCGGAGACGTATCTCAACGGCGAACAAGTGGAAGCGGCCATTCGCGGCATGGAAGTGTCAGCGCAGGTCAGTCGGATCGCATCGCTCCCCTTCGTGCGGCGCGCATTGGTGGCGCAGCAGCAGGCGATGGGTCGACAGAAAGGCGTCGTGATGGATGGGCGCGACATCGGCACGGTCGTCTTCCCCGAGGCCGAGCTGAAGATCTTCGTCACCGCCACAGACGAGGTGCGCGCGCAGCGACGTGTAGACGAACTGCGGGGTAAGGGCACGGAGGTATCGATGGAGGAGGTGCTCCGCAACGTCCGCGAGCGAGACCGCCTCGACATGGAGCGCGCCGAGAGCCCCCTACGCCGTGCCGACGACGCCATCGAGTTAGACAACACCCACCTGACGATCCCGGAGCAACGCGCCCTGTTGCTCCGCCTCTTTCACCAAGCCACGGAGAGCTGACTGACCAAGCACATGGTAGACGTAACCATTGACCCGGATTCGGGCTTTTGCTTCGGCGTTGTCAACGCCATCCGCAGCGCCGAGCGCGAGCTTAGCCGCACGGACGAGCTCTATAGCCTCGGCGACATCGTGCACAACAGCTTAGAGGTGGATCGGCTCCGATCCATCGGCCTACACACCATCGAGCATGCCGACTTGGCGCGGCTTGAGGGGCGAACCGTCCTACTGCGTGCCCACGGCGAGCCGCCCTCCACCTATCGCGCTGCCCACGAGCACCACATCCGCATCATCGACGCCACCTGCCCCGTCGTCCTGCAACTGCAGCGCCGCATCCATCGCTGCTACAACGAGATCAAGGGCACCCCGGCGCAGCTCGTCATCTATGGCAAGAAGGGCCACGCCGAGGTGAACGGCCTCGTAGGCCAGACCGAGGGCACGGCCATCGTCATCGAACACCCCGAAGAGGCCGAACGCCTCGACTTCACGCGCGACATCTACCTCTTCTCCCAAACCACCAAATCGCTCGAGGGCTTCGGCCGTGTCGTCGACCTCATCCGCGCACGCATCGCACCCACTGCCCGCTTCCGATACTTCGACACCATCTGCCGCCAAGTCTCCAACCGCCTCTCCACCATCCGCGACTTTGCCGCGCGCCACGACCGCATCTATTTCGTGGCCGGCAAGAAGAGCTCCAACGGCCAGATGCTCTACGAGCAATGTCGGCAGGCCAACCCGCACTCCGTCTTCATCTCCGGTGCAGAGGAGATCACCGAGCCGCTCCCACCCGCTGTGCACAGCGTCGGCGTCTGCGGCGCCACCTCCACGCCCAAGTGGCTCATGGAGGAGGTGGCCGAAAGGGTGCGGAGGTTGAATAACGTGAGTCCGACGTAAGGGAACCCGGGGGGCCGCCTTCGGGAATCATCCATCATTGAACATCTCCCCGCCCGGGGTTCCGCCCTCGGGAACCCGGGGTTTCGCCCCGGGCTATCATCCGGCGCCCCTACAGGGCGCTCACAGACCAAGCCTGTCTAAGAGACGCTCTTAAGTAGGCTTAAGAGGTGCTCTTAAGTAGGCTTAAGAGGCGATCTTAAGTAGGCTTAAGAGGCGATCTTAAGCCTGCTTGCAGACATCGTGCAAGGGGGGGAGTCCCATCCCCCTATATCGGCGAATGAATTGCCCCACATCGAACTCACGTTGAATAACGAAGGGGGTGACTAATTCGGCTCTGCCATCACGCGCTCTGCCGTTGTTGTCCAGCCGCTGTCAGACAGCGTACGGATCGTGGCCAAGGGCCCTACCAGCGACCACCAACCGAAAATCAGCGTCAGGGCGGTGAAGACTATGCACATGCAGCGCGCTTGGGGCGAACGCTTCACGTAATAAGGCGACCACACGCGCGCCGCACTGATGAGGTACGACACGCAGAGCTGATAAGCCACAAGCTCCGTCTCCGGTGTCACGCGGCAGTTCCGGTAGACCGCCCCACCCTGGCGAATGGCCTCCTCGTTCCACCGCATCCAGCGCTTAAACACCATGTCTACATGCGGGACGCGCCACATCAACCACATGACGTAAATCAACACGCTGCCATACACAGCGCCTACGACGCAGTTAGCCATCTGCCCCCGCAGACCGTTCACCAAAGCCGCCAGCAGGAAGGAGCCGGCCATGAGTGTGAGGAATAGATTCTTCAACAGCATAAGTCCTTGTTAGCCTTTTACATTGTTACTACGCCCGCAAAAGTATCCGCCGCGCCCCATGGGGAGAAGAAGGCGCCCTATTCCTGCCGCCCTCCGCACCCTTTTTTCCGACCTTTGCGGGCAAAGAAGTAGGAGCTACTTCTTAACCACTACTTAAACTACTCCCCCACTATGCATGCAACAAAATCAATGAAAACAGCCATACAAGCCTTCCTCTACTTCGTGGTCACGGCGGCTGTGATTGCTTACTTCTTCCCACGCGAAGGGAAGTTTCGCTACCAGTTTCACGAGGGTAAACCTTGGCGCTACGGACTGCTGACGGCTCCGAGCGACTTCCCCATCTACAAGACTGACGAAGAGCTGAAGGCCGAACGCGACAGCCTGCGGTCGCGCTTCAAACCCTACTTCAGGGT
Organism: Tannerella sp. oral taxon 808; assembly: GCA_002890585.1. Lineage (GTDB taxonomy): Bacteria > Bacteroidota > Bacteroidia > Bacteroidales > Tannerellaceae > Tannerella. Next base: position 5,293 of record MIQB01000066.1, read on the forward strand.
GGACGAACGCGTGACGCAACAGGCACTTGGCAAACTGAAGAACGACTACGTGGAGCAACACACCATGAGCACGCCCATCTGGCAATACCTGACCAAGAAGCTCAGCACGCTCTACGCCGACGGCATCGTCTCAGCACAAGACATGGAGCGGATGACGACCGAACGGCACACACGCGTGAGGCTGATCAAGAACAGCGTCTCCACACAAGCAGACATCAAGCGGTTCCACTCCGAGAAGTCGGCTTACGAGCTGATCATTAACGAGGCGCCGGAGTCGATCGATCGAGGCGAGCTCCGGGCGAGCAACTTCGACAAGTACCTGCTGCCCAACGTGACGTATGACGCCGAGATGTCAGACAAGGCCTTAGGGGCACTGATGCAGAAGGTGACCCTCTCCACAGGCGTCGTGCAGGCGGGCGAGCGCATCGTGGATCGCGGCGAGGTGGTGGACGGGCGTACGTACAATATCCTCCGCTCGCTGAAGATCGTCCACGAGACCAAGTCGGGGGGCAACCGCCGCGATGGCATCACCTTGCTCGGCCAGGTGATCCTCATCCTTGGCATCATGACATGCTGCGCGCTCTACTTCCTCTCCTTCCGGCCGGAGCTCTACTTCCGCCGCAAGAACCGCCTCTTCATCCTCACGTGCATCCTCGTGCCCTGCCTCCTCTCCGAGCTCTCGGTGCGCTACGACCTGCTGAACATCTACATCCTGCCCTTCGCCATCATCCCCATCGTGGTGCGCACCTTCTTCGACTCCCACACGGCGCTCTTCACCCACCTCGTCACGGCGCTCATCTGCTCGCTCGTGGCCCCCTTCCCACACGAGTTCCTGTTGCTACAGATCATGGCAGGCGTCGTCTTCGTCATCAGCCTGAAGGAGCTCTCGCAGCGGTCGCAGCTGCTGCGGTGTGCCTTCTTCATCTCCTTGACATACATGTTGGGCTACATCGGACTCTCGCTTTATCAAGACGGCGACTTCAATAAGATCGACTGGCGAATGGGGCTCTACTTCGGCATCAACTTCGTGCTCCTCATGTTCTCTTACGTATTGATTTACATGATGGAGAAGGCCTTTGGTTACGTCTCGCCCATTACGCTCGTAGAGCTCTCTAACATCAACACGCCGCTGCTCAAGAAGCTCTCCGAGACGTGCGCCGGCACCTTCCAGCACTCCCTGCAAGTCTCCATCCTCGCCTCCGCAGCCAGCACCAAGATCGGCGCCGACACGCAGTTGGTGCGCACCGGAGCGCTCTATCACGACATCGGTAAGATGACTAACCCAGCCTTCTTCACCGAGAACCAGACGAAGGGCGTGAACCCGCATCGCAACTTGCCTTACGAGCAGAGTGCACAGATCATTATTAGCCACGTGACGGAGGGCATTAAGATGGCTGAGAAGGCCATGCTGCCCAAGGCCATCATCGACTTTATCCGCACGCATCACGGGGAGGGCAAGGCGAAGTATTTCTACAACTCTTACTGTAACGCTCACCCGGGCGAGCCGGTCGACGAGTCGCTCTTCTCCTACCCCGGCCCCAACCCGTTCACAAAGGAGACGGCGATCCTGATGATGGCCGACTCGGTGGAGGCTGCCTCGCGCAGCCTGAACGAATACACCGACGAGACGATCCGCGCGCTCGTGGATAAGATCATCGACGGGCAGATCGCTGACGGCCTCCTGCGCAATGCGCCGCTGACCTTCCGCGACATTGACAAGATCAAGACGACCTTCATCGAGAAGCTCAAAACGATGTATCACACCCGCATCAGCTACCCAGACCTGAAGAAGTAAAGAGAGGGGGAGGGGGCGCACAAGCGCCTTGTCAGCATGCGCGCAAGCACCTTGTACAGTAGCGCACAAGCACCTTGTCAGCATGCGCGCAAGCACCTTGTCAGCATGCGTACAAGCACCTTGTACAGTAGCGTACAAGCGCCTTGTCAGCATGCGTACAAGCACCTTGTCAGCATGCTCGCAAGCACCTTGTCCTTTTGCACGATGCCTGCAAGCTGCCTTGCACGGGGTCTACAAGCCTGCTTGCACGGTGGCTGCAAGCTACCTTGCACGATGGCTGCAAGCAGGCTTGCAGGGTGTCTGCAAGCTACCTTGCACGACGGCTGCAAGGTGGCTTGCACGCGGTGTGCAAGCCACCTTGCTGGCATATGAGCTGCGTCACCCGAATGGAGAAATGAAAGAAGGCACCTCCGCAAGCGGAGATGCCTTCTCTTGAATCATCGATCGTGTACTATAATGCTCCTTTCACTTCGCTGCGGGCTTCTCGCCGGGGCGGAGGCGGCGCGCTAAGAGCTGATTCGACTGGCTGTTGTAGCCACGCCGGAAGGGCAACGGGCGGACACCCCCACGGCGATAGGCAGCGTAGAGGTCGGGTTCGAAGTGGTTGCCGAAGAGGGAGATGGGGCGCTCGTAGTGGCCATAGAGGCGGATGTCCCAACGGGTGGGGTCGAAGAAGGAGTACTTGATGCCAGAGTCGTCTTGCAGAATGACGGAGGCTTTCGAGAGGACGGTGTTGCGCACCGTGCTGAAGTAAGGCTTGTGCATGAGGTAGGTGGCGGACTTGACGTAGACGACGCATCCGGAGTCGATCGTGGCGAGGAAGTCGCGCGTGGGCGTGTTGACGGAGAGGCCACCGTCGGCAATGTTGGCCGCGAAGTAGGTCAGGGTGCGCAGGGTGCGGTGGTCGGCGTCGGTGAAGGTGATCTCGATGCCCTTGCCGAACTTCTCCTCTCCGCGGTAGCGGGGTGAGCCCTCCAAGTAGGTGCGCTGGCCGCCGCTAATGAATTTGAAGGGGCGCACGCTGACGATCTCCTTGTCCGCGCGAGCTAAGAAGAGGAGCAGCAGGGGTGTGACGCCGTACATCTCTTGCGACTCGTAGCGGGTGGCCATGAGCTTGGTCCGGAAGAAGCTCAGGCGTAGAATGTCGGCCACCTCCTGCCCGTAGGCGCCGAGGAATTGTGTCAGATTGCCTGCGGTGCATGGGTCGGGCACGCAGCCGGGCGCCTCCATGCCGAAGAGGATGTAGCGGCGTGCGTTGGGGAAGTACAGGTTGACGTTGAAGAAGTCTGGCCCGCTGAAGGGATAGAAGACGGTGCTGATCGTGTCCGTTCCCTCGGGCAGCTCCGTCTGTGCCCAGCGTCGGATGCTGTCGGCTTGTTCGCGGCGATGGCGCGCCCAGGCCGAGTCAGCGTGTGTGGCATAGCGGCGCCAAGCATCGGTGCGCGCTAAGGAGTCGAGTCGTCCGCCCTCCGCGGGTGGCATGCCTGCGATGAAGCGTGCCACGTCAGTCAGGTCGCGGTCGGGCTGCACCTCGGCTTGTTGTTCTGCTGCTGCGGCGGGAGGCATGCTGCTGAAGCCTGTCCCAAAGGCCGAGTCGATGCCGCGCAGCCCGGCCTCGGCAGCCTCCTTGAGGCTACCCGTCTGCAAATGGCAGGCAGAGCAAAGAGCCAGCAGCGTAAGGCTGAGTGTAAGATGTTTTGCTGTATTCATATCGTGTTATTGTAATTGTATATGTGTAGGGGCGGACCTCCCAGTGTCCGCCCGTTTTAATTCAAGTGCACCCCCATAAAGCCTTCATCGTTGAAGGGGCCTTTACCCTTCATTAGGTTAGGCCACACGGCGATGCCACCGCGCCGGAAGGGGTGCCCCTTGGCGCGCTGCCGCTGCTCCTCGGCGAAGCAGTAATCCACCAGCTTCGTCAGGTAGTCGTCCATTGATTCATTATCGGAGTCGAAGAAGTATTCGCGCCCCACCTGCAGCACCTCCGGCCGCGGATGATGGTTCAGCTCGTTGAGCAATGCATTGAGGCGTTGCTCTAATCGTTCCTTATTGGGGTCGTCCGGTGCATCCTCCCCCGCCTTGGAGAAGTGTAGCAGTCGGATGGCAAAGCGCATGGCGTACATCCTGGCTTCACGCGCCTTTACGTCGTGGCTGTTGTCCTCCGTCTCCTCGCTAAGGCCTTGGCGGAAGAGCTCGCGTGTCGTCTCGTCCATTGCGGGCTCACTTTGCGGCTTCACCTCCTGCGGCTCGCCGCCGCCCTCAGCCGTTCCGCCATCCGTGTTGTAGAAGAGGTCGCTCAGCTCCTTGCGGTAGCGATAGAAATATTCATCCTCCTTCATGCCCTCCATTCCGCGCTCGCGGCCATCCTCCGCGTTATCGTGCGCTCCGTCTTGATTGTCGTAAGTGATCACCATCGGGTTTCTCCTTTTCTCTCTTTTATTATCTCCGTCTCCCGCGGGGGGATCTCCCCCTTCCGGGCTGTCGGAGGTTTCTTCTTTTGGGTTATTCGTCTCCTCTTGCTGGCTGGGTGCATGCCCTCCCTTCGGACTTTTCGTCTTTCCTGCTTGGTTAGGCATCATGATGAGCTCCGCCTTGCCGTCGCGTGTGATTTGCAGCTTGTACTTCGTCACGGACGAGGGCTCACTGGCCGAGCGGGACTCGTAGCTCGTCATCCGCACCTTATAACTCGCCACGACCTCCCTCCACCGGCACAGGGCATAGGCTCCTAACCCAATGCCAAGTGTGAAGATGCCCAACACCGACTCCGCCGTCTTCTGTATGAGCAGAAAGACCATCGTCCACCCCGTCAGCAGCAGGAAGAGGATGGGTGTCACCGGGTAACCCCACGTCTTATAGGGCCTGTCGACCTTCGGGTAACGCCGCCTGTGGACGAATACGCCTAATACGGAGAGGAAGGTGAACAGCGACAGGATGAAGCCTGAAAACGTTACTACCTGCTCGAACGATCCGGAGAGGATGAAGAGTAGGCTAATGCTCGACTGCACGGCCACGGCCACGGCTGGTGTGCCCCGCTGAGTCCTGTGCGACAAGAAGCGGAACAGCCTGTAGTCCTCGCCCATCACCTGCGACACCCGCGGCCCCACGAAGATCATGGAGCTGATCGACGAGACGAGCAGCAATCCGATCACTCCGGCCATGAGGCTGGCCCCTGTAGGCCCGAACAGATATTGCGCTGCGATGAAGCCCACCTCGAGCTTCCCCCGCATCTCTTCGTGTGGCACGAGGCTGAGGAAGGTGGCATTGAGTGCCACATAAGCTACCGCTACGATGGTCACACCCCACAGCAGCGAGCGCGGCAGGGTGCGTTGCGGGTCGCGCACCTCCCCAGCCACGTAAGCCGAGGCGTTCCAACCGGAGTAAGCATACGAGACGTAGATCAGGCACACGGCAAAGGCGGGGCTTAACAGCTCGCGCCACCCCGCACCGTCGGGCACGGGCAGGAAGGGCTGCCGGTCGCTCCCCGCGATGAAGCCACACACGATGAAGGCTACGATGAGCGCCAGCTTGAGCAGCGTGAAGACATTCTGGAACCGGCTGCCCCCACGCACACTCCACATGTGCACGGCTGTGATCACCAAGAGTGCACCGATGGCGATCATCTGCGCCGTCACGCCCTCGGGGAAGAGCGGCGCCGTGTAATGCCCCAGCGCCATGCACGCCAACGCGACAGGCGCAGCAAAGCCGATCGTGAGCGACACGAAGCCGGAGAGGAACCCCACGGCGGGATGGTAGATGACGGAGAGGTAGTGATACTCCCCGCCCGAACGCGGCATGGTGGCGCCTAACTCGCCGTAGACAAGCGAGCCGCACAGGGCGATCAGCCCACCCACGACCCAGAGCGCCAGCAGGGCGAAGGGCGTGTGCAGGTCGAGCAGTTGGAAGCCGAGCGTGGTGAAGACGCCCGTGCCGATCATGTTAGCGACCGTGAAGGAGGTGACGCCGGTGAAGCCTAGGCGGGTCTCCTTCGGACTGGTGGGGGTGGATGTGTGCATTGCTTGCTTGTTCATCGCTTTCTTTCTATGGGTGGCCATATGGGGATAGGGGGGGGCGGAGGCGCTACTCGTCGCCAAGCGGGATTACCTCGCCGCCGTCGTCTTCGGGCAGGTCTGTATCCTCAGGCGAATCGCCGAAGGATCCTTCGAAACGCTTCATTAGGTTCTCAGCCTGCCAGAGGAGTACGCTGGCGGCATCTGTGGCATCGTTGCCTGTGAGGGGCTTGTTGTTCTCGGTGTATTGGAGGGGGTCGCCCGCGTCGAGGAAGAGGGCGCGCTCGACGTTGTCCTTGTCGCTGTCCTTCTCGTAGATGTAGACCGGTTGCCCGTCGGTATAGAGCGCTTCGCGGTGGATGCGCTGCTCGTCGGCCTCGACGTCTTCGGTGGCAAACCGCAGGATGGGGATGACGCTTTCGCTCTCCAGTTCGTAATAGAAGTTCAGCCGGGCGCGGTAATGATCAGACCCGACATAGCGTCGGCCGTAGGCATTGTCGTCGATGGTGAGGAGGTACCACTTGCCCTTGGCGCCTGCGCGTTGCAGGTCGGCCACGTCGGCCTTCATTGCGGCATACTCTCGGCGTATGCCATCGATCTTCGGGTTTTGCGCCTGCGCGGCGGCGATGCAAAGTGCCGCCACGGCTGTGATGAAGCTCTTTCTCATACTTATATAATGTATCGGGGGGGGGGAGGAGGGGGGATG